>NZ_JAMOIT010000004.1:131745-265924 GCF_023656375.1 Paenarthrobacter sp. TYUT067
GCGTGCCCCCGAAAGGAGGCACGCGCCGTCGTACGTTTGAAGCGTCTAAAGCGTTTGGAGCCTTAGCTGAACAACTCGCTTTTGGGCTCGTTGTTCTTGACCTTCTGCCATCCGAGCCACAGCACCAATGCGAAGAACGGGATCGTGGCAAGGGTCCACAGGCCCAGGAGGAAGACCTCGCCGGTCTCCTTGTCCGTCATGGAATCGAAACCGATCAGCACGGTGATGGCCAGCAGCGCAATGAGGCCGAGCCAGCTGGTCCACGGCGAACCGGGCATCGGCAGGCTGGAGACGTTGCCGCGCTTCTTTCGCAGGGCAATCTGGCTCGCGAAGATGGAGCCCCAGGTGAAGATCACGCCGATGGACGCGGTGTTCAGTGCGAGGTCGAACGCATGCGAGCCGCCCAGCCAGATGTTGAGGAGAATTCCCACCAGGTACACGCCACCGATGGCCAGGATGGCCGCGTACGGCACGTGGCGTGTGGACATCTTGGTGAGCCATTGCGGAGCGTGGCCGTTGTTGGCCATGGTGCGGAAGATGCGGCCGATCGAGTACAGGCCCGAGTTGCAGGAGGACAGCGCGGCGGTGATGACGATCATGTTCATGACGTCACCCATCCAGCCGAGGCCCATCTGGCCGAACACGGTAACGAACGGCGAGGTGCCTGCCACGTACTGGTCGGACGGCAGCAGCATAGCCAGCAGCGTCACCGAACCGACGTAGAAGACCACAATACGGATCACGACGGCGCGGATCGCCTTGGGAACTTCGCGTTCCGGGTTTTCCATCTCACCAGCAGTAATGCCGACGAGCTCGATGGCGTTGTAAGCGAAGATCACGGCGTTGAGGACCAGGATCATCACCAGGCCGCCCTTGGGGAACATGCCACCGTCTTCGTGGAAGAGGTTGGCCACAGACGCGTTTCCGTCGCCCACCTTGGCGTTGGTGACCACCATGAATGTGCCAACAGCCAGGAAGATCACGATTGCCGCGACCTTGAGGCAGGATGCCCAGAATTCGAATTCGCCGAACGCCTTGACGCTGAACAGGTTCACGGCCACCAGCAGCACCAATGCGGCAATGGCGGACAGTTCAATGGGCACGTTGGGGAAGAAGAACTGGAAGTACAGGCCGATTGCGATCAGCTCAGCAATGCCTGTCATGGCCCAGTTGATGAAGTACATCCAGCCGGAAAGGAAGGCGCCCTTCTTGCCGAACATTTCGCCGGCGTAGCTTACGAACGAGCCGGAGGTCTGGCGGTACATGATGAGTTCGCCGAGGGCGCGCATCAGCAGGTATGCGATGACGCCGGCAATGGCGTAGGAGAAGATCAGGGCCGGGCCGGTGGAGGCCAGGCGGCCACCGGCGCCCATGAAGAGGCCGACGCCAATAGCGCCACCCATGGCGATCATGGTGACGTGACGGCGGCTCAGGGTCTTCTGATATCCCTCGGCGCTGAGGTTGGAGTCCGAGGCTGCAGATGAGGCCTTGGGGCTCTGGAGATCTGTGGGAGTACTTTGCGGCACAGCTGTTCCTTGTGGGTTGGGGTGTTGCTGTAGGTGTTACGCCAGTGCCGGGACACAGGCGGCTTTGGCACACAAAATTCGATCTTTCCCTCTTTGGAGGGCACGAAGTGTGACAAAGGACGCAGAACGCCGAAGCTTCGCGCAACCCGTCTATCTTACGGGATTAACGCGAATGCCCGTGACGCAGGCAACAGGTGGCTGCGGATAAGGTTTATTCCGGCTACGCCGCGGCTCTGGTTCCCAGGTATATCGAGCTGCGATCCGAGCCCGTGATCTGGTCGGCCAACACGGCGGCCTGCTCCCACAAGGGCGCCACCATCCCGTACACCTCACCGCGGTGCTGGGCGCACTCGCCCACAGCGTAAATGTCCTCCTCGTCCATCACCCTCAGGTGGTCGTCCACCACGATTCCGCGCTCAACCGCCAAACCACTAACGACGGCGACGTCAACGTTCGGTCGGACGCCTGCGGAGACCACCACCATGTGGCAGTCGATTTCAGGTTCGTTGCGTACGCTCAGTCCCGTGATGCGATCAGCCCCGAGGATCGCGGTGACCCGGCTTCCGGAAAGAACCTCCACCTCCAGACCGCAGGACTCCAGACCTCGGGCTGCTTCCAGAGCGAATGAGTCCCCGCCAATCACCGCTGCCCGTCGGTGGTGCTCCTGCTGAGCGAACGTGATCATCCTGCGGGCATCGTCCAGGGTTCGGAAGGTAAAGACTCCGTGGCGGATGGCTCCGCTGGGTGTGTAGAGCCCCGCCATGGGCGGCAGAAACGGGTGGCTGCCGGTTGCGATGATCAGATGGTGGTATTGGACCACTCGTCCGTCGGCGGCGAAGACGTGCTTGCTGAACTTGTCGATGCGTTCCACCCGGACCCCCGAGTGGAGTGTGATGTTGTTCTCCTGGTACCAGGGCAAGGAATTGAGGAGGATGTCCGCCTCACTTTCCTTCCCGGACAGCACCCGCCCAAGCCTGGTCCGGTTGTAATTCCCATAGGGTTCGTCGCCGAACACCGTGATGTCGAAAAGATCCGCGCCACCCCTGGCCAGGACCTCTTCCACTGCCCGCGCGCCGGCCGTGCCGTTGCCGATCACCACCAGCCGCTTCTTCACCAGCACGCTCATCAGTGCTCCACCATCCCCAGGTCCACCACCACATATCCCCTGGTTCCCACGGGAGCCACGATGAAAAGCTCAATCACCGATCCGCCCTCGGTGTCTTCCACTACCCTGAGCGGGATATGAACATCGCTCTTGGCTCCAATGGGGAAATAGCGCATGGGAATGCGGTCCCGCATCAGCACCACGGTGACCAGTTCCGGGCTCGAATTGCCCCCGCGAAAGTAGAGCGTCTGGTTGATAACGCCATCGGGCACGAAGTGGGAGAGCTCGGCATGGAGGGGCACCGGTTTGTCCAGGCCAGCGCCGTCAAAGGTGTAGATGCCCTGCAGGAAGAGATTCTGAATGATCACGGGACAAGTCCTTTCGGCCGTTCCCTTCCCATGATCCATTGCCGCTGTTTCAGGACGCTCGACGCCGTGTTTCCACCTTCGGGCCATGCGGTAACCATCTCTTTGCCAACAGCTCACCGGCAGGGAAGCCGCCCGGGGACTACTGCAATTCGCCGCCCTGCATCCCGTACCGCACCCACGTGCCCGCAGCGGGGCGGGCATGGTGGGAAGCACTTCGATCGAACCACTCCCCCAACGCACGATCGTGGCTCACAATCACCACCGTGCCCTCAAAGGAAGCAAGAGCCGCTTCCAGCTGCTCCACCAACACCGGGGCCAGATGGTTGGTTGGCTCGTCCACGATCATGGTGTCGAATCCACCCAGGAGGAGCCGGGCAAGGGCAAGTCGGCGCTGTTGACCTGCGGACAAACCGCCCACAGGAACGTGGAATTCGGCCGGCCGGAACAGCCCCAGCCGCAGCAGCCCCTCAGCATGTTCGTCGATGTTGCCGCCCAATCCCGCAGCGAACGCAGGGAGCAGCCGCAGCCCGGGCCGGGCGGGCACCTCGAGTTCTTGTTGCAGATAGCCCACCTTGCCGTTGACGTTCACAGTGCCTGCAGCGGGCTCCAGAGTCCGGGCAAGGACGGACAGCAGCGTGGACTTGCCAGCGCCGTTGGGGCCGGTGATGAGCACTTTCTGTCCGGTTTCCACCCTAAGATCGGTGGGCTGGAGACGCCCGGGGACACTCACACCTCTGGCTTCCAACGCGGGAGCGGACGCAATCTCCGCCACGGCCGCGGCCCGGGACGGTGCTGCCAATTTCAACGGCACTGGTGGCCGATCCACCGGGTTGTCCTCGAGCCTGCGCAGCCGCTCCTGGGCGTTACGGACCTTACTGGCCGCGGCGCTTTGCCAGGTTCCGGTCTTGAATCCGAACGCCATCTTGTCGTTGTCGCGTTTGCGGCCATAGCCCATGCCATCTGCAACCGTGGCAGCCTGGTGGCGTTCAGCAGCCATGGCGTCGAGCCATTGATCGTATTCCTGGATCCAGCGGGCACGCTCGGCCGCCTTTTCGCGGAGGTAGCCCTCATATCCGTTCCCGTACCGGTTTACGGACCGCCGGTCAGCGTCAACTTCGATGATGGTGCTGGCCACCTTCCGCAGCAGCACGCGATCGTGCGAGACCACCACAACCGTGCCCCGATGCGCCGCCAATCTCGACTCAAGCCAGGCCGTGCCGTTCGCATCCAGATGATTGGTGGGCTCGTCCAGCAGCAAGGCCTCAGCCGGGTCGGCCAAAAGACAGGCCAGCGCTACCCGCTCCTGCTCGCCGCCGGACAAAGACCCCAGTGTTCGACGCCGGTCCAAGCCTCCCAGCCCCAGCTTGTCCAACGCTGATTCCACCCGGGATTCGGCAGCGTAGCCTTCACGGAGTTGGTACTCCGTTTGCAGGCTTCCGTAGAGCTCCAAATCCTCCGAATCGGCGTCAGCCAAACCCGACTCAAGCTCGGCAATACGTGCCTCCAGGGAACGCAGCGAACCAAGGGAAGCATCAATGGCGTCACCTACGGTCAGGGACTCGGAGAACCCGTGGGTTTGCGCGAGGTAACCCACGCGGTAGCCGGGGTTACCGGACAAACCCGCCGTGCCGTCGTCGGGCGTCTCCACACCGGCCAGCAAGCGAAGCATGGTGGATTTACCGGCGCCGTTTTCGCCGACAATAGCGACGTGTTCGCCGTGGTGGATGGCCAGGTCAACAGCATTCAGGAGTTGGCGGTCCCCGTAGCCGTGGGAAACGCTGGAAAGGTGCAGGTGGTTAGTCAAGAGGAATCCTCGCAAGTCCGCAGTGGGTGGCAGAAAGCCATGTGGGTACTCGGGATGCAGCCGTTGGGAGGGGGCTGCGCTCAAGACTTCATTGCTCAAGCCTGACGGCGGAAGCCGGATGCGTCAAGCCGACGCAACACCCCTTGGCGTCAGTTGTTCCGAAATACCATTGTGATGACACCAAAATGGCGTCACAATGGTGTCATGCAGATAAACCAGTACATCACGGCGGTGCAGCACCAGCTGGAGACCGCCGCCGAGGCTGGCGGCCCGGAGGCTCGCGCCCTCAGCGAACGCCTCACTGCCGCTGTCGAATCCACGGTCCGTCTGATCCTCCTGGAGGCCCTCTCTGATGCCGCCAGCGAGATTACCTTGGAGCTCGCTCCCGGGTCCGTGGAAGTCAGGCTCCGGGGCCGTGACCCGGAATTCGTGGTCACAAATCCGCACGGCGGGGACTTCGAGGCCATGATCGAACAAACCATCCAAGGCACCATGGCACCAGAAGACTTTGATGGCACCAGTACCTCGCGCACCACGCTCCGGCTTCCGGATCAGCTCAAGCAACAAGTTGAAGAGGCGGCCGGCCGGGACAGCCTTTCCGTGAACTCCTGGCTGGTCCGCACCATCGCCGAAGCGTTGAACGGCGGCAACGCGCCCAGGAAAGGCACACGCCGCGAACCCGGCGAGCAAAACTTCACAGGATGGGCCCGCTAATGGCAACCTTCCAGACCCCCCAGCCAATCGCCGTCGTCATTGACGTCTCCGTCCGCGGCGATATCCAGGTGGTAGCCCAAGATCGCCACGACACCGAGGTGACGGTCCAACCCCGCAAGGCCACACGAAACCTGGACGTCAAAATGGCCGAGCAGACCACCGTGGACTACTCCGACGGCCGCCTGCAGGTAAGGCTTCACCCATCGTTCCGCCATAGCTGGTTCAGCGACGGCGGCGCTGTAGAGATCACGGTGGAGGTTCCTACCGGCAGCAGCCTGGAGCTGAAGTCCGCCATGGGAGACCTCCGTTGCGAAGGCGAATTCGGCGCAGCCGACCTCAAAACCGACCTTGGCCACATCCGCGTCGATCACTGCGGCGAGCTGCGGGCACACACGGACATGGGAGACATCACGGTGGAGCACGCTGTGGGCCGGTCCCGAATCAAGACGGGCTCAGGAAAAATCCGCATCCATCACCTGGACGGAGTTGCCACCGTCAAGAACGGCAATGGCAATACGTACATCGCCCACGCTTCCGGAGAACTGAGCGTTAGCGCAGCCAACGGCGACATTTCGCTGGAACGGGCCGGCCTTTCCACCACCGTCAAAACATCCAGCGGCGATGTCACCGTGGGCGAAGTGGCCGCCGGCAGCCTCACAGTTCAGACTGCTGCCGGCACGCTGGCCGTGGGTGTGTCTGAAGGCACTGCCGCGTGGCTCGACCTCAGCACCAAATACGGACGTGTGCGCAATGCCCTCGAAGCTACCAACGGACCGGGCGACACCGTGGACAGAGTGGAGATCCGCGCCCGCAACGCCTATGGCGATATCGCGGTGATGCGGTCCCCTGTCAGCGCGCGGTAGCTGTGGCGAGGGCCCGCTTCCTGCGGGCTTTGGCCAGTCGCGTACCGATCAGTCCCTGCCGCGGGCTGAACAGATACACAAAGCCGAACACCACTCCCTGAGTAAGGACCACCATGGCCCCGGAAGCCGTGTCCAGATAGTAGCTGAGGTAGATGCCGGCCACGGAGCACACCACTGAAATGACGGGGGCAATCACCAGCATCCGGGCGAACCGGTCGGTCAGCAGGTACGCGGTGGCACCCGGGATGATCAGCATGGCCACCACCAGCACCACACCCACAGTCTGAAGGGCAACCACGGAGGTCAGCGCAAGCAGGCCCAAGAGCAGTGCCCCGAGCCTTTTGGGTGACAGACCAATCGCGTGGGCGTGCGTAGGGTCAAAGGCGTAGAGCGTGAGGTCACGGCGTTTGAGGATCAGGATCGCGAAGGCCACCACACCCAGAACCACCACCTGGATGAGGTCCGGAACACTGACACCCAGGAGGTTGCCGAAGATGATGTGGTTCAGGTCGGTCTGGCTCGGGGTCACTGAGATCAGCACCAGGCCCAGTGCGAACAGCGACGTGAACACAATGCCGATCGCCGCATCTTCCTTCACACGGCTGGTATTGCGCACCACGCCGATCAATGTCACCGCGATCAGCGCGAACACCAAGGCACCCAACGCAAATGGCGCACCCACAATGTAGGCGAGGACGACGCCGGGAAGCACCGCGTGCGAGACGGCGTCGCCCATGAGGGACCAGCCGATCAGGACGAGCCAGCAGCTCAGGACGGCGCATACCACCGCAGCGATGGCGGTGGTTGCCAGGGCCCGGACCATGAAGTCGTAGCTGAGGGGTTCCAGGAGGAATTCCATGGCTTAGCCCCTGTTCATGACATCGAGGCCGAAGGCCATGGCGAGGTTCTCCGGCTGGAGCACGGTGTCCGGGCTTCCATGCATGAGCACCTTGCGCATCAGGAGCACTGCTTCGTCACAGAGTTGGGGCAGGGCGTGTAGGTCATGGGTGGAGATGAGGATGGTGGCTCCGTTGTCCGCAAGCTCGCGGAGCAGCCTGGTGATAGTAGCCTCAGACCGTTTATCCACGCCCGCGAACGGCTCGTCCAGCAGCATCATGGTGGCGCCTTGCGCAATGCCGCGGGCAACGAAAGCCCGCTTTTTCTGCCCACCGGACAATTGACCGATCTGCCGGTCGGCGTACTCGCTCAGCTCCACGCGTTCCAAAGCATGCTCGACGGCGTCCCGGTCCGCTTTGCGGGGACGGCGCGTGAATCCCAGGTGCCCGTAACGGCCCATCATCACCACATCCCGGACGGACAGGGGAAATGCCCAGTCAACGTCCTCGCTTTGGGGAACGTAGCCGATCCCCGCGTCCTTGCGCATCTTCACTGGAGGTTGACCGTTGATGAGCACCCTGCCGGAATCCGGTTTGACCATGCCCATGATGACTTTGAAGAGGGTGGACTTGCCGGAGCCATTCATGCCCACCAATCCGCAGATCCGCGAATGGTCCAAGGTGAGGGATGCCTTGTCCAGGGCCAGGACGTCACCGTAGTGAACCGTGACGCCCTCAACAGCGATCGTGGGTGTGCTCATGAGGTTCCTCCTGTCAGCGCCGTGGTGATGACCTTTGCGTCATGGCGCATGAGGTCCAGGTACGTGGGAACGGGCCCGTCCGCTTCAGAGAGGGAATCAACGTAGAGCACCCCGCCGAACTTGGCATCGGTGGCTCCGACAACCTGCTGCATGGGGGCGTCGGACACCGTGGACTCACAGAACACCGCCGGAACTTGGTTGTCCTTGACGAACTCGATGGCCCGCGTGATCTGCTGTGGCGTGGCCTGCTGCTCTGCGTTCACGGCCCAGATGTAGACCTCTTTGAGGCCGGCATCGCGGGCCAGGTAGGAGAATGCGCCTTCACAGGTGACCAGGGCCCTCTGTTTTTCCGAAAGTACGGACAGTTTGGACACCATTTCGTCCTGCACGGCCTGAAGTTGGGTGTTGTAGGCCTTCGCGTTGGCTTCGAACTCGGCGGCGTGGGACGGGTCCAGCTTGGCGAAAGCCGTGGCCATGTTGTTGGCGTAGATCTGAACGTTCTTGGGAGACATCCACGCATGCGGGTTCGGCTTGCCTTGGTAGGAATCCTCGGCAATGGGAATGACCTCCACCCCATCACTGACTACTGCGTGCGGCACATCCAGGTCTTCGACGAACTGGGCGAACCAGGCCTCGAGGTTGAGCCCGTTGTCCAGAATGAGATCGGCCTGGGCGGCCTTGCGAATGTCCCCCGGCGTTGGCTCGTAGCCGTGGATCTCAGCTCCGGCTTTGGTGATGGACTCGACGCGAAGCTTGTCCCCCGCAACGTTCTTGGCCACGTCCGCCAGGACTGTGAAAGTCGTGAGCACCACGGGCTTGTCATCACCTCCCGCAGAAGAATTCCCTCCGCACGCGGTGACTCCCAGGGCAAGTGAGATCGCGGTAAGGACAGCAGCGAAACGGCGGACGTCTTTGGCGCGCCGAAACGAAAAGTTAGGCATACCGAAAATTGTAGCGACGCATGGGCCGCCCGGCAAAGCTAGGCTGGTCATATGGGCACTCTTTCCACCAAGGCACCTGAGTTCAAGTTCACTGCCTTGGACGGCCTCGCCGTTGCCGTCTACGTAGGCTTCACGGCCTACTTCCTGCTGGCCGGTGAGACGCTCAACCTCCTGATGCTGCAGCTTTTCGCGAACCCGGCCACAGCGTCGTTTGCCGTCAACGCAATCTTTTATGCCGGCGTCGGAATATTCTCCGTGGCGTCTGCCTGGCGTGTGGCCGGCCGCGACCTGAAGATACTGGGGACCCGGCCGTGGTTCACGCTGGGCATGGTGCCGCTCGCCATCGTGGTGATGCTGATACTTACGGCACTTCTGGTGGCGGCCTTCGGAGGCGTTCAAAGCTCTGAAAACCAACTGGGCATCCAGGGCATGCTGCAACAGGTCCCCGCGTGGTTAATGGTGCCACTATTGGTGATCCTGGGTCCATTCGTGGAGGAGTACCTTTTCCGTCATCTCCTGATCGGCAAGTTGTCGCAGTACCTGAACATCTGGATCTGCTGCGTGATCTCCGTAGTGGTTTTCGCATCCATCCACGTGGTGGGCCGCGAAGGGCTTGCTTTGCCCGCGTTGGCACCGTACTTGGGGATGGCCGTGGTGCTGGTGGGGGTCTATGTGTGGACGGGGAAAAACCTGATGTTCTCCTACTTTGTGCACGCCGCCAAGAACCTCATGGCCGTTGTCCTGATCTACGCTGTTCCCCCCGAACTCCTCCCCAACTAACTGGCATTAGTGGTAACGCGGACGGAAGCTGACCGCAAGGCCCTACCCGGCCACCCGCAGTCGGGAATAGCTTGAGGGCATGACACTGAACATCCAGGTAGTAGTCGATTGCAAGAAGCCCCACGAACTCGCCGATTGGTGGGCAGAAACCATTGAGTGGACCGTGGAGCCCCAGGACGAGGCCTTTATCCGCTCCATGATCGAGCAGGGCCACGCCACCGAGGCCCAGACCATCACCCACAAGGGCAAGCTGGTGTGGGCCGAGGGCTGCGCAATTGTGCCCGCCGAGGACAAAGACCCCAAGACGGGCCGGCGGATCCTGTTCCAAACGGATCCCAACCAAAAGTCCGTCAAAAACCGCGTCCATTGGGATGTGCGCCTGGACGGCCGGGACAAGGACGACATGCGGAAACAGCTGGAAGCACGCGGTGCCAAACACTTATGGACCGCCAACCAAGGACCCCACGAATGGCACACCATGGCCGACCCCGAGGGCAACGAGTTCTGCATCAGCTAAGGCCATTACTAGACTCAGGGTGTGAACAACCAACTCCCTGCCAAGGTTTCCGACGTCTTTGACCCCTCACGCTGGCGCACCGTTTCCGGCTTCGACGACTTCAAAGACATGACCTATCACCGGCAGGTTGAGCGTTCAACGGACGGCTCCGTCAAGGACCTGCCCACGGTCCGCATCGCCTTCAACCGCCCCGAGGTCCGTAACGCGTTCCGCCCGGGCACCGTGGACGAGCTCTACCGCGCCATGGACCATGCCCGCATGACACCCGACGTCGCCACCGTCCTGCTCACGGGTAACGGCCCCTCGGAGAAAGACGGCGGCCACTCGTTCTGCTCCGGCGGAGACCAGCGGATCCGCGGCAGGGACGGGTACCGCTATGCCGAAGGGGATACCCAGGAGACCATAGACCCCGCCCGCGCCGGCCGCCTCCACATTCTTGAAGTCCAGCGGCTCATGCGGACTATGCCCAAAGTGGTGATCGCTGTGGTGAACGGTTGGGCGGCAGGTGGTGGCCATTCATTGCACGTGGTCAGCGACCTCACCATCGCCTCGCGCGAGCACGGCAAGTTCAAGCAGACCGACGCCACCGTGGGAAGTTTCGACGCCGGATACGGCTCTGCGCTGCTGGCCCGCCAAATCGGTCAGAAGGCCGCGCGGGAGATCTTCTTCCTGGCCCGCGAATACTCTGCCGAAGACATGGTCCGGATGGGCGCTGTCAACGAGGCCGTGGATCATGAACGGCTGGAAGAAGTGGCCCTGGAATACGCCGCGGACATCGCCCGCCAATCTCCGCAGGCCATTCGCATGCTCAAGTTTGCCTTCAACCTGGCAGACGACGGCCTCGCCGGGCAGCAGGTATTTGCCGGCGAAGCCACCCGCCTCGCGTACATGACGGACGAGGCCGTGGAGGGCAAAGAAGCGTTCCTCCAGAAGCGCGATCCCGACTGGTCCAACTTCCCTTACTACTTCTAGGACACCCGGTGGACATCGATCCCATACTCAAAGCCCTGATGGCCGCCCTCCACGGCGAGGGCCCCGCCGTCGAAATCGTCGTGGACGAACTCGGCGAGCCGCAAGCGGTTCCGGTGGAGACCGGCGTCGAAGAGGCAGCCGTTGTGGTCCGCACCTCCGGCTCCACGGGGACGCCCAAAGCCACCGTTCTGACCATTGACGCCCTGGCTGCGTCCTCCGTGTCCACAGCCATGGCCCTGCGCGGCGAAGGCCAGTGGCTGCTGGCCCTCCCCCTGCAGTATGTGGCCGGGGTTCAGGTGCTGGTCCGTTCGCTGTATGCGGGCACGCGCCCGTGGGTCATGGACCAGTCCAGTGGCTTCACGCCTGAGGCCTTCACCGCTGCGGCCGAGGAACTCACGGACAAGATCCGGTTCACCTCTTTGGTGCCCACGCAGCTCCAGCGGCTGCTGGACTCCCCCGCGCCGGAAACCCTCGCCGTGCTGCGCCGCTTCAACGCGATTCTGCTGGGCGGCGCGCCCGCTTCGGCTGAACTCCTCAGCACTGCCCGGGAGCAGGGACTCAAGGTGGTGACCACCTACGGCTCAGCCGAGACTTGCGGTGGGTGCGTCTACGACGGCGAGCCGTTGGACGGCGTCGAGGTCCGCATCGGCCAGGGCGAACTGGAAGGCCGCATCCTGCTGGGTGGCGACACCGTGGCGGCAGGCTATATGGATGCTGCCCGGGCTTCAAAGGCTGCGTTCTTCGAGGAAGACGGGACCCGCTGGTACATCACCGGGGATCTTGGGGAACTGTCCGACGACGGCAAGCTTACGGTTCTGGGCCGCGCCGATGACGTGATCATCACCGGCGGCGTCAAAGCCTCCGCCGCATACATCCAAGGCAAGTTGGAAGAGCTCGACGGCGTCACCGCGGCTTTCGTGACCGGCGTCCCGTCGCGCGAATGGGGCCAGGCCGTGGCAGCCTACGTTGCCGTGACCGATCCCTCGCCCGAAGGCGTGAAGGGATTCACCGCCCGACGCGAAGAGGCACTGGGCGTCCTTGCACCCAAGACGGTGCTGGCCGAGAAGGAACTGCCGATGCTTCCCAACGGAAAACCGGACCGCATGGCCATGATTGACCTGCTTTCCAATCTGCATCAGGGACAATAGACACGTTCTTCCTCCCGAGCCTGACTCAAGATCAACCGCGAAATACACGAGGTACTACACGTGGCGACAGCTGCACAATGGATTCAAGGAGCCCGGCTCCGCACACTGCCCGCGGCGATTGCGCCGGTCCTCATCGGTTCGGCAGCGGCGTACGAGCTCCAGGCTTTCCGGCTGCCGAACGCGATCCTGGCGGCACTTGTGGCTCTCTTGCTTCAAATCGGAGTCAACTACGCCAACGACTACTCGGACGGGATCCGCGGGACGGACGAGGACCGGGTGGGTCCTCTTCGCTTGGTGGGTTCCGGCGCAGCTAAACCGGAGCAGGTGAAATGGGCAGCCTTCGCGCTATTCGGGGCGGCGATGATCTGCGGCCTGATCCTGGTGATCATTACCCAGACGTGGTGGCTGATCCTGGTGGGCATTGGCTGCGTCCTGGCAGCTTGGGGATACACCGGCGGGAAGAACCCCTACGGGTACCTGGGCTTGGGTGACGTCTTTGTCTTCGTGTTCTTCGGTCTTGTGGCCACCCTTGGCACCACCTACACCCAGGCCGGGCAGGTCAGCCTCGCCGCGGTGATTGGTGCGATCGGCACCGGGCTCATTGCCTGCGCATTGCTGATGGCCAACAACGTGAGGGACATCCCCACGGATGCGGCAGCAGGAAAGCGCACCCTTGCTGTGCGGCTTGGTGACAGGCATGCCCGTGAAAGCTACGTCCTGATGCTGGCCGTCGCCATTCTGCTGGTGATCGTGCTGGCACCCACCAAACCGTGGATGCTCATTGTCCTGCTGCTGATCCCCGCGTGCCTCATGCCTGCCTGGCTGATGGTGAACGGCAAGAAGCGCAAGAGCCTCATCCCGGTCCTCAAGCAGACCGGCATGATCAACCTCGGCTACAGCCTGCTGTTCTCGCTGGGGCTGATCCTAAGCCGCGGCTTCTAAACCTTTATACGAGTTTTTGTACAGCTAACGCCCCCAAGAAGCTCTCTTAGGGGCGTTAGCTGTACAAAAACTTCTAGACAGTGCCCGGGCGTTTGTCGTTGTTAACGGCGATGTCCGGGTTTTTCTCTACCAAGCCGTCCTCGGCTGCGGCGTCTTCAACCTCACCCGCGGTGCGAATCGGCTTGGCCCGCCCGGAGAAACGCTCGCGCATGGCCGCAGTGGCGGCGTCGCGCTGTTTTTGGAAGAAGAGGTAGCTGATGGCGAAGGCAATCAGACCGGCGAACACCACAGCCAGGATCCAACCAACCCCCAAAAAGGCGAACAACACGAACAACGGCACGAACAGTGCCAGGCGGATGAGGGAATACTTCAGGAAAGCCACCATCCAAGTTTAGCCGCCCGGATGGTTGCACTCTGATCACAGCCGCAAGAGGGCGTCCAGTGATTGGCTTCCGGCGACTAGACTTGGTGCATGCTCCGGGTTGTAGGCGTCGTCATTGTACTGGTCATCTTTGTCTATGCCTTGGTGGACGTCATCCGCACCGACGGCCACCAGACACGCGGGATCTCCAAACCCGCGTGGATCATTGTGATGATCGTCCTCCCGCTGCTGGGCGCGATCCTCTGGTTCATTTTCGGCCGCCCTTACAACAAACCCAAAGCCGCACCGGTTCGACGCCAGCCCACAGCTCCGGATGACGACCCCGAATTCCTCCGCAACCTGGAAACCCGCCGCCGTAACCAGGCTGAAGACGATCGCCTGAAAAAGCTCAAAGCGGACTTGGAAGCCAAGGAACGCGATCTTGGCGAGAAGCCCGGCGATGGCAGCGGCGACGCCAAAAACAACGGATTCAAACCCGGCGATGCCAAGCGTACCGAGCCGGATCCGCATGATACGGACGAGCTGAAGTAGGGAACATGGCCCAGCAAGCTGATGGATCACGGCAGACACCTTCCTCCACGCCATCAGTCAGCGGGCCCGCGTCACCCTCCGCACCACCGCCGCGCCCCGGCATTTCACTTTCCACGCCCCCGCCCATAGCAGCGGTGGTCAAACCTCCCGCACTAGCGCGATGGTCGCGCTCACTATGGGTGGCCAGCTTCGTGGCGGGGATAGCCGTGGTGGCCACAGGCTTTCTGGGCCGTGATTCCCACTTCGAACGCTTGAAGGGGGTCATCGGAGGCATGGTTCCCGAGGGCGACGCCAATGCAGTGGAGGGGGCCACTGCGGTGGTGTTCCTGGGAAGCCTCGCCATGCTGGCCCTGGTGGTGGCCATGGAAGCGACCCTGCTGGCGGCCCTGTTTAGACGCCGCATCTGGGCGCGCTGGGCCTTGGCCCCGCTGGTCCTCCTGCACGCTGTGGTCACCGTCATCACCGCCGACTTCGTGGTGGCGCCCGGAGCCGATGGCGTCCTGACAACTGTGCTCTTGGCGGCCCAATTCATCCTGGCCGCTGCTGGCCTGATCCTGCTGTTTCTCCCATCCACCACCAGCTGGCTGCTGAGCGAACGGTTTTCTTAGCGGACGGCCGGAATTGCGGCCAACATCCCTTCGCAACTGCGCAGGACTACGCGGCATGCGTCCAGTGCGGCCGGCTCAGTGAGCGGGTTTTCCGCGATCAACCGCCAACGGTTAAAGGCGTTCCGTGCCGCCTCACTGATCTGCTCCGGGGTTGCCCCAGGATCCAAGCCCAACCTCAGCTGGGGGGTACTGCCGTGGCCGCCTACCAACTGCTCGGCTTCCGCAGACAACTCCGGGGTCAGGCTTAGTCCCGTCGTTCGCAGCGTCCCTAGGAGTTTCAACTCCCGGAACTCGTGCGCGCCAGCCTGAAGCCTCTCCAAGCCGGCTTCCAGCGGAAGCACGGTATCCCGCGGTGAACCGCGCAGGAGAGCCTCCAAACCCACGACGGCGGCACGGGTCTTGAGTGCGTCCGCCCGGGTCTGGAACAAAGAGGCGATGTTCTGGAGCAACTGGCCAAGTCCGCTGCGCCGTGCCAGCTCATGGGCCAGTTCCGTGGGATTGCTGATGCCGCCCCGGATCAATGCAACACCAAGGCGAATGCCGAAAAGGCCGAACCTTTGCACGAGGAACGCTTTTGCTTCCGGGGTCAGCCCAGCGGGTTCGCTGGCCCGGACAAAGAGGTCCGCTGACAGCATCAGCCTTTCCCGCTGGTTCCTGTCCATCAGCGCCAACACCTTCATGGCTTCAAAATCCGTTTGGCGCATGGCCCGCGAGCTTTGCGCCAGCAGGCCGGCAACCGGCACGACGCCCAGCGCAAGGGGCCTGAGGTTCTGGTCCCTGCTGTATCTATCAGCGATCACCGCGGCGGAGATGAGGGAGTCGATTCTTCCCGCACCGATCTCGTCGGCCCGGGACAGGACCGCCAACGCATTGACAGTCCCGGATTGACCCGCGGCGGTGTCCTTAAAGGACTCGAGGAACCTGACATCGGAGGCATGAAGATGCCGCATGAGATAGATGACAGCATCGGCGGCCATGGGGGCGTCCTCGGGTAGGAGGAATTCTGCGGAGCGCCCTGACACATCCTGAGACAAAGAGGCGATCCCCGGGGTATCGATCAGCGTCAGCTCCCTCAGGCTCGTTGCCGGCCAATCCACCACCAAGCGTTCCACGTCCTCAGGCCGGACATCGCCCAAGCTGAAAACCAGACGGCCATCCTCACGGGTAACCGGGAGGGCAAGCGGCTCCCCGATGACGGGATGGAGCGTAATCCTGGGCGTATGTCCGTACCGGTACCAGGTGACGATCCGTGTGCATTCCCCGGCATCGGTGGGCGCGATCTCTTCTCCGATGATCGCATTGAGAAGAGTGGATTTGCCGGCCTTGACCATACCGGCCACTGCTACCCGCAAAGGCCCTTCCAGCCTGCCCTCGAGCTCCTCCACCACCGCCAGCGCTACTGCGTCGTGCCGGAAGATCTCCCTTGCTTGCCGGAGCAGGTCAGATGCTCCGGCGATGCCCGAGTCCATCATCCTGCCGGGACCGCCGGCGTTGACGTGGTGGGTTGGGGCAGGGGGTCGGCCTGGGTGGTTGCGGGTGGCTCTTGGTGCAGTTGCTGCGCGGCCTTCGCCAGGGCGTCCACTGCTTTGAGCTGGTTCCGTATCTCTTTGATTCTCATGTCCCGTTCAACTGCGTACGTGGCTGCCGCTTTCTGTGCGGCCGCAACGGATTCTGTCAGGGAACGGTGGTGCTCTTCGGCGATCTCCGTGAAATGGTCGCGTGTGGCACGCTGGACCAGCCGCAGCCTGTCTTTGAGCTGCTTGCCCACTTGGAACACAACATCATCAACGTGCTTCCGTACCAGCACCTTCGCTTCGGACTGGCGTTGTTTCAGGCGCGCTTCTTTGTCTTCCCTATAGGCTTTCCGTCCCAGCATCAGGCCGGCCCCAACCGATAGCGGATTGATAAGGGCCATCCCAAAGATGCCCGTCAGGAGGCCGAACATCAGTACGCCTCCATAGGACCCGCGCATCCCGATCAGCACTTTCTGCAGCGGCCCGAGCCTGCCATCCTGCATCTCCTGGATGTCGGCTACAGGGTCCAGTACGCCGCCGGTGTCTGCCACTTTCAAGGCGGGGAGGGCCACCACTTCCTCTGAGAAGTGCTCCGCCACCTGGGTGGCCAACCATTGAGCACGCTCACTGGTCCACACGAAGGTATCCGAAACCGCCGCTGCCGTGCTCTGTTCCAGCCATTGCGTGAACTGCTCCCACGCGGGTCCAGGGTCGCCTTGATCAATGGCAGTTTCGGCCTCGCGTTGGATCCGGCGGAGCCTGTCCCTCAAGTCGTACTCCAGGTCGGCGATCAGGTCACCAATGCCATCATTAAGGGTGATCTGCCAACGGGCGGAGCGTTTGCGCAGCGAGTCCGCGTCCTCCTTCGCCGCGTTCAAGCCAGCGATCATTTGTGGTGTTCCTGCCGGGTTTTCCAAGGCTTCAAGTTCCGACTGCAAAGCCAGCCGAAGGTTTTCGGTGACAGACAAAAGGTCGTTGCTGACGGATCTGCGTTGCATCCTGGCCGCCCCGCCCACAATGTTGTTCCGCAAATGGCCGATCAGCGCGGGAAATCCTGATTCGGCGTTCAATTCCTGGTCCTGCAGCCGCGCCGCATGGAGCCGCAACTCCGAGGACACTGGAAAGAGTGGAATATCGGGCCCGACGCTGGCCAGGTGTCTTTGATCCAGCTCAGCGATTTGGCGCCAACTGGGATAAAGATCTGTCTTGGACAACACACACAGGACGTTCGGGCTGATGCGCATCGCTTGACTCAGGAACCGCATCTCCGGTTCGGTGTATTCCTGCGATGCATCGGAGACGAACACCATGGCGTGGGCCGATGGCAAGGCAGTCAACGTGGTCAGTGTGTGTGTTGAGCCCAGTCCGCCAACGCCAGGGGAATCGACGATCGTCAGTCCACCGCTCAGCAGCTTCCGGGGCAGTGACACTTCTGCGGCCACGATGTTCTTCGCGTTGCCCGGATTACCTTTCTCTGAGACGTATTCCGCGAGTTGATCCAGGTGGACGGGTTGCCTTTCCAAGCCGTTTTCGCGTCCTCCGGCATCTCCTTCGGCCTCCGGTCCGCTGCTTTGTTGGGCGGGAACGAGAACGACCGCCGACGCCGGGTCCCCGTGCCGCACAACTGTTGGGACGGCGGTGGCAATGTCGTCATCCACCGGGCAGACAGGTGCGTTCACCAGCGCGTTGATGAGCTGGCTCTTCCCTTGTTTGAACTCGCCCACCACGATCACACGGACACTGGGATCGCTGAGGCGGGTGAGGGTATTTTCCAGACGACGCCGGAGGTCGTTCCGGTCCCCTGCCAGCGCCATGCCCTGTTCCACCAAGATGGTCATGCGTCCTGTTTCCGTCACCGTCTGTCCTTTGTCCCTTGTTTTCCAGCGCCGCTCCAGTGAAGAGGCCACGAAGTGCCCGGCAAACGTTATGGCGTCTGCCGGGCACTGCTGGGGTTTTCGTAAATGTTGTGTCAAAAATTCTTTACGACGTTTGGACCTTCCTGGTGCTAGTCGATTTCCACATCGTTCTTGGCGACGACGATCGAATCATCAATGTCGTTGTATTCAACCTCAACGTCGAGTTCGTTGTCGGCGATGACGGTGTTGTCCTCGACGTTGGTGTATTCGAGTTCCAGCTCGTTGTCCTGGATGACCGTGGAGTCGTAGTTGACCTGCACGTCCTCGACGTCGATGTCGGTGGAGTTATCAACTTCCAGCTCGTTGTCCTGTACAACGATGGACTCGTTGATGAGCTGAACGTCTTCGACGTCCACATCCGTGGAGTTGTCGTTGAACGAATCGGTGACGTTCACGGAGTTGTCCGTGACGGAGTTGTCGGAATTATCCGAGTTGTCCGAGTTGTCCGAGTTGTCGTTGAACGAATCCGAGACATTGACCGAGTTGTCCGAGTTGTCCACGGAGTTGTCCGTGTTGAACGAGTCCTCGATGTCCACGTCAACATCAACATCGGTGTTGTAGGAGTCCTTGGTCACCGAATGATCGGAGTTGTCGTTGAACGAATCCTTGACCTCAATGTCCGTGTTGCCTACTTCAACATCACCGTCGCCGGACTCCGTAATGTTCACCGAGTTATCCGTTGAATGGTCATCGGTAGTGGTAGTCGTTGTAGTCGTGGTGGTGTTGCCCGAATTGCTGACGTCGTCGCCGGCAGCAATAGCGCCGTCGCCGGAGGCCACCACAGCGTCCTGGTTGAAGAGTTGCGTGACATCGCCGTCGGCCCAGATGTTCTGGTTCACCGACTGGTCAGTGATGGTGTCGCGGTCGTCGATGGTGGTGGTGTAAGAGTAATTGTTCACCACGTGGACCAGCTGCTGAACGGCATGTGCGTGGTCGTCCCAGTCGCCGCCACCGCCACCACCGTGACCGCCGTCGTGGCCACCGTGGTCACCGTGGTCGTCGTCGTGTCCACCCCAGCCGCCGCCACCGCCGCCACCACCGTGGCCGCCATGTCCGTGGTCGTCGTCGTCGTCGTGTCCACCCCAGCCGCCGCCACCGCCGCCACCACCGTGGCCGCCATGTCCGTTGTCATCGTCATCGTGGTCCGGGCGTCCGCCGCCACCGCCACCACCGTGGGGGTGATCATCGTCGTCACGGCCGCCCCAGGCACCCCCGCCACCGGTGGAAGCATGATTGCCGCCAGTGTTGTATTCGCGGTCGAACGAGGAACGGGCGCTGATGGGTGCGTAGTCCAGGACAACCGGACGAACGGCGTCGACGTCGGCCGACGAGACGTCACGCAAACCCGCTGCAGCGAGCGCAGCTTCCGGATCACGGACGAACTCTTCAGCGGCATCAGGATCATTGAACAGGCTCATCAGGAACTGCACGAGCTGTTGTGCGAGTGTAGGCATTGGAGTGCTCCCTCAAATTCTGTGGTGTGTGGTTGGCCCGGCGCCTTTGCCGGGCTTGAATTCAACGTATTGCCGGGCCGGGGGTCCGGGCATCGGGGGTGGTCCCCCTACCCAGTCACCCACCGTTAGGGGATGGCGGGGTTTCCCGTTAGGGGGTGAAGGGGTATGCCGCCTACGGAGGCGGGTACCCCTCCCCCAACGCCAGCCGTAGGCGGACCAAGAGTTCCGAACGGTTTTCCGCTCCCAGACGTCGCCGCATACGTGCCACGTGATGCTCCGCCGTGCGGGGAGAGATATAGATGGCCTCACCGATCTCCCGGTAGGTCTTGCCTTCAAGGATGAGTCGGCCCACTTCACGTTCCCGGGCGCTGAGCCCTGAGGTGTCGGGAGTTCCGGGACCACCATTGCCAAAGTCCATGACGGGTTGAGCTGTAGCGCTAGAGCGCGCGTCCTCTGGCCGTTGGGCCGCCCCGGCAGGCGGTGCTGCACTTTGGGGATGAATATCCCTGGCGCACGCCAGTAGTTTCACCATGTCACGTCGCTCATCCGCGTGCGCAGCGGCGTGGCCCGCCAAGCGCGCGCCCTCCCAAGGCATCCCGACGGCGGCCAACCCACGGGCCGCTGTTTCGACGTCGGACGCTTCAAAACGGCCTGCCAGGACGGAGACCCACGCCTTGCCGCCTGTGGCGAGCACGGACGCCAGATGGCTGTGTTCAGAGGCGCGCACGAGTGCTGCAGCGTGTGGTGCCAGTCCGGCGGGGTCTTCGCTGAGCAAAGCCGCCTGCACCGCCGCCCAGTGCAATGGAACGGACCACAAGGGCGGTTTGCCCAGCCTGCCCAGCAGCTCCCAGGCGTTGTCCAGGTAATGGCCAACCCTCCTTGATTCCCGAAGCCGGGCCGCGGTGATCATGAGTTCGCCCCACGGCAGGAGGCTGAAGAGATCCACGGACACATGCATCATCGCTTCGCGGGCTCTCTCCCAGGCAAGCACGAGCTCGTGCATGTCACTGCCGCGCCGGGCAAGGCCCACCTCCAGTGCCGCAAGCAAGAACCCATCCCTTGGTGCCAAGGACCAATGGTTGGCCTTGAGGGCCTCGTTGATGGCCAGGATGGCGTCATCGGCGTTGTCCTGTTGCATGGAGGACCACGCCCGCAACAGGAACAGCCGTGGTCGCGCTGCATCGCCCCCTTGACCAGCCGCCAGCGCTGCTTTGAGCACTGTGTCCGCCACCTCCGGCTCCCCGCTGTGGAGGGCGCATAAGGCTGCCAAGGCTCCGGGTGTTTCCGGAAGGGGGATGGTTGTGCCTGCCGCGTTCATCATGTCCGAGGCCCGGATGAGCTCAGGCAGTGCCAGTTCCGGGGCCGGCCCCAAGGTTCGGCGGAGACCCTCCTGGGTCAGTGACAAGGCCACTGCCAGGAGCGTCGGAGAACCGCTCGGCGGAGCAGCTGCCAGAAACTCTTCGGCGGCCGCGGCATTTCCCGTCCCGATCATGGCCACAGCAGCAAGGGGTGCCGAACCATCGATCCTGTTCGGCCCAAGCCAGCTGTAAGTATCGGCGCTCCGGGACAGCATTCCGCGCTGCGCCCAGACCGCCGAGGCTACGTCTACTCCCAGTCGCAGGTCCGGTGCCTTGGGCACCGCCAGGAGTCTGTCCGCGATTCTGCCTGCAGCATCCAAATCACCAGTCGCGGCAGCAGCCTGGGCGCGTCTTGCGGCCTTGGCGGCCTCGTCACCCCCGGCCAAAAGAGCTTCGGCGTAGAGCTCTGCAGCCAGCCGCGGGTCATTTTCCAGCGCTTCATCTGCGCAGCGTTCGAGCTCAGCCACCACGCGGGGATCCTTGAAACCCGTCCGCGCAAGGTCACGGGCCAGTTCCCCCAAATGCTGGCCGTCCTGAATGGTCTTGTCCACCAGCTCTTTTTGCATTGCACGGGTGCGGGCAGGTGGAGTTTCCTTCAGCAAGGCATACCGTGCCGTTGCTGCGTCCCAGGTATCGGTTGTCTCTGTGAGGGGGTGATCTTCTGCGCCGGGACCATAGTGGCCGGGCATATGGTCATGTCCCGTCATGGGTTAGACCGCCGAGAGCAGCGACGGATCCGCAGCGGGGCTGGTTTCCGTTGGTAACGGAGCCGGGTCAGGGACGGCCGGCGGTGTGGTCTCTTGCGGCAGTATTGGTTCCTGTGCCGGGGGTGGAGGGTCTTGGACCACCGTCGGCTCGGGCGCCGGCACGGTCGGTTCCGGCGTTGGGGGTGGAGTCACTGGGTCCGCGGGAGTACTCGGAGGTGTTGTCGGTTCTGTTACCGGTGGGGTGGTGGGCTCGGTCGTTGGCGGTGTTGTGGTCGGTGGCGGAGTCGGTCCGCTGGCGGCACCTCCTGTGGGATCAGGTGCAGGGGTCGCTGGCGGGGTCTGGGTACCTGGAGCCTGGGTACCCGGGGCCTGGGTACCCGGCGTCTGAGTACCCGGAGCCGGTGCAGCCGGTGGGGTGGACGCCCCCGGCGCAACCGGTGGGGTGGTGCCGGCCGCGCCGGTTCCCGTCCCGGCAGTGGTACCGGAGCCGGACCCGGCGCTTCCTGTACCACCGGTGCCCGCGCTGGTTGACCCGGGGTTCGTACCCTGAGTGTTTGCACCTTTGGCTGGCGCCTTTCCGTTGGATCCAGCCCTCGTGACGCCCGCCCTGGCGCTCGCTTCGAGACCGCCCGCCAGTCCTCCGACAACCGGGATCGAACCCCCTGCGCCTCCAGCGCCGTTGCCTTGGGCGCCGGGAGCCTGTGCCCCGGCTGCCTGAGCACCGCCGTCGCGCATGACATCCGCTGCCTGATTGCCGAACATGGTGGCCAGCAGTCCTGAGCCTGCGGGGCTTTGGGCCGCCGTGGCAGTCGCGATGGTCAGCGCGGCAGCGGCCGCAGCGGCTGCTGCCGCCATCCGCACGCGGGGCCGCGGGGCATGCCGGCCTGGTGTGGTCACACTGGATTTGGGGTGGTTGAATGCCGGAGCCCTGCCCGGGACGTGCGGCCTCCGCATCGCAGCCGCCGCGCTTGTTTTTACAGGCCCGGATGGCAAGGCTGCAGCGGCCGGAACTGAAGCGGCCGTGGCCGAGGCTGCCGCGGCATCCACTGCGTCCGCCCCCTGCGAGAGCAGGCCAGCGACAGCAGCGCCACGGCAGATAGACGATTTGGGATCGGCGTCAACGGCGATTGGACGGTCAAGTTCCACGGAAATCAGCTCTGCCACGAGTGGAATCCGGGAAGACCCGCCGATGAGCAGCACTGCGCTGAGATCCTGGGCTTGGAGGTTGATGGTTCTCAGGCTGCGTTGGAGGGCGTCCACGGTATCCCTGACAGGGGCCTCGATCATCGCCTCGAATTCGGAGCGGACCAGCCGCACCGACGTCTGGGTTCCGGGCAGGGATACGGCCACGCTGGCTTCGCTGTCCAGTGAGAGTGCCTCCTTGGCTTCCCGGCATTCCCGCCTCAACCGCGCCAGTGCAGCCAAGGTCTCGGGAGAGGCCGGGTCCATGGCCGGGCCGTCGCCAAGGTGACCCATGACGTGGCGCAGGACGGCGGCGTCGAAATCGGCGCCGCCCAGAGTTTCAATGCCGTCCGGACGGCCCAATAGCTCAAAGTTGCCCGCTCCGGCTTTGCGAAGGATTGCGGTGTCGAACGTACCGCCGCCGAGGTCGTACACCGCGATGATGCTGCCGTCCTCCACGCGCGTTTGGGAGGCGTAGTGCAGCGCAGCCGCTTCCGGCTCGCTGATCAGGGTGATGTCCTGCAGGCCTGCCATGGTGAGCGCTGCCAGGACCAGTGAGGTGCGGTGCTGACCCCACGCTGCAGGGTGGGTCATGATGATCGACGTCGGCGCGGTGCCCTCGCGCTCTTGGGCCTTATCCACCACCCATCGGGCCATGGTGGCGTACACGTCCTCTGGTGCCAGCCAGCTTTCGCCCACAGCGAGGGGAACGGAGTCACCTATGCGGCGCTTGAACTCCCGCACCATGCGTTGGGGGTCGTCCAGACCGCGACGTTCGGCGGCTTCTCCTACCAGCACCCGGCCGTCGCCGGCATAAAACAGCACCGAGGGCACGGCACTGCCATGCAATCCCAACGAGAGAATTTCAGGGGTTGGAGTGGGTCCTTGGCAGGGCTTGACAAGGGCTGCGGCGGTAAAACTTGTTCCGACATCGATGGCGAGAACATAGCTCATGGTTACCTCGAAAAGGTCACGGCGCGTCGCTAGCGGGCTGCATCACAAGCGGGTCCTGAACAAGGTAGCACCTGCCCCTGATGGGCAAAAGGCTTAGTTGCAACACCAAATTGTCATGATTGCTACACCGATTTGTCATACTCCGCGACCGTCATCCGCGTGCAGGAGCAAAGCCCCTGCTCAGAGGGCCAAAGCGGCAGGCCCCTCGGCCTAAAGCCCCGAGTAGGAGTGCAGACCGTTGAAAACGGTATTGACGAGCGTGAAGTTGATGATGACGCAGGCGTAGCCAACAATTGACAACCATGCGGCACGGGTTCCGGTCCAACCGCGTGTGGCCCGCGCATGCAGGTAGCCCGCGTAGACCACCCAGATCACAAAGGTCCACACTTCCTTGGGGTCCCAGCCCCAGAAGCGGCCCCAGGCTTTCTCAGCCCAGATCGCCCCGAACATGAGGGTAAACGTCCAGCCGATGAAAGCGATGGCGTTAATGCGGTAGGAGAGATTCTCAAGGCTCAAGGCGTTCGGAACCAGGCGCATGAAGCCCAACTTGTCCGCACGGCCGGCAGCCAGGTTCTTTTGGCGATGCGATTGCAGCAACTGCAGCACGGACATGGCAAACGTCAGGGTGAACAGTGCAGAGGACAGCACTGCGATGGAGACGTGGATGATCAACCAGTAACTCTGCAGCGCCGGAACCAAATGGCCCACTGGAGTCCAGAAAGCAGCCGAAGCCGCTACCAGCATGATGATGGCCAAGCCGATCACGAACGTGCCCAGGAAGCGGAGATCCCTACGGATGAGGACTACAAGGAAGACAGCCACTGCCACGAAAGCACCGGTGGTGAGGAACTCGTACATGTTGCCCCACGGCACGCGGCCTGCACCGAAGGCACGCGTCACCACACCCGCACCATGGATCAGCACACCCAGCACGGTCAGCGCGACGGCCACGCGGGCAGGAGCGCGGCGTTCGCCTGCGTACTTCATGTCACCGGCGGCGGTACCGCCCTCAACGGTGAGGCCCGACGTCGGACGCTCGGCGCGGCCAGCCGGCCCACCGGCGTCGGGACCTCCCAAACCTGCCGCGACACGGCCCGCAGCAACGCTCACCTTGTGGTCGGTGGTGCAGGCCGCAGCCTTCTGGTCCACGGCGCGGAGCATCTTGCTGCTCTTGGCCAGGTCCCAGGCAAAGGCGATGAACGCCACGGTGTACGTGCCGGCGGCCAACAGCATGAACAGCTCGCTGTACTGGCCCAGGGTTTCGTTGATGACGGGCATTACTGGTCCTTCGAGGTTGAGGAAGATCCTGCAGTTGTTGTAGCGGTGTCCGGCGTGGCCGGCGTTTCCGGGATGTTCCATTCCCGGGCAAAGATCTCGCGGAGGGCTGCTGCTTCACCGGCGAGGCGGTGGTCTTCACCGCGAGCCAGCAGGCCGTATTCCACCATGGTGCGGCCATCGGAGTGGGTTCCGGTGCGGACCCAGACACGGCGGCGGTTGATGTACAGCGACATGACCAAACCGGCGACTGCGAGGAAGCCGAAGATCAAGGCGTACAGCTGGCCGGGGTTGTGGTGGATGTCCACGCCGATGTACTTCTTGACGCCATCGAACGTGATGCTGCCCTTGCCTTCGGGCAGGTCCACGGTGGCTCCGGGCGTCAAGGTGATGCCGCCTGCAGCGAGGTCGCGGGCGTTGAGTGGTTTCAGGTCCTTGACGTCCAGCTCGAACACGTTCTGGGGCACGCCCTTGTCCAGGCCGAGGTCTCCGTAGAAGGAATTCAGGCTCAGCTGGGGGTTGAAGAGTTCCGGGGAAGCGCTGAACGAGGTGCCGGTCTCTGTAACGAACGCCGTCGGAAGGAAGAAGCCCACAAAGCCCAGCTGTTCCGGCTTGGCATCCGGGACCTTGATGACCACGGACGAGTAATAGTTGTCGCCCTGGACCTTGGCAATCACTGGCCCTTCGAAGGAGACGTTGCCCTCCCCATCGCGGATAGTGACCATGGGCGCGTAGCCGTTTCCGGTGAGATAAAGGCTGGTTCCTCCGAGGGAAACGGGGTCGTTGACCTTCAGTGTTTCCTTCTTGCCCGGCGCATCAGGGGTTTCCTTGGTGGTCACCTCAGCGGTGTAATCGATGGGCTGGCCGGCCTTGCCGGGAGACTCACCGCGATCGAACGTGGCCTCGAACTTGTCCAATTGCATGGAGTACGGCTGGAGTGAACTGCTCTGGAAGTTGGTACCCGGAGTGAATTGGTCATAGCCCACCAGGGTGTTGACGAACGTGTCGCCCTCCACCAGGATTCGCTGGCCGCTGTACCCGAAAAGGCCACCAATGGCCACGGACACCAGCACCCCGATCAATGAGGTGTGGAACACCAGGTTCCCCACTTCCTTCAGGAAGCCGCGCTCGGCACCCAAGGACGGCAGGTCGCCGTCGACGTCCCTGACTTCCACGCGGTAGCCGCGCTTCTTGAGCAGCCCGGCGGCATCGGTGACGGCCTTCGACGCCGGGATCCCGGCGTCGGCGGGCAGCGCCAGAGTGCCGTATTCCGGCAGGCGCGAAAGGCGCCTGGGAGTGCGCGGCGGCTGAGACTTCATGGCCTTGTAATGGGCAATGGCGCGGGGAGTAACGCAGCCGATCAAGGAAATGAACAGCAGGATGTAGATGGCCGAGAACCAGGCCGAGGAATAGACGTCGAACATCTGGAGGGCGTCCAGGAATGGGCCGGTTGTTGGGTTGTTCCTGATCCAGTCAGTAACCACCACCGGATTGGCCGGCCGCTGCGGAAACAGGGAACCCGGGACCGCGCCAACGGCCAGCAGGAGCAGCAGGAACAGAGCCGTGCGCATGCTGGTCAGTTGGGTCCAGGACCACCGGAGCATGCCCTTGAAACCAAGCGCGGGCAGGGCAGCCTCGGACTTGGCCTGCTGGAGTTTTCCGTCCGCTGTGTTCTCAGCGGCTGGTGACTTCTTCTTGGCTTTCACGGACTCGCTCATCAGATTGGCAACTTCACATCGTTTTGGAACCAGTACTGCAACTCGGTCACCCAGGCTCCCCACACTCCGGTGGCCATCAGGATGCCGAGCAAAATCAGAATGCCTCCGCCGATCCGCTGGATGGCCAGCCGATGCTTTCGGAAGAAGGACATGACTCCCATGCCCCGGCGTACAGCCAACGCAATCAGGAGGAACGGAATGCCAAGGCCAAGGCTGTAAACGAACGCCAGGAGGGCACCCTTGGCCGCCGACGAACCGCCGGACAAGCTCAGCAACTGTACCGCGGAGTACGTCGGACCAATGCAGGGCGCCCAACCCAAGCCGAACGTCAGCCCCAGGAGCGGAGCGCCCCACAAGCCTGCCGGCGGTTTGGCATGGATTTTCGCGTCCCGCTGGAGCCAGCCGAAACCACCCATGAACACCACGCCCATGATGATCACCAGAATGCCCAGCAGTTGAGTGATCCAGGCGTTTTGCGGACCCGTCAGCAACGTTCCAAGCTGCCCGAAAGCACCGCCCAAGAGGACAAAAATCACCGAGAATCCCAGGACGAACAGCCCGATTCCGGCCAGCATACGGCCTCGCCGCTGCTTTTGGAGGTCGACGCCGGTCAGTCCCGTGACGTAGCCAAGGTAACCAGGGACCAGCGGCAGGACGCACGGCGAAAGGAAGGAGACCAGCCCGGCCAGCAATGCCACCGGCACAGCCAGCAGCAGTGATCCGTTGAGGATCGTCTCGGCGAATGGACTGTTCATGGGTGCTACTCCGCCGCTGCGGAGGTGATGAGGGCCTTTAGGGTGCTCTTCTCAATCTCGCCCAGCACGCGGGAGGCAACCTTGCCTTCCTTGTCCAGGACCAGGGTGGTGGGAACCGCACCTGGAGGGACAATGCCGGACACGGACAGCAGCACTGCGCCGTCCTTGTCATCGAAGCTCGGGTAGGTGATGTTGAAGGTCTTGTCGAAGGCCTCAGCGGTGGCTTTTTCGTCACGAAGGTTAACGCCGAAGAACTGGACTCCCTGGTCCTTGAAGTCCTGGTGCAGGGCTTCAAGCTGGGGAGCTTCGATGCGACACGGAGCGCAGGCGGCAAACCAGAAGTTGAGCACGGTGACTTTGCCCTGGAGATCCTCAGGCTTGACGGTCTGTCCATTAAACAAAGTGCCCTTGAGCGCCACCGGAGCTGCGCGGTCAGCCTTCGCGAATTCCGTCACCGAGCCGTCGCCTGCCACGTAGTTCTTGTTATCGCCGGCCTTGGCCTGCTTGGCAAGGGACTCTTCCTGAGCGCATGCGGACAGGCCCATGGTCAGTCCTGCCAGGAGAACTCCACCGGCGGTCAGCACGCCGCGGCGTGAAAGATTGTTGTCCATGCCTCTATGCCCCCGGGGTGCTCGCCGCGCCGGGGAGCAGAACGGCAGCAGGCTCGGTGTATTCGACGCGCACGATCTTGCCGGCATCGTCCAAAGTCAAGGATGTCAGGGAGGTGAGGGTGCATTCACGCTTGCGGGGATCGTGCGCGAGGCGGCGGCCCTCAGCGGTCAAACGGGTTGACCAAATGGGAAGTTGGTGGCTCACCAGAATGGCTTCAGCGCCGTCGCCACCGAGCTCGATCGCCTTCACCCGTGCGTCTTCCACAGCCGCCAGAACGCGGGCCGCTTGCTCTTTGTAGGGCTCGCCCCAGGAAGGCCGCAGGGGATTCCGGAAGTAGAACCAGTGCTTGGGCTTGAGGAACTCGCTCTTGGTGGGATGGAGTCCCTCAAAGTGGTTCTCGGCTTCGATGATGCGAGGATCAGTGGTGATCTCCAGGTTCAGCGCCTCGGAGGTCGGCATGGCTGTTTCCTGGGCGCGGGTCAGCGGCGAGGCTACCAAATGCACAATCTTGGCACCTTCACTGGCGCGGGCCGTGAAGTGGTCCGCCAACATCCGGGCCATCTCCCGGCCACGCTCTGAGAGGTGGAATTCCGGCAGCCGGCCATAGAGGACGGCGTCGGGATTGTGGACCTCGCCATGGCGAAGCAGATGGACAGTTGCTTGGGGCATGTTTACCAGTTTCTCAAAGAAGCGGGGCGATCCGAAATCTTCTACCGCTAGTAGAACTCAAAGTTTTCCCGAAATGTTCCGTGGAGTTGGAATAAAAGATGCATATGCATGTTTATACTGGGTACGAAGCTCGGTTGACGCTTCAAGCAATGAGCTCGACCGGACAAGCACGCAGTACCCACCACTTGATATAGGAGCAACACCATGATGACTCTCCCCGCTTCCGTCACCACCGGCACCTGGACCCTCGACGCTTCCCACAGCGAAATCGGCTTCACCGTCCGCCACGCAGGCATCAGCAAGGTCCGCGGCCAGTTCAAGGACGCCACGGCCACCTTGGAAGTTGGCGAAACCCTGACCGATTCCAAGGTCACCGCCACCATCCAGACCGCCAGCTTCGACTCCGGCGACGTCAACCGCGACGGGCACGTCAAGGGCGAAGACTTCTTTGACGTAGAGAAGTTCCCGGAAATCACCTTCGTGTCCCGGCACGTCAAGGCCAACGGAAACAGCTTCGACCTCGTGGGCGATCTCACAATCAAGGGAGTGACCAAGGAAGTTTCCATCGAGACCGAATTCAACGGTGTAGCAGTGGACCCCTTTGGCAACACCCGCGCCGGCGTTTCCGGTGAAACCACCATCAGCCGCAAGGACTTCGGCCTTACCTGGAACGCCGTCCTCGAAGCCGGTGGCGTCCTGGTCAGCGACAAGGTTGTCATCAACCTGGAACTCGCTTTCATCGCACCGGCTGCCGCGTAGTCCTTCACCACCCGGCCGGCTACTCCCGGCCCGCGTCCGCAAACGGCGCCCTGCACAGTTCATTCTGTGGGGGCGCCGTTTCGCGTAGGGAGAAGTCACCTCGCAATTGTTCGGCAAAAGGCCTGTATTTAGCTGCGCGTTAGCTCCGAATTTCCTATGCATCCTTCAACCTGCGGTCTAAAGTGATGCCATGAGTACCCCAGACGAAACACCACAGCCACAGCAGCCCGGCGCTCAGCCTCCGCAGCCCGGCACTGTTCCTCCTGCGGGTCCCCAACCTCCGCAGCGCGGCGACGTCCCTCCCTCCGGCTACCAACCGCCCCAGGGTTACCAGCCACCGCAGGGTTACCAGCCGCCGTCGCAACCCGGCCAATACTCACAGCCCGGACCGGCCCAGCCCGCACCCGGCCAGCCGGGTTTCCACTTTGAAATGCCCACTGACGGACCGCGAAACTTCAACGACGTCATGCCCCAGGGCGGCTTCTCGGGAATGTTCAAAACCCAGGGCCTGCCAACGGAGCTGAAGGTCTCCTACTTCATCTGGGTGATCTCCGGACTCCTGGGATTGTTGTTTGGCCTCATCGCCTTCTTCGCGGTGATCGCCGCCTTCGCGTTCGCTCCAGGATTCGCTGCCATCGCACTGATCCTCCTTCTGCTCACCCTGGCCGTCTCTGCCGCCCAGGTGGTCCTGGCCATGAAGATGAAGGAAGGCAAAGAGTGGGCACGCCTCGCCCTGACCATCCTGGCCGGCATCTCCCTCCTGCTGGCAATCTTCGGTGCAGCGAGTGGCGGCGGCTCAGGGATGGGCCTGGGTGGCAACTGGTTCGGCTTCCTGGTCAGCGCCGTAGCCGTGGTACTGATGTGGCTACCTAATTCACAGCTGTGGTTCAAGGCGGTCAAGGGCCACGCCTGACACGTACCCAGCTGCCGCCGTCGGGCGTTTTCGACGCAAATGCAGGCTGAAGGCCGCGGTTGAATCCCCAGGGATCCCGCGGCCTTCATCATGAAGGCGTAAGCCCACATGATGATTTTTCCCGTCAGCTTGAAATACCTGCGTGTGATCGTCTGCAGCGCAAGGACCTGGAGGTACGGTGGTAGCAGAACCACGCTGGGGGCAGGGTCGTTTTGCTGATCCCGGCGGCCGCACCAGCAGTCGAACAAGCAAAGGAATGCCATGAGCAACCCTCCGTACCCACCGTCAAACCCGGGCGACACTAACCAGCCCGGCACAAACGGCTCCCAGCCCCCGGCGCCGCAGTACGACCAGCAGTCCCCCGCCGCGCCGCAGTACGGCCAGCAGTCCCCCGCCGCGCCGCAGTATGGCCAGCCAGCCGCGCCGCAGTATGGTCAGCAGTCCCCCGCCGCACCGCAATACGGTCAGCAGGGCTCCCCGTATGGTCAGCCTCCCGCAGCTCCGCAGTACGGCCAGGACACCAACTGGCCAAGCCAGCAGCCCGGACCCACCACCGTCCCGCAGATGGTCAATTACGCCTTCTGGATGATCATCGCCGCCGGAGTTCTATCCGCCATCAGCTCGATTATTCTGGCCACCACCGGTGCGGATGCCTTCATCAATGCCATGAACCAGCAGGCGGCCCAGCAGGGTACCGATTTGCCTGAAGGGTCCATGGAAGGCATGCGTGGCGTCATTGGCGTCAGTGCCATCGTGGGTGCCTTTATTTCCCTGGGCCTCTACGCACTGGTTGCCTTCCCTGTCCGGAAGGGCAAGAACTGGGCAAGGATCCTGGGCACGGTCTTCGCTGCCATTTCTGTTCTGGGCCTCACCAGCTTGTTCCAGTTCGGTGCCACCTACGGCGTCCTGCAGCTCATTGTGATCCTGCTGGGTGTTGCCGCGATCGTTCTGCTGTACCTGCCGGCGTCGGCGCCGTACTTCCGCAAGGCACAGCCTTTCGGCAACCCGTACCAGAATCCGTACGGGCGCTAAACACCCACGCTTCCGAGCAGTACACGCGGGCGCGGACCCGGCGAAGGCTAAACAGCCTGGCCCGGTGTCTGCGCCCGCTGTGCGTGGTAGGCAAGGATCTGTAGCTCGGTTGCCATGTCCACCTTGCGGAGGTTGACGTGCGGCGGGACCTGCAGCAGTACCGGGGCGAAGCTGAGGATGCTCCGGATGCCTGCGGCAATGACGCGGTCGCACACGGCTTGGGCCACCGTGGCAGGCAGGGCCAGCACCACCATGTTGGTGTGGGTCCGTTCCAGGACCCGTTCCAGCTCGGCTGAGTCACTGACCCGCAACCAACCCACTTCATTGCCGATCACCATGGGGTCAGCGTCGAAAATGGCTACGACGTCGAAGCCTCGGGACTCGAAGCCGCCGTACCGGGCGAGGGCTTTGCCGAGGTTGCCGGCGCCCACAATCGCCACCTTCCAGTCGTGGGTCAGCCCCAAGGCTGCTGCTATGTGGCGGCTCAGGTTCTGGACTTCGTAACCTACGCCGCGGGTCCCGTAGGAACCAACGTAGGAAAGGTCTTTGCGGAGCGTGGATGAGCTAACGCCCGAGGCTTCCGCCAGTGCTTCAGAGGAAACCCGTTCAACGCCTTCGGCCAGAAGAGAGTTGAGCGCACGCAAATAGAGGGTCATCCGGGCCACGGCCGCGGGCGGGATCTGCTTGGCGGCAGGCTCATTGTCTCCGGTTGTGGCTTCCGGGGACGGTTCCAGCGCAGTCACGGTATTCTCCATTGCGTCGCTTTGTTGTTCCACTCTATGACCCTCGGGCGGACTCAACAAAAGCCATTACCTGCGGGTAACCCCACCCTCAGCCCTCCAGGACTTTCTTCAAGGTCCGGGTAAGTCGCTGCTCGTCGATCTTCCAGAAATCGCGCTGGATACCGTCCACCAGCACCACCGGGATCTCCTCTGCGAACCGCTCCTGCAGTTGGGGGTCGCCGTCAATCTTCTGCTCGGTCCACTGAACGCCAAGACTTTTTGTGACACGCTCGACGGCGGCACGAGCCTCCGTGCAGAGGTGGCAGTCAGCTTTGGTGAGGAGAACGACGTCGGGAATAGCCATGTCTCAAAGGTACCGGCCCCACGCTCTCTCACATCCCACCCCCTTCCGGCCGTCCCTCTCTCACATCCCATGCCCGTCCCGCCAACGCTCTCTCACATCCCATGCCCGTCCGGCCAACGCTCTCTCACATCCCATGCCGTGGGTGACGCCACCGTGCGTCCTCAACACTGGCCCCGGTGATTGACTAGACTCAAAGCATGCCCGAGGAGAAGAACGCCGCCGTGGTCGCAGATGCCTTGGTGCAGCAGGACGCCGTACAGAGGGACGCGACCAAAAAGGACATGGCGCGGAAGTACGCTGGCGAGGCCGCTTTTTTCGATGTCGACAATACGTTGATGAAAGGTGCCAGCCTCTTCCACGTGGCTCGCAAAATGTATGAGCGCAAAGCGTTCACTCTTTCGCAGGCCGCCGGATTCGCCTGGAAGCAATTCAAGTTCGTCATGCGCGGCGAGAACATGGAAGATGTCCATTCGGTGCGTGACTCCGCGCTGACACTTGCTGCGGGCATTACGGTCGAGGACATCAAGGCCTTGGGCGAAGAGGTTTACGACGAAATGATCGAGTCGCGGATCTGGCCCGGAACCAAGGCGCTGGCCGACCAACACCTCCGGGTGGGCCGTAAAGTGTGGCTCGTGACTGCCACGCCCATCGAAGTGGCCACAGTCATCTCCACCCGGCTCGGTCTGACCGGCGCCCTGGGCACCGTGGGCGAGGTGGACGACGGCGTGTACACGGGGAAGCTTGTAGGCGACATCCTGCACGGACCTGCCAAGGCGATCGCTGTCCAAATCGTTGCAGATCGCGAAGGGCTGGACCTGGACCATTGCTGGGCTTACAGCGACTCCGCCAATGACATTCCCTTGCTCACCATGGTGGGACATCCAGTGGTCATCAACCCGGATGCAAAGCTGCGCCGGCATGCGCGTGAAAACAATTGGCCCGTTTACGATTTCCGTTCCGGACGCCGCGCCGCAACATTCGGCCTCAAAGCCGCGACCGTCGGCGGAGCCGTCTACGGTCTATGGCGCGGATTCGCGAAATTCCGCGGCCCCCACGTCTAACGCTCTCTCACATCACGCGCGCCTAAACCCAACGCTCTCTCACATCACGCGCGCCTAAACCCAACGCTCTCTCACATCACGCGCGCCTAAACCCAACGCTCTCTCACATCACGCGCGGGCCTCACACAGCCTGTGGATAACTTCCGGTGCCTTCAACGTATCTGGGCAAGAATGCCGGTATGAAGAACTTCACGCCGATTCCTCCGCAACTGACGGTTGCACCCTTCACTCTCGACGAGGCCGAGGTTGCGGGCCTCAAGCGATCGCACCTAAGGAACCGAACCAAGATTGATGGCGTTAGCCGAGGTGTTTATCGACCTTCCGACTGGAATTTCGACCTGTCAGCGGCTGCAAGAGCGCTCTCAGCTGCAACTCCTGGCGCTTGGATTTCACATGTAACGGCCGCGAGGCTACATGGATCCTGTCTTCCGCCTTGGTTGTCGGACTCCAACGAATTGCATCTCAGCAAGCCGAGGCATCTCCCTTCAGTTCGGCGCAAGGGAGTGATCGGGCACACGGTAGTCGCCTCCGAGGACGAGATCGAGTTTGTCCGTGGCATCTGGATCAGCACTCGATCGCGGACTTGGTTGGATCTCGCAAGACGCCTTCCGGTCCCCGACCTCGTCTGCATGGGCGACGAACTCATCCGAACTCCCAGGCTGGAGTTCGAAGAACGCGATACACCATTCACTACACTTGAGGCGCTCCGCAAAATGGTGGATAGGCACAAGAATCTCCAGGGTGTGGTTCGGGCAAGAGAAGCACTCGACCTCGTGCGCGTGGGCGCCGACTCCGCACCCGAGTCGCTACTCCGCTTGGCGATGCTGGACGCTGGTATTCCCGAACCGGAGCTGCAGGTACAGCTCCGGCCGGGCGACCCGTTCTCCCCGTCCGCGGACCTGGGCTTCCGCGATCGGCGAGTAGCGATACAGTACGACGGCGGCCATCACCTTGAGCAGGAACAGATATTTAGCGACCGGCGACGCGACAAAGCATTCGAAGCAGCAGGTTGGACGGTCCTCAAGTTCGGAAAAGATGACCTGGCGGACCATTTTTCATCAGCCATTGGGAAGATTAAACGCGCTCTGAGATCAGCCTGGCAGGATCCCGCCGTCAGCTCAGGCTTTTCCCGCAGGACCTGAGAGAGCGACCGGAAAAACCCCGCGGGACGTGAGAGAGCGACCGGAAAAACCCCGCAGGATGTGAGAGAGCGACGGGGGTGCAAAAATGCCCGCCACCTCGAGAGGCAACGGGCATTCACGCTTGATGAAGTATCTCTACTTCTTATTGCGGCGCTGGTGGCGAGTCTTACGAAGCAGCTTGCGGTGCTTCTTCTTGGCCATACGCTTGCGGCGCTTCTTAATAACTGAACCCACGAAAGTTCCTTACAAACTAGAAGTTCCTGTCTGTTGGAACCGATCCGCGGAAGCAGACAGTACAACTGACAGATTCTTACATTGACGTAAAACGTTCCTTAACAGAGTACCGCTTCAAAGAGGCACCCTGTGACCACGGTCCGGAGGACGGACTGCGGCAAGTCTCAGGCGGTCTCGGATTGTCCGTCCACCACAGCACCCTTGAGGTACTGGGCAACAGCCTCTTCGGGAACCCGGAAGGAACGGCCGAACCTTACAGCGGGCATCTCTCCGGAGTGAACCAGGCGGTACACGGTCATTTTGGAAACGCGCAGGACGTCGGCCACCTCGGCCACCGTCATGAAACGCGCATTCGAGAAGTTAGTCTCCGCGGACATTTCCCATATTCCTTTGCTCTCAGACGATAGGACACCCCCAGTGGAACGGTGTGCCGATGCTGAGCCATCAAACAACCATGTGCTAGATACTCTAGAGGCTGATGGGGCCAATGTGAAAGAGCCAGCGACACAGATCTGCCCGGCGTTACCGGGTCTACGCCGCGACCACCGCGCGACGCTTGCGTGCCGACGCCGCGAGCTGATCCAAAACCGAGGCCGTGACGTCCCACTCCATGCAGGCATCCGTAACGCTCTGGCCGTACACCAGCTCCTGCTCCCCGGAAAGCTGCTGGGCGGTATCCAGGTTCTGCGCCCCTCCCACAAGGAAGCTTTCCAGCATCACACCGGCAATCGGCGAGGTCTCCCCTGCTTCCAGCTGCGCACCGATTTCCAGTGCAACCTCGGCCTGGCGGTGATGGCTCTTGCCACTGTTGGCGTGGCTGGCGTCCACGATCAGGCGAGGGTTGAGGCCCTTGGCAGCAAGCTTGCCCGAGGCCGCTGCGACGTCGTCGGCAGAGTAGTTGGGACCCTTGCGTCCGCCCCGGAGGATCACGTGGGTATCGGGGTTTCCGGAGGTCGCTACGAGAGCTGCCCGGCCGTCGTCGTCGATTCCCAGGAAGGCTTGCTCAGCGGCAGAGGCGCCGCACGCGTCGATGGCCACCTGGAGGTCGCCGTCGGTGCCGTTCTTGAACCCGATCGGCATGGACAGACCGGAGGCGAGCTGGCGGTGGATCTGGCTTTCGGTGGTGCGCGCACCGATGGCGCCCCAGGAGACGAGGTCCGCCATGTACTGCGGGCTGATGGGTTCCAGGAACTCGGTGGCCGTGGGCAGGCCCAGGGCGGCGACCTGCTTGAGGAAGCCGCGGGCGGCGCGCAGGCCTGCGGCGATGTCGTGGCTGCCGTCCAGGTGGGGATCGTTGATGAGGCCCTTCCAGCCGACGGTGGTGCGGGGCTTCTCGAAGTAGGTCCGCATCACGATCAGCAAGTCTTCCTTGTGCTTCTCGGCCTGGCTGACCAACCGGCGGGCGTATTCGAGCCCGGCCTTGGGATCGTGGATGGAGCACGGGCCCACAATCACCAACAGGCGATCGTCCACGCCGTCCATGATGGCGCGGACCTGGTCACGGCCGCGGTCGACGACGGCAGCTGAGCGGGCGTCCAGCGGCAACTCGGCGATGAGGTCCTGGGGCGCCGGAAGCGGTTCGAAACGGGCCACCCGCAGGTTGGAGGTGGCGGGCTGGGCGGAATCAGCCGGGTGGAGCGGTGTGGGTTCTGCAGCGATGCTGGTCATGTCTGGGTCCTGTTCCGGGATGCGGAGCGGGCCCCTTGTCAGAACCCGCCGGATATGGCGAAGGGCAGAGAGTAATCTCTGCCCTGTTGGCTCTGAAGGAAAGTTGGATGCGTGTCAGTTAGACGCGGGCCCCTCCAGAGCCAACGAAAAATACGCATACCAACGGTTTGTCATAGCCACACCATAACCGCGGTTCTTCATCGCGGGCAAATCGCTTCCATCAAGATGACAGTAGTTTGCGCAGGAACTGCAGCTGCTTGATCCAGTGGTGTTCCTGCCCGCCTTCGTGGTTGTTGAAGCGGTAAACCTCGATGTCCTTCTCAACCCCGCCGATGCGTGTGCCGAAGCCAGTGCCGTAGCTGTTGTAGCTCGCGAACACCGTTGACGGAGGGCAGATGTCATCCATTTGCGCAGCGGAGAATAGAGCGGGAACTGTAGCGGCACGGCCCAAGTGCACGCCGTCGAAGTAGTTCAGCACTGCCAGCATGGGCTCATACTTTTCGCGGTGCCGGCCCAGGAATCCGGCAATCTCGGGGTACGGGCCACGCGGGCTGATGTCGATCGCGCGGGGGAAGTCCTGCAGGAATGGGACGTCGGGCAGCGCGGCGATGACGCCGTCGAGCCTTCCAGCGGTCAGCCCGGCAGCGGCAACAGTAATGCCGCCACCTTGGCTCACGCCGGTAAGGATTACCTGTGAAGGGTCGACGGCGGGATGGTTCTGTGCCGCTTCTACCGCACGGAAGGCGTCCACATAGACCCGGCGGAAGTAGTAATCGTCCTGGTGCCCGGAACCACGGGTCATGAGCCCGGCGTAATTGACCTCGCCCGCCGAGGGGTGTGGATCCGGGGTGTCTCCGGAGACGCCGCCATAGCCTTGGCCGCGGGTGTCCATGATGAAGTGCGCGTACCCGGCCTGGGCCCAGCGGGTGTTCTGGTTGACCAGGCCGCGCCCGCCTGAGTAGCCGATGTACTCCACCACCACGGGAAGCTGCTCCCCCGACTCAAGCTGTGACGGCACGTGCAGCCAGCCCTTGATGCGGTCTCCCCCGAAGCCGGAGAACGTGACATCGAAGGTGTTGATCACGCTGAGGTAGTTGTCCACGGGTTCGAACACGGCATTGAGCGGGAGCGCCCGGGCCTCAGCGATGGTGCGATCCCAGAAGTCACTGAGATCGGCTGGTGCTACGGCCGTGGAGGAGTAGGTGCGGAGCTGGTCAAGGGGGAGGTCGAAGAGGGGCATGGTCCATTCCGGTTCGGGTGGGTCTGACTGAGCTGGCTGAGCTGCTGGAGTCGAAGGCTGATTGAGGACATCCTACGTCATGAGAGGCTCTAATGGTTGCTCAATTTGAATCGTTACATTTGGAGGCGGATCAGGCTAAACTAAACACAGCCAACCACGGGAAAGCGCTTGCTGAGGTGTAGCCTAAACCCGCCCGAACACTTTTGTGAAGACCCAAACGACGGCGTCACGCGCCATCGTCGCCGCGCCAGCCGAGGAGAGCCCATGGACACCAAGTCCGTCAGTAGCCCAACACCCAACAGGCCTGCTTCGACCGGGACTGCAGCGTCAACCGGGCCTGCCGGCGCCGCTGGACGTGCCACTGGGCCCGCCACTCCCCCCGCCCGAATCGCCCTGGTGGGCGTGCACGGCTTCGGCACGCACCATCTCCGCAACCTGGAGCGGCTAAGCAGCCAGGGCCTGGTGGACCTTGTTGCCGTGGCCGACCCGAATCCGCCGGCACCCGGAGCTTTGCCGGCCACCACGGCAGTGCATGCCAATCTGGACGAACTGCTGGCCGGCGAGCATAGACCGGACGTCATCATCGTGGCAACTCCCATCCAGACCCACGCCCCGTTGGCGCTGTCCGTTCTTGCTTCCGAGGCTGATCTTTACTTGGAGAAGCCCCCGGTTGCCTCGATGAGCGACTTCCTCCGCCTCCAGGAAGCGGCGGCAAAGGCTGGCCGCAGCGTTCAGATCGGTTTTCAGAGCCTCGGATCCCATGCCTTGGCAGCGTTGGAGAAGCTGGCCGGCGGGGATGCGGCGGAAGAGTTGCCGGGTATCGGCACTTTGAAGGGGATTTCCGCTACGGGACGCTGGGTCCGGGATCGGGCCTATTACAAGCGGTCCCGCTGGGCAGGCAAACGCAGCCTCGACGGCGTGGATGTGGTGGATGGCGTGGCGACCAATCCGCTGGCTCATGCGATTGCCACCGCACTCCGCATTGCCGGAGCCAGGGAAGCAGCGGATCTGGTATCCGTGGACACCGATCTCTACCGCGCCAATGACATCGAAGCGGACGACACCTCTGTGATCCGCATGCGGACCATCAACGGTTTGCCCATCACCTGCGCCCTCACGCTGTGCGCCACCGAATCCGTGGAACCGTATGTCACGCTCCACGGCACTGAAGGCACGGCAATATTCCACTACACGGAGGACCGGGTGACGGTCCGCACCGAAGCGGGCGAAACCGCTCACACGTTCGGTCGAGACGATCTCACGGAGAACCTCCTCCAACACCTGTCCCACGGCATGCCGCTGCTCAGCCCACTCGATCACAGCGGCGCCTTCATGAAGGTAGTGGAAGCCATCCGAACAGCAGAGGCACCTGCGCTGATTCCCACGGAATGCGTGAATTGGGTAGGAACGGGCGAGCAAGCCCACGCAGTGATTCCGAACATTGAGGACATCCTGGAACGCGCCACCCGCGCCCACGCTACCTTCTCCGAGTTGGGACTTCCTTGGGCTCTGCCGGTCACCGCTGGTGCCGAGGCACTCTTCTCCCCTGACGTGGACGCCAACGCCAACGCCTCCAACAACGGCGCCGCCGTCCTCCGCACCGGAAGCATCCTCGAGCCGGATCTCTCCCCGAGGCCCTACTTGCACCCGGTGACCACACAAGCCGGTGTGGTGGTAACGGATCACTTGCCCTCAGACCACGTATGGCACCTCGGCGCAGGATTTGCCCTGCAGGACGTCAACGGCAGCAACTTCTGGGGCGGTCGCAGCTACCGCAGAACAACGGGCAGGTACGTGGACTTGAAGGACCACGGCAGGATCGAAACGGCGAGCATCTCCCGGGAAAAAGACCACACCACGCTTGACCTCAGCTGGCTCGCAGCAGACGGTGAACTGGTCCTGAAGGAAAGCCGTTCCCTGAGCCGCACGCCCCTGGACGCCCGCACATGGCGACTCGACATTCAGACCCGGCTTACCGCCGTCGTGGATGTTTCGCTGGGCAGTCCCGGTTCGCATGGGGCTGCCGGCAGCGGCTACGGCGGATTCTTCTGGCGGCTTCCAGTCTGTACCGCCCCGCGCGTCTTCTCCTCCACAGCCGAGGGTGAGCCGTCCGTGCACGGCTCGGTGGCGCCGTGGCTCGCTTGGACGGGAGAGTTCGACGGCGGCCCTGCCACTTTGGTATTCGGCGCACCTTTGGAGTCGGCGGACCCGTGGTTCGTTCGGTGCAGCGGCTACCCCGCAGTGGGTTCGGCGCTGGCGTGGGACACCGCCGTAGAACTGGCCGCAGGTGACTCGATCACCCGGACCAACACGGTGTGGATCAGCGACGGAACGTTGGACGCAGCGGAGATCGAGGACCTGGTGGGCAGCGTCAGGATGTAGCGCGCTTGTCCGTCCTCGTCACTTTTCATCAACAGGGAGGACGGACAAAAGCCGGCTTGTGGGGGGTGGCTAGGCGCGCCGGCGAGCCGAGTAGAGCCACAGCAGCAAGCCAATCACTGCCGCCGACACCATGCCCAGTGCGCCCGTGACAACCAGTCCCGCCCGGACCCCAAAGTCTTCTGTAAGCCAGCCGGCCAGCAAACCGCCCAAAGCATGGCCACCCAGCAGGAGCGGGAAATACAGGGCCAGAACCCTGCCACGCACGCTGGCGCCGGCCTCGAGCTGCACCGCCGTTGCCGCGCTCGTGAGGAACACCAGGGTCATGAAACCCACCACAATGAGCATCACCACAAACCACTCCTGGGTGGGCATCACGGCAGCGAGGGCTTGCGTCAAGCCGAAAAGCCCGGCGCTGGCCACAATCCCTTTTCGTCCAAAGCGTTTGATGCGCGTGGCCACCAGCGCACCTGCCAGTGCGCCCAAGGCGCTGACGGTATTGAAGAGCCCAAAGCCTGCGGGACCGCTATGCCACACTCCGTCAGCGAACGCGGCGAGGACTACGGGCCCGTTCATGCCAAAGGCACCCAGTAAGCCCGCAAGCAGCATGGTCAGCAGCAGGGGCGGACGAGCGATGACGAAGCGGAAACCGGCCAGGATCTGGCCGCGCCGGGCACCCGGCTCAGTGGGCTCGTGAGAATGGTGCAGTTCGCCGGGCCTGATGGAGGCGATCATCACCAGGACCGAAACCCCTATCAAAGCGTTGGCCGCGAATGCCGAGGCCGGACCTGATTGGGCAATGACTACCCCTGCCAGTGCCGGGCCTGCCATGGCCCCCAACTGCCCTATTGCGCTGTTGAGGCCGATTGCGGCGGGCAGTCCGGCGTCGCCCACTACCTCGTTGACGAAGACCTGCCGTGCCGGTCCATCGATCGCACTGGTGATTCCCAGGGCTATGCAGGACGCATAGACCACCCAGACGTCCGTGCCGCCCGTCGCGTTCCACACAGCCAAAGCTGCGGCCAGCAACGCGGCGACGGACTGGCAAACCAGAAGGATGCGGCGTTTAGGGAACAGGTCCACCAGCACTCCGCTGATTGGACCCACCACCAGCATGGGCAGGAACTGGAGTGCAACGGCGACACCTACGGCGGCCGGACTCCCCGTGAGCTGCAGCACCAGCCAGTCCTGGGCGAGGCGTTGCATCCACACCCCGCCACTTCCTACAAGGGAGAGAGTGACGAAGATCCGGTAGTTGTGATGCCTCAGCGGGTAATGCCAGCTTTCCGTGGATCGGGCACGCGGGGCGGTGGATTTGGGGCGCAGTGGGAACGGGCGCGGCGACACGGAGTGTTCTGCTCGATTCAGCGGGCTGGGACGGATTCTTGTGGAGTTTTTGTACAGCTGATGCCCTTAAGGGCGCTCCTAAAGGGCATTAGCTGTACAAAAACTCAGCGATTGGCGCGGATTTTGATGGCGGCAGCGGCCAGAACCAGGGTCCCGGGGACGATCACGAACAGGGCCTGCAGCATCCACACGAAGACCACCGTCATGAACACGGCCGCGAGCAGCAGCAGGGATCCGGTCCAGTCGCGCAGCGAGTCGGCCTTGGCATTGGCATACGCGGCAGCCCAGCGTTGCGGGCCGGGAACGTCGGCGGATTGCTGGCCTGCGTCGCCGCTCCAGGTCACGCTCCCGCTCCAGTTGGCGGCGATACGCAGGAACAGCACGGCGCCGGCCGCAGCCAGGATCAGCGTGGCGGGCAGGATCGCTGCCCGGCCGGGCAGTTGACCTACCAGGGCGAGCAACAGGTTCAGGACAATCACGACGGCGGCTGCCGCCGTCGTGATGCCGATCTTCCAACTGCCGGGCAGCGCACGGCGGAAATTGCCCCACAGGCTTCGCAGGGAATCGTCCCTGCCGCTGAGGTGCCTTTCCAGGTGGGAGACGCCGGCCGCGTAGGCAGCCGGCGCCGTCACCAAGGGGACGGAAAGGAGGAGCACGATGACTCCCGCCAGGATGGTCTCGGCGAAGAGGGCAAAGCGGTTGACCGGAATCCCGGGGTTCGGCGAGGACTTGCCTGTGGCGTTCATAGTGCTCATTCTCTGCTACTCCTTAACCCTTGAGACCCTGGGTTGAGACGCCTTCGACGATGTAGCGCTGGAAGACCAGGAAGAAGACCAGCACGGGCAGGAGCGCCAGGACGGACATGGCGATCATGGCACCGTAGTCCGAGCTCTGGGTCTGGTCCACGAAGAGCCGCAGCGCCAGGGGTAGCGGGTATTTGTCCGGGGTGTTCAGGTAGAGCAGCGGGCCCAGGAAGTCGTTCCAGCTCCAGATGAAGGAAAAGATGGAGGTGGAGATCAGGGCCGGTTTCATCAGCGGAAGCATGATGGACCCGAAGATCCGGACGTGTCCGGCGCCGTCGATGCGGGCGGCTTCGTCCAGTTCGGCCGGCAGGCCGCGCATGAACTGGACCATGAGGAACACGAAGAACGCATCCGCGGCCAGGAACTTGCCGATCAGCAACGGCACGTAGGTGTCCACGAGGCCAAGCTGCTGGAACACGATGTACTGCGGGATGATCACCACGTGGAAGGGCAGCAGCAGGGTGGCGATCATCATGCCGAAGAACAGCCCACGGCCGGGGAAGTTGATCCGGGCGAACGCGTAGGCCGAGATGGACGCCGAGAGCACAGTACCTACGACGGCGCCGACGGCCAGGATCAGCGAGTTGGTGAAGAACGTCAGGGTGGAGACCCCGCCGATGCCTTCCATGGCGGTGGCGAAGTTATCGAAGCTGAAGTTGTTTGACCACAGCGCGTTGTTGGCGCCGCCGATCTCCGAGTTCGGCTTGAACGCCGCGGAGATCATCCACAGGGCCGGGTAGAGGACCATCGCCACCAAGCCCAGGGCCACGATGTGGAAGATGGTGCTCTTGATCCGTTTGACCGTGGTGGATTCGGACTTCGGGTTATAGACCGGCGCCGGGGTGGTTGTTGTTGGTTGGTTCTGGGTGGGGGTTGCCATGGTTGTCACTTTGCATCACCGCTGTAGTGGACCCAGGACTTGGAGGTCTTGAAGAAGATCAGCGTGATGATGCCGACCACGATCACCAGGAGCCAGGCCATCGCCGAGGCGTAGCCCATCCGGAAATCGGAGAAACCGCGCAAGTACAGGTAGAGGGTGTAGAAGAGGGTGGACCCTGCCGGGCCGCCTTCACCGTTGGAGATGATGTAGGCCGAGGCGAAGATCTGGAAGGCGTGGATGGTTTCCATCAGCAGGTTGAAGAAGATCACCGGGGACAGCATGGGCCAGGTGATATTCATGAACTTCCGCACCGGTCCGGCGCCGTCCATGGACGCCGCCTCGTAGAGATCCGCCGGGATCTGCTTGAGGCCGGCCAGGAAGATCACCATCGGGGCGCCGAACTGCCAGACGGTCAGGAGGATCATCATGCCCATGGTCATGTTGGGGTTGCCCACCCAACCGCCGAGGTTGATCCCGAAGAAGGACAGGCCTTGGTCCACGGGGCCGGAATCGCCGAACATGGCTTTCCAGACGATCGCGATGGACACCGACGCGCCGATCAGGGACGGGGCGTAGAACGAGGACCGGTAGAAGCCCTGGCCTTTGCGTTTGCTGTTGAGCAGCATCGCGATCGCCAACGCCGCCGCGAGCTTCAGCGGAGTACCGAAGACCACGTACTGCATGGTCACGCCCACCGACTGCAGGAACCGTTCGTCCTGGAAGAGGCTGACGTAGTTATCGAAGCCGATCCACTTGGGGGCATCGAAGAGGTTGTAGTTGGTGAAGGAAAGGTACAGCGAGGAAATCATCGGGCCTACGGTCAGGGCGATAAATCCCAGCAGCCAGGGCAACAGGAACGTGTAGCCGGCGCGGGCGTCCGCCCCGCGCCGGCGCGATTTACGCGGCGGCGTGGGAGCGGAAGCGGTGCGCCTGCTCAGGGTTGGGCTTTGAGTCACAGGATCAGTCCGTCAGTTATGAAGCTCGGATCAGACACAGAGTGTCTGGATCAGGCGTTCTGCTTGATAAGGTCTTCGGCTTCCTTGAACCACGCATCAACTGCGCCGTCCACGGTGAGCTTGCCGTAGTTGAGGTCCTGGGTGACGCGCTTGAACGTGGACTCCAGGGTGCCGAAACCGACGATGGGCGGCTCGGGGGCGTCCTTGAGGTACTTCTCGATGGACTTCTCGTAATCCACCACGAGCTTGTCCGTGCCTTCGAACGTGGTGCCGTCGCGTTGGGTCTTGGACGCAGGAACACCGCGGGAGGTCTTGAAGATCTGGCCCACCTCGGGATCGTTGACCATGAAGTCAATGAAGCGGGCGGCAGCATCCTTGTACTTGGTCTTGGCGCTGGCCACCATGAGCATGGACGGCTTGAGGAACAGGCCCAGGTTGTCCGGGTCATCCGACGGGACAGGAACCAGCTTGAGTTCCTTGGCACCGCTGTCAGCGAGGTAGCCGGCCATGAAGTTGTCCCACGTAACTTCCGTGGCAGTGACATTGGATCCGAACGGGGACTTGGGCAGCAACTGGGTGGCCTTGTCTTCGCCAACAATTGCCCCGGTACCGCGCAGGTCCGCGGTAAGGTTCCACCACTTCTTCAGATCGTCCTTGGAGAACCCAAGCTTGCCGTCCTCGGTGAAGGCCTGGATGTTGTTCTGGCGCAGCCAGATGTTGAAGTTCCACCAAATGCCGGTGTAGTCGGTGCCACCGAACAACGTGCCGTTGCCCTTGGCGCCAACCTCGGCCAGGAAGGTGTTGAATTCTTTGTAGTTCCACGTGCCATCGGGCTCTGCGATTCCCAAGGAAGCGAGTTTGGCGGGATCGTAGTAGACCGCGAAGGCGTTGGTGCTGGTGGGGATGCCGTAGGTCTTGCCGCGGATCTGGCCCGAGGGAAGGAGCGACTTGTCGAATGCGTCCGTGTTGATCTTGACGGTGCCAAGGTCCAGGAGCTGGTTCCGCTGACCGTAGTCACGCAGGTAGGAGAGGTCCCACTGCATCACGTCCGGCAGGCCACCACCGGCGGCTTCGGTGGCACGCTTCTGCCAGTAGCCTGCGAAGTCGGAGAAGTTGCCGTTGACCTTGATGTCCGGATTCTTGGACTCGAAGAGCGCAATGGCTTTGCGGGTGCGCTCAGCTCGGTCATCGTTGCCCCACCAGGTGTAGGTGATGGTGACGGGGTTCTCCGCGGAACCCGTCTGTCCTGCCGTTGAGGATTGGCCACAAGCGGACAGGAACGCGGCAGATGCGGTGCCCAGAGCCACCGTGGTGAGGAATTTCCTTCTATCGAACATAAGAGCCTCCTTGCTCAGTTGGTGCAAGCTTCCGAGTTCTCTACAACGTGGTAGTGACTTCGCTTACACTCCTTCTGAATCGATACAATATCTCTAATGGCGGATCTGGGCAAGCGTTTTCCAAAGATCGCAATTTGACCGGTACGCTGCATTCATACCTTCAGTACCTCCAGTACCAGCACGGCCCACCTGACGAAGGAGTCCCCTTGACTTCCCCCGAAATCCCACGCAGTCCATCCGTCTGGAACAGCATCGACGGACTCGCATACGGCGGCGACTACAACCCCGAGCAGTGGCCGGAGGACATCCGGCTTGAGGACATTGAGCTCATGAAGGAAGCCGGGGTCAACTTCCTCAGCGTCGGCATTTTCTCCTGGGGGCTCCTGGAGCCCACTGAAGGGAACTACGACTTCGGCTGGTTGGACGATGTCATGGACAACCTCCACGGAGCCGGAATTAAGGTCGCGCTAGCAACAGCCACCGCTTCTCCCCCTGCCTGGCTGGCCCGCAAATACCCCGAGATCCTGCCCGTTACCGCGGAAGGAATCCGGCTTGAACGTGGCTCGCGACGCCACTACACGCCGTCGTCGTCCGTGTACCGCAGGTACGCCACCGCCATGACGCGGGTCATCGCCGAACGCTACAAAAACCACCCGGCCCTGGCACTCTGGCACGTGGACAACGAGCTTGGCTGCCACGTTGGCGAGTTCCATGGCGAGGAAGACGCAGCGGCTTTCCGCGCTTGGCTTGAACGGCGCTACGGTTCCATCGAGGCCCTCAACGAGGCCTGGGGTACGGCGTTCTGGTCCCAGCATTACGCATCGTTTGACGAGATCATCCCGCCGGGCGCAGCTCCCACTACATTGAACCCTGGGCAACAGCTGGACTTCGCGCGCTTCAACTCCTGGGCCTTCATCGACTACTACCGCGAGCTGCTGGCCGTGATCCGTGACGTCACCCCCAACGTTCCGGCGACCACCAACTTCATGGTCTCCAGCGCCACCAAGGCCCTGGACTACTTCGATTGGTCCAAAGACATGGACGTGATCGCCAACGATCACTACCTCGTGGCCGCTGACCCGGAGCGGGAAATCGAACTCGCGTTCAGCGCGGACCTGACCCGCGGTGTAGCCGGCGGTGAGCCGTGGATCCTCATGGAACACTCGACGTCGGCGGTCAACTGGCAGCCGCACAACCAGCCCAAAATGCCCGGCGAAATGCTCCGGAACTCACTAACGCATGTGGCCCGCGGTGCCGACGCCGTCATGTTCTTCCAGTGGCGGCAGAGCAAGGCCGGCTCCGAAAAGTTTCACTCCGCCATGGTTCCCCACGGCGGCCGCGACACGCAGGTGTGGCGCAACGTGGTGGACCTCGGCGAGGCGCTGTCCAGGCTGGAACCTGTCAAAGGCTCCCGCGTGGACTCGCGGGTCGCGATCGTGTTCGACTACGAAGCCTGGTGGGCCTCCGAGCTGGACTCACACCCGAGCAATTCACTGAAGTACTTGGACACCATGCGGGCGTTCCACCGTTCCCTCTATAAGCGCGGGATCACCGCGGACTTCGTGCACCCGTCATCGGACATCTCCGGATATGACCTGATCCTGGTGTGCACGTTGTACGCCGTCACGGATTCAGCGGCCGCCTCCATCGCGGCAGCCGCGGAGGGTGGCGCCACCGTGCTGATCAGCTACTTCAGCGGCATTGTTGATGAACGGGACCACGTTCGATTGGGCGGCTACCCGGGCGCTTTCCGTGAACTTTTGGGCGTTCGGGGTGAAGAATTCCACCCGCTCTTCCCCGGTACCTCGGTCACGTTGAGCGACGGCGCGGTATTTGCCTCCGGAACAGTGGGATCCGTGTGGAGCGAGAACGTGCGTGCCGCCGGGGATACGGAAGTTTTGGCAGCCTTCACCGAGTACCCGCTCACCGATGTCCCGGCCCTGACGCGGCGAAGTGTGGGCACCGGTTCAGCCTGGTACCTCGCAACCCTCCCCGACCCCGAAGGCATCGACGCACTCACCGCCCGGTTGGTGGACGAAGCAGGGGTGACACCCGTTGCTGAGGTTTCTTCCGGCGTCGAACTTGTCCGACGGCGCGCCGCGAACGGCCGCACCTTCCTGTTTGCCATCAACCACAGCCGGGAAGACGTCACAGTGAAGGCCGACGGCGGCGAACTGCTCAGCGGCGAACGCTTCACTGGGGTGGTACCCGCCGGAGCCGTGGCCGTCATCGCGGAAGACTGACCCAAGAAGGGACAGCACACGCAAAAACCGCGCCCCGGACGGATCACGAATGATTCGCCTGGGGCGCGGTTTACGGTGCGAAAGCTAGCTGATGGCGGACTTCATTTCATCCACTGCCTTCTTGCCGGCTTCTTCGGTGGAAAGCCTGTTGAACAGGACCTCCGAGGTGTAGCGCTTGATGATTTCCTGGATGGCCCCTGCGCCCTTCGGCGGTGCTGCCGGAGCCTCTCCAAGTTCGTCCTTGATCGCGTCAATGAAGCTGACAACCTTGACGTCGGCCTTGGCCAGCTTGGGAGCGATGGCCTCGCGGACCTCCGAGTTGGGGTACACGCCGCGGTCGGCCAGAAGTGCCTCGCCAGCCTTGACGTCGTTGGCCAGGAAGTTGATGAACTTGGCCGTCTCTTCAGGGTGCTTGGTGCGTGATGATGCGGACCAGAACTGCGAAGCCTTGTACCAGAGCTTGGAGTCCTCAGCCTTGCCCGTCTTGGACGGGAAGCGCATGATCTGCAGTTCTCCGCCTGCAGCTTTCTCCAAGGCCGGAAGCTGGTTGGACCACCAGAAGGCCAGTCCGTTCTTACCCGTAGCCAGGCCACTCTGGTCCAGCGGGGCTGCCTCGGCTTCAACAACCTCGGACGCTGAGGGAACAGCCTTCTTCTCGCTGAGTTCCTTCAGGAAACCCCACCACTGGGCGATGTCCGAGGGCTCGAAGCCAAGCTTGCCGTCCTCGGTGTAGAGGGACTTGCCGTTCTGGCGGAGCCACACCCCGAGGGAAGCTTCATCCGTACCATAAGCGGCTGCGCCGTAGGTGCCCTTGGGCGACTTGGCCGTGATCTCGGCGGCGACGCGCTCGAAGTCTTCCCACGTCCAGGTCTTGTCATCGGGGATAGCGACTCCGGCAGCCTCGAACACTGCCGGGTTGGCCAGGATGGTGGCGGCGTTGATGCCGGCAGCGATACCGGTCAGGCCGTCCTCGCCCTGTCCGGCTTCCAGCGCGGCCTTGTCGAGCTTTGAGGTATCGATCTGGTATTTGGAGAGGTCCAGCAAGGCACCGCGGGTGGAGTATTCGGTGATGTACTTCTCGTCCATCTGGATGATGTCCGGAGCGTCATTGGCTGCCACCTGCGTAGCCAGTTTGTCCCAGTAGCCACTCCAGTCGCCATACTCCGGCTTGATCTTGATGTTTGGATTCTCGGCCTCGAAGGCGGCGATGGCAGCCTGGGTCACCTGGGCGCGCTTGTCGCTGCCCCACCAGGAGAAGCGCAACTCCACCTTGCCGTCAGCACTCTTGGCCTCCGACCCCCCACCGCAAGCGGTGAGGGCAAGAACTGCAGCAGCTGTTGCTGCCACCAGGGCTGAGGCACGAACTCTACGCCGTGCTTTGGGGGCCCGGGCCTTGAGGGCTGCGGTTCCCGACTCTTCTGCGGGGGCGACTGCTTCACCCTTGGGATGTACCGGCACTATTGTCTCCGATCTTCATTGATCCTGATGCGATTGGGAAAGCGTTTTCTTACTTTTCATTATGATACAAGTCACATGCTTGTATTACAAGATATCAACTTGTCTTAGTTGTTGGATTGTCGACGGCGGCATGCAGCCATGCAGTCGGCACGCACCGGCGTCGACGGGCACGCCCTACAGCGGTACCCAGCAAAAGGGGGCGGGACCAACCGCCCCCTTCAGAGAAGCCGGCGGCCTACTTGATGCCGGTGGTGGCGATTCCCTTGATGAGGAATCGCTGGCCGAAGAGGAACACCAGGAACACCGGGAGCAGGGACACGATGGACATTGCGAAGAGCGATCCCCAGCTGGTTGCCGACTGCGAGTCAACGAAGGCGCGCAGGGCCACGGGAACAGTGAACATGTCCGGGTCCGTGAGGTAAATCAGTGCGCCGAAGAAGTCATTCCAGGTCCAGATGAACGTGAAGATGGTGGTGGTTGCCAGGGCCGGGACCATCAGAGGCAGAATCACGCGCAGGAAGATCCTGGGGTGGCCGGCACCGTCAATGCGGGCTGCTTCGTCGAGGTCCTTGGGGATGCCGCGGATGAACTGGACCATGAGGAAGACGAAGAACGCGTCCGTGGCCAGGAGTTTGGGCACGATCAGCGGCCAGAAAGTGTTCACCCAGCCGATCTGGGAGAACAGGATGTACTGCGGCACGATTACCACATGGAAGGGCAGCATGATGGTCAGCAGCATGATGCCGAAGAAGAGTTTCTTACCGCTGAACTGCAGGCGGGCGAAGGCATAGGCCGCCATGGAGCAGGAAACCAGGTTGCCAACGATCGAGCCCAGGACCACGATCGCGGAGTTGATCATGTAGTGCCCGAACGGGTGAGTCAACGCGGACCAGCCATCGGTGTAGTTGCTCATTTCCAGGTTCTCCAGCCAGAGGCCGGGTTCGCGGAAGATGAGGTCGTTGGGGCGCAGGGAGGAGACCACCATCCACAGCAGCGGGTAGATCATCACGCCGCCTACAAGGATCAGGATGGCGTGTTTGATCAGGCCCTTGGTCCGGGCGGAGCGGCTGAAGGCCAGGTTCCCCCGGGATTCGCGGCGGCGCGGGCTCTTGCCGGACTGGCCGGCTTTGGCATCGGAGGCAGAAGCTGCGGGGAGGGTCTGGAGTTTAGTCATCGTAGAACACCCAATACTTTGAAGCGATGAAGTTGATGGCAGTGAAGACACCGATGATGACCAGCAGGAACCAGGCCATCGCTGAGGCGTAACCCATATCGAACTGGCCGAAGCCCTTTTGGTACAGGTACAGGGTGAAGAACATGGTGGAGTCGGACGGGCCGCCGTTACCGCCGGAGACGATGAACGCCTGGGTGAACGACTGGAACGAACCGATGATCTGCAACACCAGGTTGAAGAAAATGATGGGGCTCAGCATCGGAAGCGTGATCCGCCAGAACTGCTGCAACGTGGTGGCACCATCGACCTTGGCGGCCTCGTAGTACATCACCGGGATCTGCCGAAGACCGGCAAGGAAGATGATCATCGGGGCACCGAACGTCCACACGTGCAGCAGGATGATCGAACCCAGCGCGGTCCCGGGATCGGAGATCCAGCCGGGCCCCTGGATGCCCACCATCGCCAGGACCTGGTTCACCAAGCCCGTGGTGCCGAAGATCTGCTTCCACAAGATAGCGATCGCTACTGAACCGCCCAACAGTGAGGGCAAGTAGAACACTGAACGGTAGAACGGAAGGCCACGCAGCCCCTTGTCCAGGACCAATGCGATCAACAACGCCACCGCCAACTGCAACGGCACACCCACCAGCACATACGTGAACGTCACGCCGAGCGAGTTATGCAGGCGCGCATCACCGAACATCCGGACGAAGTTATCCAGGCCCACCCATTCCGGGGGCTGCAACAGGTTGTAATCCGTGAACGACAGATACAACGACATCAGCATCGGACCGATGGTAATAGCCACCAACCCCACCAACCACGGCAAGAGGAAGATATACGCAGCCTTGTTATCCCGGCCGTTCGCCTTCTTCTCTTCCTTGGTAGCAGGGCCCTTACGGCGGGTCATCGTGGAGAGTTCGCCAATAGCGCTCATCGCTTCCCCTTCACAGGCCCGCGGACGCTTCGCGGCGTCCCCGTGCGTAGTACAGCGGCCATGTGGTCTCCTTTGGTCATCGTGGCCATCCACGGACATCGAGTCTGGTTGGTACTTGCCTTCCGGGACGCCGACCTTCCGGCGTTCCCTCCTGAGGTGCCAGGATCGAGGTCCCGGGTTTCAGCGGCTCCGTATCAAAGTAAACGTTTTCTTGACCCTTGTACAGCCTTTTGCTAATTTTTGAGAAAGCGTTTTCTTGCGAAACCGCCCCAACTTGTTTTTCCACGCTGACGAAGCCCGGCGTGCGCTGGAGCACACCTTCCGCATCGATAAGGCAGGACACTATTGTTCCCCACCGACTCCGCCTGCCATGACCACCGTTGACATGGCAGCATCCCCCACCAGACCCAGTGCACTTGCTGGTTACGAGGATTGGCCGGCCTATGCAGCCAAGCACCGATTCGCTGCCGAGCTCACCGCCGGCCCACCAGAAGCCAGACAACTTGCCGACACCCTTGGCGTGCCCGCCGTAATACCAGACATTGAGTACACAGTGCTTGCCGAATCGGAGCACGACGGCGTCATCACCTCGCATCTGCAGTGGCAGTTGGGTTTCGGCCCTGCCACATCCGCCTGGTTCGTACGACCTGCCCGGGCAACCGGCCCGCAGCCCGGACTGCTCGCCCTTCACTGCCATGGCGGAATCAAGGCATACGGCGCTGAGCGGCTGGTGCGGTTCGAACACAACCCGGAAGATAACGACGGCGGCATCTCCGCGGCGGTCGCCTCCGGTTTTTCGTCGCTTGCGTTGCCGCCCCTGGACGTCAGGGCGAAGCTCTACGGCGGCCGGGCACTCGCCACGTGGTTGGCCCGGCACGGCTTTGCCGTCCTTGCGCACGATGCCTTCATGTGGGGCAGCCGACGCTTTGAACTCGATCCCCTTCCGTGGCGGACTGCCAACGCCGACAACGGCCGGAAGGCACTATGGCGGGAGGCCGGCGTCGAACTTTCCGTGGCGGAACATTACGACGCCGCGGCGGCTTCCCACGAGGAAACCGTGGCGAAAGCCGCAACGCTGATCGGGACCACCGTGGCCGGGACCGTTGCGCATGACGACCTCGCGGCCCTGGGTGTCCTCGCGTCCCTGCCGGGCGTGGATAGGGATCGGCTCGGTTGCCTGGGATTCTCCGGCGGCGGCGGACGGGCGATGGTACTCGGTGCCCTGAGCCCGCTGATCCGCAGCTACGTGGTCACGTGCATGATGACCACCTTCGAGTCACTCCTGCCCTCATACTTGGACGCGCATTCCTGGTTACTGCACTCCCCAGGCCTGGCCGGGCTAGGTGACTGGCCGGACCTGGCCATCCGTTCCACTACCGAAAAAGTGCTGGTCCAATACGCCCTGGATGACCCCCTGTTCCCGGAACGGGGTATGCGCGACGCGCACCAGCATCTAGTGGAGGGCATGCCCGCCCGCTACACCGGAAGTTTTTGGCAGGAACCACACGTCTTCACCCGGGCCATGCAGGACGAGGCCGCCGCGTTCCTCACCTCCGCATTGCAGCCCCGCCCCACCACCGCTACCCACGCACCTGACCCCGCTAGGACAGCCTCATGACACAACCCCTGACCGCCACCACCGAGCGCATTGCCCGGCTCCCGCGCATCGCGCTGGTGGGCGTGCACGGTTTCGGCGAACGGCACTTGGACAACCTCGGCAGGCTGAGTGCCAACGGCGTCTTGGAGTTGGTGGCCGTCGCCGATCCCCTGCCCCCGGCGGACGGAACGCTGGGCCCGGAGGTGAAGGTCTTCGCTTCCCTTGACGAGCTCCTGGCTGCAGGTACCAAACCGGACGTGGTCATCGTCTCCACCCCCATCCAAACCCACGCACCTCTTGCCCTCGCCGCCCTCAACGCAGGTGCCAACGTGTACTTGGAAAAACCGCCGGTGGCTTCCATGGCCCAATTCGAGGAGCTCATGGAGGCGGCTGCGAGCGCCGGCCGTCTGGTGCAGGTGGGTTTTCAGAGCCTGGGCTCGGAGGCTTTGCCCGCAATCGAGGCCGTGGTGGCATCCGGCGAGATCGGCGATGTCCGAGGCATCAGCGCTACCGGACTGTGGCTGCGGAACAAGGCGTACTTCAAGCGGTCACGATGGGCCGGCAAGCGGAGCCTCAACGGGACCGACGTGGTGGACGGAGTGGCCACCAATGCCTTGGCACATGCTGTGGCTACCGGTCTCCGGCTAGCTGGTGCGCGGACTGTGGCGGACGTTGATTCCGTGGAGACGGACTTGTACCGCGCCAACCACACCGAAAGCGACGACACGTCCGTGGTGCGGGTCCGGATTGCGGGAAGTACTGTGCTGACGTGCGCCCTGACCCTGTGCGCGCCCGTGCAGTCCGCGCCGTCGGTCACCATTGACGGGACTCTCGGTCAGCTCACCCTCTTCTACACGGAGGACCGCGTGGAGGTTACCACCCCCCAAGGCACCCGGACGGAGACCTTTGGGCGGACCGACCTGCTGGAGAACCTGCTGGCCGCCCGCACGGAACAGGATCTGCTCAGCCCGCTGTCCGGATCGGGTGCCTACGTTTCTGTCTTGGAGGCCATCCGCACAGCAGATGCTCCCCGGCTGATCCACCCGGAATTCATCACCTGGGAAGGTGAGGGCGACGCCGCCCACCCCGTGGTCCATGGCATCGAATCGCTGATCCGCCGGGCAGCCCTGGGGCAGGCCACGTTCGCGGAGCTCGGAGCGCCCTGGACCGTTTCCGACGAGCCCGCCCTGCAAGCCGATGAAACTCTGCACGTTAATGGCGTCCCTGTCGCTACCCTGCAGGACGGGACCCGGATCCGGCCTACGTCCTCGCCACGCCCTTACCTGCACCCCGTGCGAACCCTCGCGGGAACCGTGGTCACCGATCACATCCCGGAAGACCATGTGTGGCACCTCGGGGCGGGAGTGGCCCTCCCGGACGTGGACGGCATCAACTTCTGGGGCGGCCGGACCTACACCCGCGACGCCGGAGCGTACGTTTGGCGTAAGGATCACGGCAGGATCGTCACAGAGTCCGCGGAGCACAGTGAAGGACACAGGCGCGAACAGCTGAGCTGGATCGGCCCGGACGGCACACCCGTGCTCCGCGAACAGCGCGAGTGGCGCTGGTCCGCCGTCGGACATTCAACGTGGAAACTGACGCTGGACTTCACACTGGACTCAGCCACAGGACGTCCGGTGCTGCTGGGCAGCCCGGGCTCCAACGGGCGGCCGCAAGGTGGTTACGGCGGCTTCTTCTGGCGGCTCCCCAAGGTTGGCGACGCGACTATTTGGACACCGGACGCGCGGGGCGAGGACACCGTACATGGCACCGTGGCGCCATGGCTGGCTTGGTCCGGAACGTTCGACGCCGGCACAGCCACCGCTACGCCCGTCACCGGCGTCCCCGGGCTGGGACGCCCGGCAACCCTCGTGTTCCTTGCCTCACCGCAGGCACCGGATCCGTGGTTCGTGCGGCACTCGGGGTACCCCGGGGTTGGGCTGTCCTTGGCCTGGGACACCCCGGTGACCGCCGAACCGGGAAAACCTGTCCACAGAACCGTCACCGTCCTCATCACGGACGGCTTCCTGGCCACACAAGACATTGAACAACTCATCACAACTTTGGGGGAACCGGCATGACCACGCCTACTCAATTCACGCCAGCTCTGACCGCAGTCACTGCGCGAAGCCAGCCCACTGCGCCCGGCCCTCTGACTGCGCCTGGCAACGTCGCCGACCGTGCAGTGAAGCGCCGGCGGGTGTTGGACATCATGGACGCTGCGGGTCGCGACTCGCTGCTGCTGACATCCAACACAGCCCTTACCTGGTACCTGGACGGCAGCCGTGTGCACATCAGCCTGGCCGGCGACCCCATTGCCGCCCTCTTGGTGGACCGCACCGGTGATCACCTGGTCACGTTCAACAACGAGGCCGGCCGGATCGCAGCTGAAGAATTGCCCGAGGACGTCAGCCTTGACACAGTTCCCTGGCATGGCCAGTTGCATGCCTTCGCGGCCGGGCTGGCCCTTGACGGTGACCCGTTACTGGAAGCGGCTGTCACCGCTGAACTGCGTGCGGCCCGGCAGCAACTCCTTCCCGGCGAGACGGCCCGCTACGCCGAACTTTCCGCCGACGCAGCCGCCGCCATGACCGATGTCCTTGCTGCTGCGACGCCGGAAACCACGGAATTCCAGCTCGTCTCGGAGCTGGCCGCGCGGATTGTTTCGGTGGGAGCCGAGCCGCTGGTCCTCCTTTGCAACGGAGCGTCCCGCAGCGACTTCCGCCACCCCTTGGCCACGCACTCCCCCATCGGACGCCGCGCCATGGCTGTGGTCTGCGCCCGTCGGAACGGACTGGTTGCCAACGTCACCCGTTGGGTAGCATTCGACGCCGGCACTCCCCGGGAGCTCGACGCCGAGGCCCGCATCGCCGCAGTTGAGGCGGACATTCTCCGGGCGACGGTTCCCGGCGCCCGCCTCAATGAGATCTTCGCCGAGATCAAACTGGCATACCTCCGGCACGGCTTTGGCGAGGACCAGTGGACGCTTCACCACCAGGGCGGCCCGGCCGGCTATGCGGGGCGCGATCCCCGGGTCACCGCAGACGTTACGGATACCGTGGTGCTCAACCAGCCTTTCACGTGGAACCCGTCCGGCCCCGGCGTGAAGATCGAGGACACGGTGCTGCTCACTGAATCCGGCGTGCGCGTCCTGACCGTCGACGAACGGTGGCCGACCACCCCAGTTGACGGCCGCCGTCGTCCGCTGACGCTTCGCCCGTAAGCAACCCGAAAGGGGCGGGGTCACCGTGTTGGTGACCCCGCCCCTTTCGTGTGCCCTACGGGTGCGCTAGCCCAGCGTGAGTACGCCGTCCACGCGCCGCGGGATGCCCAGCGGGTTGGCGTCATGCAAGGCAGGGTGCAGCACGCTTTCCGGGGCGTCCTGGTAAGCCACCGGACGCTGGAAGCGGCGCACAGCAGTAGCGCCCACCGAGGTGAACAGGGACGTCGTAGCCGGGTAGGGGCCACCGTGCTGCTGGGCCCAGTTCACGGCGACACCCGTGGGCCAGCCATCGAACAGGACCCGCCCGGCCAGACCGCTGAGCTGCTCCACAAGGGCAGAGACATCCTCGCCCGGCTGGGCGTGCACCGTGCCCGTGAGGCTGCCAGGGACCTTCGCGAGTGTCGCGGAGAGTTCTTCCTGGTTGGCATACTCAATGAGCAGCGTGGTGGGGCCGAAGCACTCCTCCAACAGTTCATTCGGGCGTGCCAACACGTTGGCGGCGCTGGTGGAGAACACCACGGGCGCGGCGCCGTCGGCCAGGCTGTCCTGCTGGACGGTGCCACTGACGACGGCGACACCCGGCTGGTCTGCGACGTTACGGAGCCCGTCCGGGTAGGCCTCTGCGATCCGCTCGGTCAACATGGCAGCGGTGGGCTTGTCCTTGCTGGCCTCGGCCAGGTGTGAAGCAAAGTCCGTGCCTTCGGGGATGAAGACCAGCCCGGGCTTGGTGCAGAACTGGCCGGCGCCCTGGGTGAAGGACCCAGCCAGACCGGCGGCGAGTTGCTGTCCTCGTTCCGCGAGGGCGTCCGCAGTGATGACTACGGGGTTGAGGCTGCCCAGCTCGCCGTAGAAAGGAATGGGCTCCGGCCGGGAGGACGCGAGATCGAACAACGCGCGCCCGCCCGGGATGGAGCCGGTGAAGCCGACGGCCTTGATGGCAGGATCCTGGACCAGGGCCGTACCGGCCTCCCGGCCACTGACCAGGGCAAAGATTCCGTCCGGGGCTCCGGCCTTTGCCAGCGCTTCGGTCACGATCTCGGCGGTCCGCTGGGACAGTCGGAGGTGACCCGAGTGTGCCTTGACGATCACCGGGCAGCCAACGGCCAACGCGGACGCGGTGTCGCCGCCGGCCACGGAAAACGCAAACGGGAAGTTCGACGCCGAGAAAACGGCCACCGGACCAATCGGACGCAGGATGCGGCGAAGGTCGGGCTTGGGCGGAGTTGCCGTTGGGTCGGCGTGGTCGATGACGGCTTCGAGGTACGAGCCCTCAGTGATCACGTTGGCGAACAACCGCAGTTGCCCGCTGGTCCTCGCCACCTCACCTGTGAGCCGGACTGTGCCAAGGCTCGTCTCGGAATCGGCAATGGCCACCAGTTCGGTGACGTTGGCGTCCAGGGCATTGGCGACGGCGGTCAGCCAGGCGGCGCGCTCGGCGTCGGAGGCCGCTGCGGTCACCTTTGCCGCCTCGGTAGCTGCCGCTGTAACGGCGGTCAGGTCAAGAGTTGCTGTACTCAATGCGGTTTCCTTTACTCTCAGGGGCGGAATGCTCTGGGGCTGCCGCCTCAGGTGCGTGCGGCCCTGCTGTGTGCGGCGTAGAGCTGAAGTCGAAGCCAAGCCCGGGAAGGCCGGACGAGGTGAGCCGGCTGTTGTGGATCCGGATCGGAGAAGGTCCTGCCAGGATGCCCAGCTGCTGGAACGAGGCATCCTCCACGTCCTCAACGCTCACGGCCTCAGCCAGGGTGAGCGCCAACTGTCCGGAGAGTTCCGGAAGAAGGTGCGGAGCAACCCGGATGCTGTTGGCCCGTGCCAGTTCAACAATTCTCCGGAAGGGGGTAATACCACCCACCCGGACGATGTTGGGCTGGATGATGTCCACCGCTTCGGCCTCGATGAAGTCGCGGAAGCGGTAGATGGTGTGGACGTTCTCGCCCAGGGCAATGGGCACCGGGGAGTGCTTGCGCAGGCGGCGGTAGGCCCACAGGTCATCGGCACGGATCGGCTCCTCCAACCACTCCAGTCCGTACTCCCCCAAGATATCCAATGCACGGAACGTGTGGGCCAGGTCCCAGCGCTGGTTGGCGTCGATCATGAGCAGCCGGTCCGGGCCGATCACCTGGCGGACGGCAGCAACGCGCTCGGCGTCTTCCCGAAGCTCGGGCTTGCCCACTTTGATCTTCACCGCGTTGTGTCCCGCAGCAACCCAGCGCTGCGCCTGCTCCACCAGCTGCTCCAAGGTGTAGTGCAGGTTCACTCCGGAGCCGTACACCTCCACGGATTCCTGGCGCTGGCCCAAAAGCCCCGTGACGGACGTCCCGGCCTGCCGCGCCTTCAGGTCCCACAGCGCCAGGTCCACGCCGGCCATCGCGATGGTGGTCAGTCCTCCCCCGCCAGCCTCGTGAAGCCTCTTCCAGAGTTGGTCCCACACGATCTCCGGATTCGCTTCCAAACCCAGGATGAACGGGGCGATGTCGTGATCCAGCAGGGCCTTCACCGCATGGGGACCAATGGTGGGTGTCCACGAGAAGCCGTGGCCCGCGCCCCCGTCGTCCGTGGTCAGCTCGGTGACAATCACATGGTTCTCCGGCGCCTCCACGCCCCAGCTGCGCAGCAGCGGGACCGTGATCAGCCGGGTGGAGAGGCCCGTGATGCGGGCGGGCATCAGCGGCCGGCCAGCTCGTGGCCCTTGGCCAGGATGGACTTGAGCTCCAAGAGCTGTTCCTCGCTGGGGTCCACCAGCGGTGGGCGGACCGGACCGACAGGAAGCCCGGCGAGGCGCAAGCCAGCCTTGATCAATGAGACGCCGAAGCCAGGAGTCTGGTCGCGGAGCCGGACCAGCGGCGCGTAGAAACCTTCAAGGAGCGCGTGGCGGCGCTCCTCGTCACCGGACACATAGGCGTCGTAATACGCCTTGGCGATTTCGGGGGCCATGGCGAAAGCAGCCGAGGAATACAGCGGGATGCCGAGGCCGCGGTAGGCGCCTTGGGTCAGTTCCGCCGTGAGGAGGCCGTTGAAGAGTGCGAAGTCGGTGCGACCGCTGGCGTTGATGGCCGACACGATTTCCTGGGCCAGGCCCACATCGCCGATCCCGTCCTTAAATCCAACAACCTTGGGGTTGGCCGTCAGGCGGGTGATGGCCTCGGCGGTAAACTTGGCAGTCCCACGGTGGTACACGATCACCGGCAGGCTACTCGCGGCCGCGATGGCTTCGACGTAAGCCACCACGCCATCGGTAGGCCCGGTCACCAGATACGGCGGGAGCACCAGAAGGGCGTCCGCACCGGCTTCCTCAGCAACCTTGGCTGCAGCGATCGCGTGACCCAGCGGACCACCCGCACCGGAAACCACCGGCACCGCTCCCGCAACGGCCTCGACGGCGGCGGTCACCACCGTGCGGATCTCATCCAGGGAGAGCGCATGGAATTCACCGGTGCCGCAAGCAGGGAACACGCCGCCCGGGCCGAACGGAAGCCGGGAAGTGATGTGCTCCTTCAACAGGGCAACGTCCACGCTGCCGTCCTCGGCGAAGGGTGTGACGGGGAAGAACAGTACGCCGTCGAAGTTCATGGGGTCTCCTTTGTTGCTCCCGCTGCCACCAGGCGCGCGGGATTCTCGTCATTGAGTGCTGCTTGTTGGTTCTCTTGGTCAGACGCGGTGTCGGCGCCTTGGTAGGGAGGCGTGAGTTCGCTGCGCCACGAGCGCTTGGGCTCCCACCCCAGCAATTCCCGGGCTTTATTGATGGAAAACGCCGGACTGGTGCCGGAAAGGTGCCCGGTGATGGGACCGCTACCCGGCAAAAACCGCGGGAAGAGCTCTGCCAGCGGAGCCGTGGCCAGGGCATCCTTCGCGCCAACGAAGAACACCTCGCCGTTGGGGATCGAGTCCATCTTGTCCAGGAGCACATCCAGGAAATCGGCTACGTCCCGGGCGTCAACATAGTTGAACAGGGCCGGCGCGGACAGTGCGGGATCGTCCAGGCGCTCGCGGACAGTGTGTCCCTGCTGCGTCAGCGCACCTTCCCATTCCTCCGGCGAGATGACGTAGCACGGGCGGAATGCCGCATAACGGATCTTCTCGCCCTGCGCGGCCGCGAACATCTGCACGGTTTGCTCGGCGATCAGTTTGGACAGCGCATAGGCGTTCCACGGCTTGGGCGGCGTCTGCTCGTCCAACGGGAACGACGGCGGCAGCCACCCGGCCGGTGAACCGTAGCCCAGGGCGGTGGGGCTGGACGCCGTCACGATCTTCGGGACACCGGCGTCGGTGGCCGCACTGACAACCGCAAAGGCGAGCCGGGTGTTCGTGCTGAAAATGACGTCCTCGGGTGCGCTGAAAGGTACCGCAATAGCAGCGAGGTGGATGACGGCGTCGGGCGCTGTTTCCCGGATGAGCCGCTCCGCCTCCCCCGGCGCCAGCAGATCTGCGGTGTATTGCTCGGCTCCGGGCGGCAAGTGCTCTGCCGGAATGGCATCCCGGTCAACCGAGATCACGGTGTGGCCGCCCTGGGCCAGTCCGGCCACCACGCTGCGGCCCAACCGGCCGGAACCGCCGGTGACAAAAATCCTGCTCATGTGCGTTTCCTGGTTTCTGTTGGCTGGTCAGTCCTGGCCGCGGCTGAGGTCGGCGCCGAGGCCAAGTTCGCTGATGCGGACGGGAAGATCGGTGTCCAGTGACTTGTTGCCCGCGATGCCCACCGACACGGACCGGAGCCCATCGATGTAGCCGGACGGGCGGCCCAGCGGGTCAATGCCGGGACCGTTGAAGAGGTCCGAGAGCAGCAGATTGTCGCCGCCACCATGGCCACCCTCGCCGTTGATGATCGGAACTTCGTACGCAGCTTCCCAGTGGCGCTGGACCACCAGGCGTTCACCGTTTCGGCGCACTGCGTCTTCTTCTTCGATGGGTGTGGCGCTGGGGTCCACCACGGTCTTTTTATCGGTGCTGGATTCGACGGCGGCACGTTCCACCACTTCGAGCTCAGCCCGGCCTTCGGTGCCGTTGACGGTGACGCGGTAACCTTCCCACGGGCTGTGGGCGTTCAGGGAGTAGCTCAGCGTCGGGCCGCCCTGGTAGTCAACCACCAGGGCGAGGTTGTCCTCGATAGTGATGCCCTCGGTGAAAACGTCCTGGTCACGGATGTAGCCGTCAAACTTTTCGTTGTCGTAGTACAGGGCCTTCAGGCGCTCGTCGTCGCGCATGTCCAGGCGGAATGGATCGTGCTCAAGGCCATCAACGGTGCCGCGCTCCGGACGGGCTCCCAGGCCACGTTCGGCTGCATTCTTGTCGCCGTAGAAGCGCAGGCCACCGGAGGCAAAGACGCGCTCCGGAACATCGTTGATCCACCAATTGACCAGGTCGAAGTGGTGCGAAGCCTTGTGAATGAGCAGGCCGCCGGAGTTCTTCTTCTCGCGGTGCCAGCGGCGGAAGTAGTCAGCGCCGTGCACGGTATCCAGCACCCAGCTGAAGTCGACGGACGTTACCTTCCCGATCACGCCGTTCTGGATAACTTCTTTCAACGCACTGTTGCGCGGCGAGTAGCGGTAGTTGAACGTGACCACCACGTTGCGGCCCGTCTTGGCCACTGCGTCGGTGATCCGGCGGCAGCCCTCAACGTCGATGGTGAGCGGCTTTTCCACCACGACGTCGGCACCCGCCTCAAGTGCCTCCACGATGTAGTCCGCGTGGGTGTAGTCGGGCGTAGTGACGATCACCCGCTCAATGCCGTTTGCCCGGATGAAGCTGGTGAGTTGGCCAGGTTCGAAGGATGCCACCGGCTCCGTTCCGCCCAGTTCCTTGATGAGGTCCTGGTAGAAGTCCACCCGGCCTTGGTTGACATCGGAAAGCGCAATAAGTTCAGCGACGTCCGAGTGCTGCCCGTAGATGGCCCGGATGTACATCTCTGAGCGGCCACCGGTGCCAATGAGCGCTATCCGGGTTCGGTGGGGGCCTTCAGTCTGGGCTGCGGGTGCGGCAGATGCGGTCTGGGTCTCAGCTGAGTCGACGTTGACCATATTGAATGCCCCTTTCAAAAGGCAGGAGTGAACCGCTTGACGGCCCGGCTTCGTATGGGAAGAATCATGAGAAAGCGTTTTCTCAGAGCGTTATAAGCTTTGTATCAAGACTCTGGTGGTCACGTCAACCACTGCTCCAACGACGGAGCATGCGGGAGGCGACCAATGGGAAGGGGCCACATGGCACGCAGGAACACCAACAGGCGCGTTGGCATTGCCGATGTCGCAGAGAAGGCGGGCGTCTCGCACGCCACCGTGTCACGCGTCATGAACGGTAACGCCGCCGTGGACCCCGGCATTGCCGCACGGGTCAGGGCCGCCGCTGTTGAATTGAAGTACCAGCCCAATCCGGTGGGGCGCAGCCTGGCCCTCGGAAAAACTGACACCATTGGGATCGTAGTTCCGGACCTGGCCAACCCCACGTTCCAGGCAATCCTCCGTGGACTCAGCATCGCCGCGGCCCAGGACGGGTACCGCGTCCTCATTGCTGATTCCTCGGAAGTTACCAGCGAAGAAGCCATCCTTGCCGGCGAGGCCCGACGCCGCTGCGATGGCGTAGTGCTCTGCGCCCCCCGCATGAGCGATGCGGAGCTGGAAGAACTAGCGCCCACCCTGCACCCACTGGTGCTGATCAACCGCACCACCATTGCCACCAACACGCCGAGCCTGAGCGTGGATTACGGGCAAGGCATCCAGGAACTGGCCCACCACCTGGTATCACTCGGGCACCGCCGCCTGGTGTTCCTCTCCGGCCCGGAGCACAGCGCATCCAACCGCCAGCGCCTTGTTGGCCTGGACCAATTCCGGACAGAACACCCGGAAATCGAGCTGCAGATGCTCTATGGTGGCTCCAACTTCGACTCCGGCCACGAATCCACCGAGGCCATCATCGCCAGCGGCGCCACCGGAATCCTGGCCTTCAATGACCTGGTGGCCATGGGCCTGCTCAGCGGCTTGCACGAGCGCGGCGTCCGCGTTCCGGAGGACATTTCCGTGACCGGCTTCGATGACATCCCGTTCGCCAAATACACCACGCCCCCGTTGACCACGGCAGCTGTGCCCATCAACGAGCTCGGAAGCCTGGCCTGGCGGAGGATGCGCGAACAGATACAACAGGCGGGCGAAACTGCCACCCAGGCGCAGGATGAGTTCTCACCCCGGGTGGAGATCCGCAAGAGCACCGCGGCGCCCGCACTCACGCCCGCCTCCTAAAACAACGCGGGGCACTCTACTTCGGCGATGGGTTGGAGCCCACTCCCGCCTCTTTGTAGAAGCCCTGGATGTGCGCTGCAACAAGCTCAGCCGCCTTGCCGCCGTCGTGAATGTTCACGGCGGCGAGGATGGCACGGTGTTCGGAGCGAAGCCTTGCGCAGGTTGTTTCCCAGTCCGGGAGGTGTCCCGTCAGCTCACTTGCATAGTTCTCGATCGCACCCCGGAGCGAGGCCATCATCGCGCTGACCACCGAGTTTCCCGCGGCCTGGGCCAAGGCCACATGGAACCGGGCATCAAGGGCCAGGAAAGTGTCGATGTCAGGCGCCGTATCCATCTCATCCAGGAGCGCAGCCGCTTCCTCCAGCTCCGGCACGCCCACCTTAGCCCGTTCCGCAGCCCAGGATTCAAGCAGGACGCGGGTCTCCACAATGTCCGCTACCGGGAGATGGCGCGTAGCAACATGAAGCCTTAGCGTGGACCCCAGAGCCGACCCCGGCTCGGCGATCACCACCGTGCCGGCGTCCTTACCCGACCCCACACCGGCACGGACCACGCCCATTGCCTCAAGGATCCTGACAGCCTCTCGCACCGAGGTCCGGGAAACCTGCAGTTGTTCGGCCATGGCGCGCTCACCCGGCAGCCGTCCCCCCAGGGCGAGGTCTCCGTCAGACAGCTGCTTCTCGATCCATTGCAGGACCAACTCGTGGGTACGCATACCGGAATACTAGTTGATGTGGTCCAACCACATGGATTACAGTGTGGTTAGACCACAGTGGTAGGACCACAGAATTCAAGGGAGAACCGCATGACCGACACCCTCGACCCCAAGATCACGGCTGCGCCAGCCAATGCCGGTAGCGACGAAACCGTGACCCGTCCCGCACAGCCGCGACCCGCCGTCGCGCTTCCACCGGCACTGAAGCGCCGCGTTCCCAAGGTCTCCGATCTGGCGCCGCTGATGCAGTTCAAGAAGCCCGAATTCAGCAAGACCGCCCGCCTGAAGCGTGCCAGCACCATCTGGGAACTGCGCGAGATCGCCAAGCGCCGCACCCCGCAGGCGCCTTTCGATTACACCGACGGTGCTGCCGAAGAAGAAATCACTCTCCGCCGTGCACGCCAGGCGTTCCAGGACATAGAGTTCCGGCCCGGCATCCTCCGCGACGTCTCGAAGATTGATCTCCGTACGGACATCCTGGGCAAAGAATCACGCCTTCCGTTCGGCATCGCACCCACGGGGTTCACGCGCATGATGCAGTCCGAAGGCGAATATGCAGGCTCCCAGGCAGCAGAAGCCGCCGGAATTCCGTACACCCTGTCCACCATGGGCACGGCGTCCATTGAAGACGTGGCCACCGCTGCCCCCAACGGCCGGAACTGGTTCCAGTTGTACCTGTGGACGGACCGCGCCCGTTCCCTGGAACTAATCGAGCGCGCCGCCAAGGCCGGCAATGACACCCTCATGGTCACCGTGGACACCGCCGTTGCCGGCGCCCGTCTCCGCGATGTCCGCAACGGCATGACCATCCCGCCGGCACTGACCATCAAGACCGTGCTGGACGCCTCGTACCGCCCGGCCTGGTGGTTCAACTTCCTCACCCACGAGCCACTGACATTCGCCTCGCTCTCCCGGTACACGGGCACCGTTGCTGACCTCATCAACTCCATGTTCGACCCCACCCTGACCTACGAGGACCTGGACTGGCTCCGCGAAACGTGGAAGGGCAAGCTGGTGGTCAAGGGCATTCAGACCGTGGAGGACGCCCGCAAGGTTGTGGATCACGGTGCCGACGGCATCATCCTGTCCAACCACGGCGGACGCCAACTGGACCGCGCCCCCATTCCGTTCCACCTGCTCCCGGACGTTACCGCAGCCCTGAAGGCGGACAACAGCAAGGCCGCGGTCATGCTGGATACGGGCATCATGAGCGGAGCAGACATTGTGGCAGCCCTGGCCCTGGGCGCCGACTTCGCACTGATCGGCCGCGCCTACCTCTACGGCCTGATGGCCGGTGGACGTGAGGGCGTGGACCGCACCATCCAGATCCTAGAGAAGGACATGACCCGCACCATGGCGCTGCTGGGCGTCAGCAAGGTGGCGGACCTGAACCCGGACCACGTGCGGCTACTCCAGCGCTGACCGTCACCCATGTAAGTAGCAGCAGAGCGCGTTTTGAGGGCTCAAAACGCGCTCTGCTGCTATTCAGTTGGGTAAAAGTGTTAGATCAGACCTTGGGCGAGCATCGCGTCGGCTACCTTGACGAAGCCACCGATGTTGGCGCCCACCACATAGTTTCCGGGCGCACCGTATTCGTCCGCGGTTTGGGCGCAGCGATCATGGATGCCCACCATGATCTCCGTGAGCCGCTGCTCCGTGTGCTCAAAGGACCAGGAGTCACGGCTGGCATTCTGCTGCATTTCCAAGGCAGATGTAGCCACACCACCGGCATTGGCTGCCTTGCCCGGACCGAACAGGATCCCGGCGTCTTGGAACACGGAGACGGCAGAACGTGTGGACGGCATGTTGGCACCCTCAGCCACGGCGATCAGTCCGTTGCTCACCAACTTGGCCGCAGCGTCGCCGTCGAGTTCGTTCTGCGTTGCGCAGGGCAAGGCCACGGTGCCGTTCACGTCCCACACAGAACCACCGGCAACATGACTGGCGCCCGGCCGGCGTGCGGCGTAGTCCGTGAGGCGACCACGCTCCACTTCCTTGATCTGGCTTAGAAGCGCGACGTCGATCCCGGCTTCGTCCACGATGTAGCCAGCGGAGTCCGAACACGCCACCACATTGGCACCAAGGGATTGCGCCTTGGCGATTGCATGGATGGCCACATTGCCCGAGCCAGACACCACAACGCGCTGTCCGTCGAAGGACTGTCCACGGGTTTTGAGCATCTCCTGGGCGAAAATCACCGTACCGTAGCCGGTGGCTTCGGGACGCACCAGGGAACCGCCCCATGAGATGCCTTTGCCCGTGAGGACGCCGGATTCATAGCGGTTGGTGATGCGCTTGTACTGGCCGAAGAGGTAGCCGATTTCGCGCCCACCCACACCGATATCGCCGGCCGGGACGTCGGTGTACTCGCCGATGTGACGGTACAGCTCGGTCATGAAGGACTGGCAGAACCGCATGATCTCAGCGTCGGAACGCCCGCGGGGATCGAAGTCCGAGCCACCCTTGCCACCGCCGATGGGCATGCCGGTGAGCGCGTTCTTGAAAATCTGCTCGAAGCCGAGGAACTTCACAATTCCCAGGTACACCGAGGGATGGAACCGGAGCCCACCCTTGTACGGGCCGAGGGCGGAGTTGAACTCCACACGGAACCCGCGGTTTACGTGGACGCGGCCGGCATCATCGGTCCAGGGCACACGGAAGATGATCTGGCGCTCCGGTTCGCACAGGCGTTCCAGAACGGCACCTTCAAGGAACTCAGGGTGACGATCGTGCACAGGGCCGAGGCTTTCAAAGACCTCAGTGACGGCCTGGTGGAATTCCTTCTCCCCCGGGTTCCGCGCCAACACAGTGTCGCGGACAGCTTCGAGCCTTGAATCCATGCGTCTTCCTATCCTCAGTGGGCCGGCCAGCGGCGAGACGATCAGTCCCGCTCATGGTTGCACCGAGGGAGGTGGGATCTCCACCCGGAGGCAATGTGACCCGGATCGCGGAGTTAACACAACTGTAGAAAATCGTTGAAAACTCAAGGAAACAAGAGATTAACAAAAACTCACAATGTGATAAGGATCACGTTAAGTCGGGTACGACTATCGCTTACGGCCGAACTTGGGAAGGTTGGGCAAGTTCGGAAGATTCGCCAAAAGATCAGCGGCCTTAGTGGCAGCACGGCCGACGGTGCGGCCAATCTGTTGGGGCACAGTATCGTCCGAGGCCGGATCCAAGGAGACCGGGGTTCCGCTCGCGTGGACCTTCACAGCCTGGCCTACGGCGTCCGCGCGGGTAGCCGGGACCTCCGGAGCGGGGGCACCAACGGCTGAAGGCTCAGCGGCTGCCGGCTCGGCGGAAGGCTCAGAGGCCGGCACCGCTACGGCCGGCACTGCTGCGGCCGGCACTGCTACGGCAGGCACCTCAGAAGGTGCGACGACTGCGGGCGCCGGGGTGCCGACGTCGAACGTTTCCAGCCAGCTGGCGACGCCGGCCAGCGGCTTGGGATTCAGGGCATAGAAACGCTTCTGGCCCTGCGCGCGCATGCTGACGAGATCTGCCTCACGGAGCACTTTCAAATGCTTGGAAATGGTGGGCTGGCTCGCAGCCAGTTCTTCCACCAATTCGCCTACAGCTTTATCCCCAGAGCGGAGGGAGACCAGGATATCGCGCCTGGTTGCCTCAGCTATGACGGCAAATACGTCGTCAGTCACCATGCCTTACACCCTAGCGACATATACGCCAATTGGCATCCCTGTTTCGTGGCGCTACAGGCACCCCGATGCCGGGGGAACTCTTAGTCGAACCAGGGATCCAGGCCGTAGAGGGGGAAGATCTCCTTGCGCGTGGCAATAACGGTCCGGTCAACCTCATCCGCGGGATCGTAACCAACTTCCCAGGAGCGCCACCAGACGTCCACGTCATCGCCCATCGACTCCGGAGCCCACACGCCGTACGTTTCCTTCACGTAATTCCGCCACGCTTCCGGCACGGGTGTTTTCAGGGGCACCGGCCGTTGGGTCACCATGCCGATCAGATGGCTCCAGGATCGGGGCACAACGCCGGTGACGTCGTAGCCGCCTCCGCCGGTAGCGATCCAGCGGTTGTCGCAATAGCGGGCGGCGAGGCCGGCGACGGCGGAGGCCGCCTCACGCTGCCCATCAACGCTGAGGTTGAGGTGCGTCAGGGGGTCGTCCCGGTGGGAATCGCAGCCGTGCTGGCTGACGATGACTTCTGGTTGGAACGCCCCAACAAGCTGTGGCACCACCGCATGGAAAGCCCGGAGCCAGGCAGCGTCGCCGGTGAAGGCGGGAAGTGCCACGTTGACCGCTGTCCCAGGGGCATTTGGGCCTCCGGTTTCATTGGCAAAGCCGGTTCCCGGGAAAAGGGTGAGCCCGGTTTCGTGCAGGCTGATGGTCATCACGCGGGGGTCGTTCCAGAAAATGCTCTGCGTGCCGTCGCCGTGGTGGGCGTCGACGTCGATGCTCACCACCCGTTGCACGCCGCCGTCGAGCAGCCGTTGGATGGCCAGCGCGACGTCGTTGTAAACACAAAAGCCACTGGCCCGCTCGCGCGCTGCGTGGTGCATTCCGCCGCTGAAGTTCACAGCGCGCACGGCCTGGCCGCTAAGGATGGCCTCAGCCGCTACCAGTGAACCGCCCGCGAGGCGGGCACTGGCCTCGTGCATGCCGGCGAACGCGGGATCGTCCTCCGTTCCCAGTCCGCGCTCCTCCTCAGGAGCGAGGGGATCAGCACTGACCCGGCGTACAGCCTCCACATATTCGCGGCTATGGACGGAAAAAAGTTCGACGTCGGTGGCCACCTTGGGTGCCTGAACGGCCACATGGTTGTGGTTGAACAGGCCCAGTGATTCGGCGAGCCGCGCTGTCAGCTCAAGCCGCTGCGGCGCCATGGGATGACCCGGACCAAAGTTGTAGGCAGTCATGGCTGCATCCCACACCACCGTCGTTGGCAGTGCGGAGCGCGTAATGCTGGAAGCTGTTGTTCCAAGCCTTGAGTTCATCCAGAACAGGCTACCTGAGCCCGGAGTACCCTTCCGCCCGGTTACGCCGCGGGAATAGTGGTTTACTACTCAGGAAAGCTTGTTCAACCGAGGAAGAGCGCCATGTCTCAAAGCCAGTCGCGGTCCACGAGCCCGACCAACTGGCAACCCAACCAGCAGGAGCGGGAAGGTCTCTGGATCTTCACGCGCGTGCGCGACTTCGTAGACAACATTGCCAACACCTCGCCCGCGCGTTTGGCGTTGACCGTCTTTGCCGTGGTGATCCTGGTTTTCACCGGGTTGTTGTCCTTGCCCGCCGCTTCAGCGGCCGGCACGGTCACGCCCCTGCACCAGTCCATGTTCACGGCGGTTTCCGCTGTCTGCGTCACCGGGCTCACTGTAGTTTCAACCGCCACTCACTGGACCTTCTTCGGTCAGCTGGTCATCCTGATCGGCATCTTCGTTGGTGGCCTCGGCACCTTGACGCTGGCCTCCCTGCTTGCCCTCATGGTCAGCAAACGGCTGGGCGTGCGCGGCAAGCTCATCGCACAGGAAGCCATGAACAACGCGGGCAGGCTCGGCGAGGTGGGTACCCTGCTCCGGATCGTCATCGTAACGTCAGTGGTGATTGAGGCCGTTCTGGCCATCGTGCTGATCCCCCGCTTCATGGTGCTTGGCGAGAGCTTCTGGCAATCGGTGTGGCACGGCGTTTTTTACTCGATTTCCGCGTTCAACAACGCTGGATTCACGCCGCACTCCGATGGCATCGTCCCTTACGAGACAGATCTTTGGATCCTCATTCCGCTGATGCTGGGCGTCTTCCTCGGCAGCCTTGGCTTCCCCGTGGTGATGGTGCTGCAGCAGAACGGGCTCAACTGGAAGAAGTGGAACCTCCACACCAAGCTCACCATCCAGGTCTCCTTCATCCTGCTCGCGGCAGGCACGGTCCTGTGGGCGTTGATGGAGTGGGACAACGTACGGACCATCGGCCATATGAGCATGGGCGACAAAGTGATCCATTCCTTGTTCGCCTCCGTGATGACCCGTTCCGGTGGCTTCAACCTGGTGGATCAAAACCACATGGAGTCCACCACCATGCTCCTCACCGATGCCCTCATGTTTGCCGGTGGCGGATCCGCGTCCACCGCAGGCGGCATCAAGGTGACAACCATCGCGGTGATGTTCCTGGCCATCATGGCTGAAGCGCGCGGCGACGCCGACGTCAAGGTCTACGGACGCACCATTCCCCAAGGAACTATGCGCGTGGCGATCTCCGTAATCGTGGCCGGAGCCACCCTGGTCTCAGTTGCCGCTTTCCTGTTGCTCTCCATCAGCGGCGCCTCCCTGGACAGGGTGCTCTTCGAATCCATTTCCGCCTTCGCCACCGTGGGACTGAGCACTAACCTCAGTGCCGAGCTGCCGCCGTCGGGCGTTTATGTCCTGACCGCCCTCATGTTCGCAGGACGCGTAGGCACCGTAACCCTGGCGGCCGGGTTGGCCCTTCGCCAACGCAGCCAGCTGTACCACTACCCGGAAGAGAGGCCAATCATTGGCTAGTAGCACAGGGGCAGCAAACCGCCCCGCCCACAACTCACCAGTGCTGGTCATTGGCCTCGGCCGTTTCGGCTCCGCCACCGCAGAGCAACTGGTCAAGCAAGGCCGTGAAGTCCTGGCTATTGAGCGTGACCGCACCCTCGTCCAGAAGTGGGCCCCTGTCCTCACTCACGTGGTGGAAGCCGACGCCACCAACATCGATGCGCTGCGCCAGTTGGGCGCCCAGGAATTCAGTTCGGCGGTGGTGGGTGTTGGTACGTCCATCGAGTCCTCGGTGCTCATCACCGTGAACTTGGTGGACCTGGGCATTCAACACCTGTGGGTCAAGGCCATCACGCCCTCGCACGGCAAGATCCTCACCCGGATCGGCGCCAACCACGTGATCTACCCGGAGGCCGACGCCGGTGTCCGTGCAGCACACCTGGTGTCCGGCCGCATGCTGGACTTCATCGAGTTTGACGACGACTACGCAATCGTCAAGATGTACCCGCCCAAGGAGACCGTGGGCTTCACCTTGGAAGAATCCAAAGTCCGCTCGAAGTACGGCGTGACGATCGTAGGTGTAAAAACTCCGGGCGAGGACTTCACCTACGCCCGCCCGGAAACCAAGGTGTCCGGCCACGACATGTTGATCGTGTCCGGACACGTGGACTTGCTGGAGCGCTTCGCGGCGCGGCCATAATCCAGCTGGAGTTTTTGTACAGCTAACGCCCTTTAGACGCTCTTTTAGGGGCGTTAGCTGTACAAAAAATCAGCCGAGCTGCTTGGTGATTTCAGCTGCACGGGCCGCTGCCGCGCGTGCACCGTCAGCGATGATCTTGGGGATGCCGCCGTCGTCGAAGGCCGCAATGGCGCGCTCGGTGGTGCCGTTGGGGCTGGTGACGGCGACCCTCAGCTGTGTGGGGTCCGCTCCCGGCTCAGCCAACATGAAACCCGCGCCTGCCACCGTTTCGCGGGCGAGCATCACGGACAGTTCCTGGTCCAGGCCAAGTTCGACGCCGGCAGCAGCCATGGCCTCAGCCAGATAGAAAGCGTAGGCCGGCCCGGAGCCGCTGATAGCAGAGAGCGCATCCACTTGCTCTTCAGGAATCTCCACCACTGTTCCCGCCCCGGCGAACGCCGTCTTGGCCCTTTCGAGCTGCTCAGATGTGCAATGGGTACCTGGGGAGACGGAGATGACCCCACGACCCAGCCGTGCGGGGGTGTTGGGCATGGTGCGGATCACCGGCTGCCCATCCGGCAATGCCGCTTCAAGCTGTTCGATGGAGACGGCAGCCGCGACGCTGACAACGATCGTGTCCTTCGCCAGCGCGGGGCCGATCTCCCGGGCCAGGTCAAGGATGCCCACCGGCTTGACGCCCAGGATGACCATGCCCGAGCCCTTGGTGGCCAGCTTGTTGTTGTCCGGCTCTTCCTCGCCTGCAATGGCCATGACCCCGTGGCGCTGGGCCAATTCATCGGCGCGTTCTGCACGGCGCACGGTAGCGACGATGTCCGAAGGGTCCGTCCCGGCGGCGACAAGGCCTCCTAGAATTGCCTCGTTCATGGATCCACAGCCAAGGAATGCGATTCGGTTGCTCATGGCTCCATCATTGCAGTTGGCCGTGGACGGGGTCTAACGAATGCCGGATTCCCAGCTTGCTCCCAAGGTTATTGCAGGCAGCACTCATGCTTGGTCCGTAACTTAGTAGTTACCTCATTGAGGGTGCGAGTGATGAAGGCGGGCATGGGGATGTCCGCCAGCAGCACCGGTGGCCGGGCGGGTTTTCCCCCATTTCCCGATTCGACCGCCGGTGCTTTCGCTTTTAACGAGCGCGGGCGGCTTTAACGAGCGCGGGCGGCACAAAACCCACGCTTGTTCGCCTGGCACACCAATGAACGGCGGGACAGGCGAACAAGCGCTTCGACGCCGGCTAGTTGTCTACGCTGCGCAGCGACGGCACGCTGAGGTGCTGCCGGGCGAAACGCAACGTTTCAGCCAGCATTTCCTCACGTTCCCCCGCAACCTTGGCCTTGCGGGTGGAAATCTCCGCTACTACTACGCCGTCAAAACCGGTGGCGGCCAGGTGCTGCAAGGCATCGGCGCATTGTTGCGTTCCAGTGCCAGGCACCAGATGCTCGTCCTTGCCCGAACCCGAGCCATCGGTGAGATGGACGTGCCGGAGCTTGTTCCCGAGCGCTTTGATGGCTTCCAAACTGTTGGCCCCGGCAGTGGCAGCGTGCGAGAAGTCCCACGTGACGTCGTCGTAATCCTGGCCCAACGGGTCCCAGTGCGGTAGGTAGGCCACCGCCTCACGCCCACGGACCCGCCACGGGTACATGTTCTCCACGGCGATCCGAACGCGGTACCTCGCAGCGATTTCACGCACGCCTTCTACGAAGTTCTCCGCGTAATTGGACTGCCACCGGAACGGCGGGTGAACCACCACGGTGTCGCAGCCGACATCCGCGGCCATTTGGCAGGACTTTTCGATCTTGTTCCACGCCGTGCCCCAAACCTGCTGCGTCAACAGCAAAGTAGGCGCGTGGATGGAGACGATCTCCTGGTGGTACCGGTGGCTCAGCTGGATCAGGGCATCGGGGTTCTGGCTCACCGCATTGTTGGTGACCATCACCTCAACGCCCTCGTAGCCCAGATCCTGCGCCACGGCGAAGGCGTCATGGACGCTCAGGGGATACACGGACGCGCTGGACAGCGCCACGGGGATTTGGCGGGCATTCACTTCAGGTTCGACGTCGTTGCTCATCTCAGGAGGCCAGCCCGCCTGCCACAGGGGCTGGGACCGGTGTTGGGGACGGTGTGTTGACAGGGACCGGGAATTCTTTGAACCCCGGGTGGGGTTCTTCATCTTTTTCAGGAGCCTTGCCGGCTTCCTTTGCTGCCTTCTTCTTTGACTTATCCTTCTTACGCTTCCCCACGTGCGGCGCCGGGTCCAATGCTTCCTCAAAGACCAACTGGTCCAGGCGGCGCAGGATCAGGCCCTCGCGGAGGGCCCAGGGGCAAATTTCCATCTTGGGGAATTCGAAGAGTTCCAGCGCCGCTTCAGCCACCAAGGCTCCCGCCAGTAATTGGCGGGCACGGGCGTCGGAAACGCCGGGAAGGTACAACCGGTCCTCCACTGTCATGGCCGAAATCCGTTGCGCCCACAGTCCCAGATCTGCTGCGTGGAGTTCGCGCTTAACGTACGGTCCTGCCCCGCTGGGGGCTGCACCGGCGATGCGCGCCAACGACCGGAACGTTTTGGACGTGCCAGCCACCAAGTTGGCCCGGCCCAGCTCGTGGAAGTCCCGGACCACGGGCTTCAACGTGGACCGGATATACCGGCGCAGTTCCTTGACGCTCTTGGCAGTAGGCGGATCGTCGTGGAGCCAGTCCCGCGTCAAACGGCTGGCACCAAGGGGAACTGACGTGGCGTGCTCAGGAAGTTCGTCCGTTCCATACGCCATTTCGAACGAGCCGCCCCCGATGTCCAGGTCAAGAATGGGACCTGCGCCCCATCCGTACCAACGGCGTACGGCGAAGAACGTCATGGAGGCTTCTTCGCTGCCCGTAAGTTCCTGGAGGGTCACCGTGGTTTCGTGCTTGACCAGGGCCAGAACCTCGGGGCCATTGGTTGCTTCCCGAATGGCCGAGGTACAGAACGCAAGGAGGTCCTCGGCCTTATGCCTGGCCGCGAACTCCCAGGCCTCCAGGACGAATTCAATGAGCTCGTGCTGTCCGGCGTCGTTGATGTTGCCGTCACCGTCGAGGTACTGCACCAGAGAAAGCGGGCGCTTGTGGGAAGCGAAAGCTACCGGACGCGCGCCAGGGTGAGCGTCCACCAGCAGTAGGTGGACGGTGTTGGACCCGATGTCGAGAACGCCAAGACGCATTCTGCCATTATTCACCGATTCGAAGCCTGCGAAGCAACTTAGCCAAGACGTTTCGCCGGTCGATTGGTTCCCGACAGCTTGGGCGGGCCCTATTCGGCGGGCTCCCCGGCTTCGTCGGCGCGCTTGAAGTCGCGGCGAATGTTGGCAATGCCCTCGGGATCGATTTCGAAGCCGAATTCGCTCCCGGGGTTGATGACCATGCCCAGTTCGTCCCCGATGTTGCCCAGGATGGCAGAGCCCATGGTGCCCAGAACGTGCGGGGCTGCCTCGAGGAAGCGGTCATCGACGCGGCTCGGGTGGCTGAAGACGGCCAAAACAGGCTGGCCGTCGGCGTTCGAGAGCACCAAGGGCTCCACCGATGAGTCCGGGCCGTCCACAGCTTCCGAGCTGACGAGGTAAACCTCGTTGTTCAGGAAAGCGAGGATGACGTCCACCGGGTTAGCGTCCGGCTGTTCGGCCGAGGCCAGCTTGGCCTCGAGGTCGTTCAAGGGTTCACTATCCGGTGAAACGGTCTGTTCAGTCATGGTTCTACTCGACCACGATGCCGGCCGGGACGCAATTCGTGAGTGCTGCCCCGGCCGTCATTCAAGCTACTTTTTGGCTGTTGCCCTCTTGGCCGGCGCCTTGCGGGTGGTGGTCCGCTTGACCGGTCCCTTGGCACGCTTTTCCGCCAACAGCTCAACGGCTTGTTCCCGAGTCAACTCCTCAAGTGAGGTTGAGCGCGGGACGGTGATGTTGGTGACGCCGTCAGTGATGTAAGGGCCGAAACGGCCTTCCTTCACCACAATGTTCTTCTCGGACACGGGGTCCGGACCAAACTCAGCCAGCGGCGGGACGGCCGCGCGGGCGCCACGCTGCTTGGGCTGCGAGTAGATCTCCAGGGCCTGTTCCAGGGTGATCGTGAAGATCTCCTCTTCCGAACCTATGGAGCGGGAGTCCGTGCCCTTCTTCAGGTACGGACCGAATCTGCCATTCTGCACCGTGATGGGGTTGCCGTCCGCGTCCTCACCGAGGACCCGGGGCAGGCTCATCAGGGCAAGCGCTTCATCCAAGGTGACCGTATCCACGGTCATGGACTTGAACAGGGAACCCGTACGCGGCTTGGCTTTCACCGGCTTCTTGGGAGGCTTGGGCTTGCCGTTCTTGTAATACTCCACCGGTTGGTTGGCTAGTTGTTCCTCGGTCATCTCCGGGATGATCTCAGTGACGTACGCGCCATAGCGGCCGTTCTTGGCAACGATGGTGTGGCCGGTGTGCGGGTCCGTTCCCAGAACCCGTTCCTCGGGGGCCGCCGTCTCCATGAGCTCTTTGGCTTTGTCGGCCGTGAGTTCGTCCGGAGCGAGTTCTTCGGGGACGTTGGCCCGCGCGGACTCAACCACTTCGCCGGTCTTCGCATCAAGGGTGGGGATGGAGCTTTCCAAGTACGGGCCGAATTTGCCCACACGCAGCGTGATGCCCTCGGCGATCGGCACGGAATTGATCTCGCGCGCATCGATTTCGCCAAGGTTGTTGACGATGCTCAGCAGGCCGGGGTCTGCATCTTCACCGTAGTAGAAGTGCTTGAGCCAGGCAGCGCCCACAGCCTGGCCGTTGGCGATCTTATCCAGATCCCCTTCCATGTCTGCGGTGAACTCGTAGTCCACATAATCCGTGAAGTGCTGTTCCAGCAAGCGGATCACAGAGAACGCGATCCAGCTGGGAACCAAAGCGGAGCCCTGCTTACGGACGTAGCCACGGTCCTGGATGGTGGAAATGGTGGACGCGTAGGTGGACGGGCGGCCGATGCCACGCTTTTCCAACTCAGCGGTCAGCGATGCTTCCGTGTAACGCGGAGGCGGGGACGTTTCGTGGCCGACAGCCACGATCTCCGAAGCCGTAAGGGAATCATCCTTGGAAACGTTCGGCAGGCGACGGGCTTCGTCGGAATCATCGTCCCCGCGGCTCTCGTCCTTGCCCTCTTCATAGGCTGCAAGGAAGCCCGGGAAGGTGATGACCGTACCGGAAGCCGAGAATTCGGCGTCGCGGCCGTCAGCGGCCACTGCGCCGAGGCGGATGGTGGCAGTGGAACCCTTGGCATCAGCCATCTGGGAGGCCACGGTGCGCTTCCAGATGAGCTCGTACAGGCGGAACTCGTCACCGCTCAGCTGCTTGGCAACCTGCGCCGGCGTACGGAACGAGTCACCCGCGGGACGAATGGCCTCGTGAGCTTCCTGGGCGTTGGCAGCCTTGTTCGCGTAAACGCGGGGGCTCTGGGGAACGTACTCGGGACCATACAGCTCGGAAGCCTGGCGGCGGGCTGCGGTGAGTGCTTCATCGCTCAAGGCGGATGAGTCCGTACGCATATAGGTGATGTAGCCGTTTTCATACAGGCGCTGGGCAACCTGCATGGTGCTCTTGGAGGAGAAGCGGAGCTTACGGCCGGCTTCCTGCTGCAGGGTGGAGGTGGTGAACGGCGCGGCAGGGCGGCGGGTGTAGGGCTTGGTATCTACGGAGCGGACACGGAAATCAGCGTTTTCCAGTCCGGCAGCCAAAGAGGTGGCAAGTTCCTGGTTGAGGTGCACCACGTTGGAGGACGTCAGCTGCCCGTTGTCATTGAAGTCCCGGCCGCTGGCTACCTTGGAACCATCCACGGCGGCAAGCTTTGCCTTGAACGAACCCGAGTCCGAACCGAACTGGCCCGTGAGATCCCAGTAGGACGCTGCGCGGAAGGCCATGCGTTCACGTTCGCGGTCCACCACCATGCGGGTCACCACGGACTGCACACGGCCAGCCGAGAGCCCGCGGGCCACCTTGCGCCACAACACGGGGGAGATCTCGTAGCCGTAGAGGCGGTCAAGAATACGACGCGTCTCCTGGGCATCCACCAAAGCGGTGTCGACGTCACGGAGGTTGTCCATGGCGCGGTGGATGGCTTCCTTGGTGATTTCACCGAACGTCATGCGATAGACGGGAACCTTGGGCTTGAGGACCTCCAGGAGGTGCCACGCGATGGCTTCGCCTTCGCGGTCCCCATCGGTTGCGAGGTAGAGCGCGTCAGCGTCTTTCAGCTGGGCCTTGAGCTCGGCAACCTTTTTCTTCTTGTCCGGGGAGACAACGTAGTACGGCTTGAAGTCGTTTTCGACGTCTACTGCGAACTTGCCCAGCGAGGTCTTCTTCAGTTCGGCAGGGAGGTCAGATGGCTGCGGGAGGTCCCGGATATGGCCGATCGAAGCCTCGACGATGAAGCCCTCGCCAAGATACTTGGCGATGGTCTTGCTCTTGGCGGGAGACTCCACGATCACGAGTTTCTTGCCGGTTTTTGCCTTGCTGGGCACGGTGCTCCTACAGAAAAAATGTGTAATTGGGCTGGTGCCCATATTGGCCTAGTTCACCATAGTTTGCAGAATCCTGCGTTCTGGTGCGGAACAAGGACGGACATTCGATGGTCCGGCGGGCTGTTACTGACCGGGCGCTAAGCGGTCGTCCGGGATCATTGACCACAAGGTTGCCACACGTTCGGCACCTTCGGGTATCTGAGTGGGATCCTCAAGTTCGTACTCCCGCAGAACCGCGCGGATTCTGTCCAAAAGTTCCCTGCGCTGCGGGTTGGTCAGATACAACAAGTTGCTGGAGAGAACAACCGCTGCCGGTTCTTCCCCGGTTTCCCCCCGCTGCCGGCGTTCGCCGCGGGCCCTGGCGAATGCAGAAGCCCTGCGTCGGAAGGCATCCAGCTCAAGGTCCACGACGGCTATCTCAGGACTGGCGACGCTGCCTCCGGAGATGGTGAAGTCTGTTCCCGCTGCCTTCCAGCGGCGTTCCCTGGCGTCGCCCGCATTTTCCGCCGGAGCCACGATGCCCCACTTTTGGAGAGCCCTGAGGTGGTAGCTCATTGCACTGGGCGTCAGGCCTGTCCTGGCAGCGAGTTCGGTGGCTGTGTGGCTGACCTGTGTGGCGTACAGCTCAGAGATGACCTCCAGCCGGGCGGCATGCGCCAAAGCACGGATGGCCTTGGGATCGGTGATCACAACCGTCTTCTCGGCACGTTTCCGTCGAGGAACGTCTCCTGACGCTTGGGATGTTTCGTTGTTCACAGTCACTTCATCAGTGTAGTCAGGGTCACTTCCCGGAGGTCCGGCACTTGATGAGCGCGCCGTAGTCCGGATCATTCGCCCACCTGCTCCGGGTCCGGAAGGAGGAATCCGTCCAACACCAGGTTGGTGACGTCGCGGAAGAGTCCTTCGCGGAAAGCCTCTTCATCGAAGCCCTCGCCCCCGCCCAGGAGCGATACCAAGGCCGAAGTGATCTGCCGGACGGACAATTGGCCGTCGCATGCGGAGACGAAACCGGCGAGTTCGGTGCTCAGCAGGTTGGTCCGCCGAAGCCCTGCCCCTTGCCGGAGCAGGATGACCCCCGGATGGGCAGCCCCTGGACGTTGGTGCCTTTCCTCCGTGACATCCTCGGCAACCACCAAGTGCGCCAAGGAAACTGAATGTGCAGCAGCCCAGTCAGCCCGTTCCACGGCGGCGCCGAGATGGGGACCGATGGGTTGTTCGATCGGGTACGTGATTTCCTCGAAGCGGTTGATGACGGCCCCGAGCGCTTGCGCCGGGCGACGCAACCAGATCATGCCGAAGCCGATTCCCTCAACGTCCCTGGAAGAAAAATCATCCAAATATGCCGCGTACGCGTCCTGGTATTGCCCGTCCTCGCGGTTCTGGGAAGCATCCTGAAGCCACGTCTCCGCGTACTGCTCAGGGCCAACCTGTTCCCGTTGAATAAACCAGACGTCCAAACCTGAGTTCCTAAGCCATGCCTGGGGCCGGTCCTTCCAGTCCGAACCAGAGGTTATCTCCCAGTTGCCCAGCATCTGCGCTATGCCGCCGGGCTCCAGGACCTCCGCCAGGGACTGTACAAGGGAAGCCACGATGTCGTCCCCCGGAAGCCCGCCGTCGCGGTAGGTGAACTGGTCGGAGGAGGATTCACCACCCGTTCGCGGAGTGATGACGAAGGGCGGATTGGACACCACCAGGCCGAACTGTTCCCCTGCCACCGGTTCCAGAAGCGACCCATGCCGCAGGCTCACCCTGCCCTCCAGGTTTTCGGGGTCCAGCTCCAGTTCCGCAGCGTTCAACAGAAGATTAAAGCGTGTGAAAGCGAGTGCCCTCTCGGAAATGTCCGTGGCCGTCACATGGTCGCAGTGATGGAGCAAGTGGAACGTTTGGATACCGCAGCCGGTGCCCACGTCCAGCGCTCGTTTGATGTGCTTCCTGACTGTGGTCTGCACCAGCGTGGTGGAGGCGCGCCCGATCCCCAGGACATGATCATGCCTCAACACTCCCGGCTGTTGGTGGGCTGCGAGGTCGCTGGCAACCCAGAGTTCCGCGCCGCCACTGCCGTCTGCATTGGCGTCCCAGCCGTAAGGGCGCAGGTCCACTTTGGCCTTGACCACCCCTGAATCCACTGTGACGAGCCCCAGTTCCGCAAGTCCATGAGTGCGGATGCCGGGGAGAGCGGAATCGATGTCCGCCACAGACTGCGGAACGGCCAACAACCACAGGCGAACGACAACTGCCGACGATCGGAGGGCCGGGTCCTGAGAGTCCATGTGCCGCTCGCTGGCCAGCAGAGCAGGGATGAGCTGGTCCCTGCCGAGTGCTTCAGAGGCGGAGGTCCCCAGAAGTTCAGCCACACCATCCACTGTGTAGGAGAGTGCACGAAGGTCCGCGGCAAGCGCCGACAGCAGTTGGGGTTGGTCGCTGCGGGGAGCATCGTCAGTGTTGCCGGAGGTAAAGGAGGAAGCTGTGTCAGTCACCTTGCAAGTGTAGGGGCGGCGTGCCGTGCCCTGGGATGCTGAACCTGTCCTATGTGGACAATCGGGTCCTATGTGGACAATCGGGAACCTGGCCAAGCGGAATGGGCAGGGGTGGACAAAGCTCCCTGCAGGAACCCGGTAGCGTTGGATTCATGCTCAACTTCTCCTCCACAAGGCGCCGCGCGGGCCTTGTTGCCATCACCACTGCGGCGCTGCTGGGAGTCTGCGGCTGCCAGGCACCGGTTAATATCGAAGATGCCGACGTTCCTGCCTGGAAGGAAAAGGTCCTCCCCGCGGCGAGTGGCGTAGTGCTGGAGGACTCCGGCAAAATCCTCAACCGTGACCCCTTGGTCAAGGAATCTCCCAACGTTCCGGCCGGAAGCTACACGCTTACCATGGCGTGTGATGGTGGCGGCAAAGCCTATTTTGCGGTTTCCTCTGGCGGCACCAAGATCGCAGACGCGGCCGCCGCTTGCAACGGCAGCCTTGACGTGGTGAAGATCAAAATGCCCGTTTCCGGTACTTTGAACATCTCTACAAGTAGCGTCGATGCCCCGCTGATCTTCGCCTACCACGTGGTCGCTGCTGCTGCCTAGGACCTGGCCGATGCCCGCCCCCGGCAGGCCTTTGGCTTGCGGCTGTACGGGCGTAAAGTCAGTCCATGGGCAGCAAGGCAGCTCGCTCGGTGATGCCGCAACGGCCGGTGAGGGCCGCCGTCGTGATCCTTATTGCGCTGAGCAGCAGTCTGACGGCTTGCGAATACACCTTTGACGAGGATGGCAGGCCGGATGCCAGCCCTACATCCACTGCCGGCAATGTTGTTCTTCCGCCCGACCCCGCGCTGGAGGATACAGTCACCGGCGAGGCACTGGAAGAGTGGGCCAAAATGGCTTTGCCTGAGTCCCAGGGACAGTCCTTCTACTCAAGCAGCGGCTACCTCAACCCCGGCGAGTCCAAGTCTGAGCAGACTGTGCAGCTGCCTGGCGGAACGTACGCGGTGACGCTGGCATGCCGCGGAACACGCCGCGTTACCTTCAGCGTCGCGTTGGGCGAGGCCAAGCTGGTGGATCTGACCTTGGGGTGCGCCAATGCCCGCGTGAGCGTAGTCCAGTTGGAAAAGGACGCAGTACTCTCCATCACGGTGGGGTCCAGATCGGACTCCAACTTCGCGTACCGGGTGAGCCGCCTCTGAACCGGCCGTCAGGCGGCTTCGCAGCCTCCAGGGCAGCGGAGTGTTTCCGGGCTGGAGGCACATTCCGCGCAGTAAAGGGTCAAAGTACGGCAGCTGAGGTTTGAGCAGTTCTCAAACTTGTTGGTGGGAGCCGCACAGCGGACGCATTCACCAATGGTTTTGGCTTCCTCGCTGAACTCGACATGCATGCGCTTATCGAAGACGTACAGAGAGCCCTCCCACAGGCCTTGATCCTTGAAGGTCTCGCCGTAGCGGACAATCCCGCCATCCAGCTGGTACACCTCTTTGAAGCCCCTGTTGACCATCAGGCTGGACAGCACTTCGCAGCGGATACCGCCCGTGCAATAGGTGACAACGGGCTTGTCCTTGAGGGAGTCGTACTTGCCCGAATCGAGTTCCTTGATGAAATCGTGGGTGGTGTCCACGTCCGGGACGATTGCGTCCTTGAACTTGCCGATTTGGGCTTCGAACGCGTTGCGGCCGTCAAAGAACACCACGTCTTCGCCACTGGACTTCTTGGCATCCACCAATGCGTGCAGTTCCTCCGGTTGGAGGTGCTTTCCGCCGCCCACCACGCCGTTGGCGTCCACCTTCAGCTCACCGGGCGCACCGAACGACACGATCTCATCGCGCACTTTGACGCTGAGGCGCGGGAAATCTGCAGCGCCCCCCTCTGACCACTTGAAGTCGATGCCATGAAAGCCCTTGTATTCACGGGTGGTCTTCACATACTGCTTCATGTTGTTGAGCTCGCCGCCCACCGTGGCGTTGATGCCGTCCTTTGAGATCAGGATCCTGCCGGTGAGACCCAGCTTTTCGCAGAGAGCACGCTGCCACAGACGCACGGCGTCGGGGTCGGCGATCGGAGTAAAGCCATAGAAGAGCACAATTCGGTTCAGAGCCACTATTAAAGGGTACTTGGTGCAGTAAAATCCTCGCCTCCCGTGCCGGATTCCAAGCAGGGTTCCGGGCAGGTTTGCCTGAGGGACCGTGGTCGGGAAGTCACAATTCCATAAGCAACCATCCCCGGGCTGACGTGGCTCTGTTGCTTCATGATGCGCTGGCATACTCTCTCTACATGAGTCCAGACGCCTTGGTTGAAGACATTGCGCACCTCTTGGAAGTCTGGGTAGCCGGCTGGTCCGGCTGCCGCGGCTATGAACTACGCCAAGAGGGCCGCTTCCCTGCCGCACTTCGCGCCGACAAAACCGGTGACTGGGAGTATTTCGCCCACGATCCGTCAGACGAAGAATTCGCCGTCCTGGCTGACAAGACGGCAGAAGCTCCAACCCGGGTCCTGACGATCCTCACCAACGATGTCCAACGGTACAAATACCTCGCTGAACAGCGCGGACTGACGGTGACCTCCGCGTCCCAGACCATGATGATCGTGGACATGGAAACTCAGGATGCCGAGGATCCGTGGCTCCCTGACGACGATCTGGAGCTGGCTACCTCGGAATCCAACGGTGTCCATTACGCGGTGGTCCATTCCGGCGAGCAGGTGGCTGCCAGCGGCCGGGTGTATGTGGTCAACGGCACGGCCATCTTCGACAAGATCGTCACCGAACCCGATTTTCAACGCCGCGGCTTGGGCAGTTTCATCATGAAGGCCTTGGCGGCACAAGCCTTCGCGCACGATGTGGAGAATGGTCTGCTCCTGGCATCGTTGGACGGCCAAAAGCTCTACTCCCATCTGGGATGGGACGTGGTGTGCCACGTCCTTATGATGTCCAGCGGCACCGAAGGGTCGGACCTCTCAGGAGCATAGAGCCTCCCAACCAAAAGCAATGCCCGACGGCGGCGCCCCAGGGTGCCGCTGTTGGCGTCCCCGCACAGTGACAGAATGATTCGGTGGCTGCACCAAATTCAATGATCTCCTTGCTGGGCCGGACGCCGGACCCTGAGCAGCTGCGCCATGTCCACACCATCCCCGCCCGGAAAGCGGTCAATGAGCCCTGGCCCGGCTGGGTCCATCCGGACGTTGTGGCAGCCTACGGTTCCCTGGGCATCCACCAACCGTACCGGCACCAGATCCAGGCGGCAGACCTCGCCCATTCCGGACAGCATGTTGTGATTGCCACGGGAACTGCTTCGGGAAAGTCGCTCGCCTACCAGTTGCCGGCGTTGGATGCGATACACCGTTCCGAATTGCGGGTCTTGTCAGATCCCGGCAAGATCCACGACGACGGCGCCGTTACGCTCTACCTATCCCCTACCAAGGCCTTGGCAGCAGACCAGCTGGCAGCAATCCGCTCGCTGAAGTTACCCACGGTCCGGGCTGAAACCTATGACGGGGATACTGACGTCTCCTCCCGGCGGTGGATTCGTGACCACGCCAACTTCATCCTCGCCAACCCGGACATGCTGCACTTCGGCATCCTTCCCAACCACACATGGTGGGCCAGGTTCTTCCGGCGGCTGCGCTACGTGATTGTAGACGAAGCACATAGTTATCGCGGCGTGTTCGGCTCGCACGTGGCCAATCTGATGCGACGACTCCGCCGGATCTGCGCCTACTACGGGGCTGGGACCTCCTTCCCCGAGCCGGTGTTCATTGCCGCTTCCGCCACGGCCTCGGACCCCGGGGTTTCCTTTGGGCGGCTCATCGGCGCTCCCGTCCGGGAAGTTTCCGAAGACTGCTCGCCCCACGGTTCCACGACGGTGGCGTTCTGGGAACCGGCCCTCACCGACGTCAAGGGCGAGAACGGCGCCAAGCAGAGGAGGACGGCCGTAGCTGAGACTGCGGACATCCTGGCGAACCTCGTCTCTTCCCGTGTCAGGACCATCGCGTTCATCAAGTCGCGTCGCGGCGCCGAGTCCATTGCGTCCATCACCAAAAGACTGCTGGACGAAGTGGACCCTGGTCTTCCTGGCCGGGTGGCCGCCTACCGTTCCGGGTATCTCCCCGAGGAGCGGCGGGCCTTGGAACAGGCTTTGAGATCAGGGCAATTGCTGGGGGTCTCCAGCACTTCCGCCTTGGAACTTGGCATCGATATCTCGGGCCTTGATGCCGTGCTGGTAGCTGGATGGCCCGGCACCCGGGCTTCGCTCTTTCAGCAGATCGGCCGAGCAGGACGGGCAGGGCAGGACGCCATTGCCGCCTTCGTGGCAAGCGATGACCCCTTGGATACGTATCTGGTGAACCATCCCGAGGCCATCTTTGACGTGTCGGTTGAGGCCACCGTCTTCGATCCCGGCAACCCGTACGTCCTTGGCCCGCACCTGTGCGCGGCAGCAGCCGAATTGCCGATCGGACCCGCCGAGCTTGACCTGTTTGGGCCGACTGCCGAGGGGCTTCTGGACCGTTTGGTAGTTCAGGGGTACCTTCGAAAGAGGCCCGCCGGATGGTTCTGGACCCACCCTGAGAGTGCCGCAGGCATGGTGAACCTCCGGGCCGACGGCGGCGGTCCTGTCAGCATCGTTGACGCTGAAACCGGGTCCCTCCTGGGAACCATGGACTCGCCGCAAACCCATTACCAGGCGCACACGGGTGCCATCTACGTCCATCAAGGCGAGAGCTACCTGGTGGAGGACCTCAACGAAGCCGACCACTGCGTGATGGTGCGCCGGGTCAACCCCGACTTCTACACCACGGCACGGGACGTAACCCAGATCGAGGTCCTTGAAACTTCCCGTTCCGTCCAGTGGGGCGACATCACCGTGCACTTTGGGGACGTCAAAGTAACTACCCAAGTGGTCTCCTTCCAACGCAAGGCCTTGATTTCCAATGAGATCCTCGGCGAGGAACCCCTCGATTTGGGAGCAAGGGACCTGTTTACCAAGGCCGTGTGGTTCGTGGTGGACAACCGTTCGCTGCACAGAGCCGGGCTGGTGGAAGCGGAGTTCCCCGGGGCGCTGCATGCGGCTGAACATGCTGCAATTGGGCTCCTCCCTTTGGTGGCGTCCAGCGACCGCTGGGATATCGGCGGGGTATCCACTGCCTTGCATGCCGACACAGGGGTACCAACGATTTTCGTTTACGACGGCCATCCTGGTGGCGCCGGGTTCGCTGAGCGGGGCTTTGAGAAGGCCAAGATATGGCTGACAGCCACCCGGGAAGCCATCAAGGCCTGTGAGTGTGATACCGGCTGCCCGTCCTGTGTTCAGTCCCCCAAGTGCGGCAACAAGAACAACCCGCTGGACAAGGCAGCCGCCATCACCCTCCTGAACGTCCTGTTGAAGGACGCCAGCTAGATTCCCTGAAGCCAGCCGCCCGGCACGAAGCCTGTGTGCTTGGCCCTGTTAGCTGCTAAGGAGGAGGTCCGGCTCGTGCGCGGCCAGTGGCAACGCCCCACTGGAAGGGATGGGCCAGCTCCGTGCCGACCTCCACCACCCCACCAGCAACACTGCAGGACGTGATCTTTGCATCGTGCTTCCCGGCCACACTTGCGGCAACGGCGCAAGGCTCCCCGGACGTAAGCCCCCGGGCCGCATCTGCGGCGGCCAGCGCTGCCAGGTCAGCCGCAGACGCCGCCCGGGATGCCATCACTCCGGCCTGCGCCAGTAGGAGCAAGCCCAGCAACAGCAGCATGACCACCGCGCCCAAGGCCAGCGCCAGCACGGTGCCAGCGCCGCCTTCATGCTCGGTGTTTGGCCAAAGGTTTTTCACGGGGTGCCCACTTCTTCCCGTGCTGTAGCCGAGGCCTTCAGCGTCCATGGGATCAACGGGCCCAAAGCCCCGCCAACTGCCGAGGAAGCAGTCACTGTGACCCACTCGCCGTCCCCGTTTATTGACGACGTAACGCCTCCCCCGGCAAGCCGCTTGACGATCCCATCCACCGAGCCGGAGGCCTCACCCCGCGCCGAGGCTCGTGCTCCTGCCCTCGCCGCCTCCTCCAGCCTGAGTTGGGTGATACCTGCGGCGCCGCCTGCCAGCAGGAATGCCAGGAGCAACACAACGGCCGGCAAAGCGACCGCGAACTCCGCAGTGACAGCACCCTTTTCCTTTGCATTCCGGGATCTCCTGTCGGCAGGCAGCAGAGCGGTCATGGCAGGGACAACGCCGTACGGATCAGGTTGAGCAGGAAGCCGCGGACCTCTTCGCTCCGGAGGATAACTACCAACAAACCCGCCAGGCCTACGGCGGCAAGGGTAGCAATGGCATACTCGGCCGTGGCCATGCCCATTTCCGAGCCCATCAGCTTTGTCCGTGTGCTTAACCTTGACCAGAAGCCTTCGTCCTCACATGGGCCGTCCTCGGACTCCGCAAGATCCCCGAAGCCGAGTCCTAACTGCAGGAGCTCGTCCTCGAAACCGAATCGCTCGGGATCGTTGTGGTCGAGCTCGTACTCGGAGAGTTCCTCATGCTGGGTCGTCTGTGGTTCCTCGAAGGGAGCCCCAAGGAATTCAACGGGAGCCGGCCGATCCCGCGGCATATCACTCAGGAGGCCTGGAAGCGTAGCGGACAGTGTTTTCATGGTGGTTTCCTTTCCATAAAGTGCCGGCTCTCTGCCGACAGAACCGACTCTTCCGTGGTCCGGAAAGGCCGGGAAGTGGGTGATCTCCGCAAGTGGATAACCCGTCCCGTCCCGCTGGGTGTGGAGGAAAGGTTGTGGCGTTGACGGCCCTCTCCACGTTTCACCCCGAGGGGAGCATGGCGATCAGGACCGGGACAATGCCAAGGCAGATAAAAGCAGGCAGGGAGCAGAGACCCAGAGGAACTACAAGCTTCACGCCCAAGGCAGCTGCCCGCTTCTCCGCGGCCCGGAACTGCTCGCGCCGTTCCCTCGCCGCTTGTGCATAGAGGATAGAGGCAGACGGCGCACCAGTCAGCGCCGCGAAAGCCAACGCATCCTTGAGGCGGACCACTTCAGGGGCGTGCTTGGTGGGCGTCCGCCAGGCAGTCTCCCAGTCGGCACCGAGGGCCAGCGCGGCAACAACGGGCCGGAGAGAATGCCTGATGGGAGGAGACGCGCACTTGGCGATAAGTTCCAATGCCCGCCCGATTCCGGCTCCGGCGTCGAGCATGGAAGCCACCAATTCCAGCATCATTGCCGTATCGCGCAGTCCGTCTGCATCCTGTTCCGGTGGGGTTGATGCGGAGGACTCCTGCGCCGCTGCTGAGTCCCTTCCCCGGGACGGCAACTGAGTTCCCAACCGTGCGGGCGCCGCGAAGCTCAGGATTGCTGCGAGCACCATGACCGCGATCATCACTAACACCGGCGTCTGGTGCATCAGTAGGCTCCGATCGCGGATGCGACCAGCCGCGATGACCATACACGACCCGCCGCTGTGAGAAGCAGACCAACCGCGAAGGTGGCAACACCCAGGAAGTTGTTCAACAAGATCCCCACCGGATCCACGCCTAATGCCACCCCCAGCCCCAGTCCAAATACCGGGAGCCATGACAACAGGCGCACGGTAGCTTTGGGGCCTGCGAGCGCCGTCTGACGGGCAGCCTCGGAGTCCTCTTCGGCCTCCAACTGCGCTGCAAACCGGGTGAGGAGGTCAGCCAACGGACAGCCGCTGGTCTCCGCGATGTCCAGGCAGGCTGCCAACTCCATCCACACGCGGCGCTCAGAACTCCCGCGTTGCGGATACGCTTTTGCGGCTGTGCCCCGGATGGCTTCGGCCGGCGAATTTCCCACCGTGGACGCTGCCCGCGCTGCTGCTAGAACCTGCAGGGAGGGGTGGGAAAGCCCGGTGTTTCCCTTTGCTGCTGCCGAACCCGCGCCATTTTCCGCTAGCTGCCCTGCACCGTGGACTATCCATAGCTCCTCCCACAGCCTGAAAGCTCCCCGTCCGCCGCGCAGGAGGGCTGCGAGCTGCTGCACCAACACCACAAGTGACAAGGGCTCCGGACGCTTTCGCGGCCTTGGACCTCCGCGCTGCGTCATGGGACGGGCATTGGTGCGCAAGGTCCGGTCCGCTGGTTCCCCCAGCCTCGTCCGGAGACGCCTGATTCCATCCCTGTGGCCTGTGAACTGCAACCAAACCGCGAGAGCCGCAACCAGGATGAAGAGGCCCATCACCGGATATCACCGAGGTTATGCATCCCCACCGGACGTGACCCGGTTGATGTTGGAATGGCCGTCTTCCGGGACCTGCGCCGTGGCGGATCATCAGGTTCAGGCCGGTCGACTTCCTGTGCTGGTTGCTCGTCCATCTCCAGCGGTGCCAGCGAGAGCCGGGAGGCAAGTTCCGGCCATGCCGGCCCTGGTGTCATTCCTGCCGGGCTCCAGCTGAGGGCTGGCACAACTTTTTGCTGTTGCCGTGTGTCTGTGACTACTCCGATGGACGCGACCTTCCGTCCCGATGGTGTTCGGTCTACGTGGATCACGACGTCAAGGGCGCTGGAGACCTGCAACCGAACGGCTTCGGCGTTCAACCCCGCCAATGCGCCGAGGGCCACCAACCGTGCCGGCACGGCCTCTGCGGTGTTGGCGTGGATAGTGCCACCACCACCGGTGTGCCCAGTGTTGAGTGCGGTCAGCAATTCGCGGACTTCAGCGCCACGGCATTCCCCCACGATCAGCCTGTCCGGCCGCATGCGCAGTGCTTGGCGGACCAGTTCTCCGAGGTCCAGTGCACCTCCGCCCTCAAGGTTTCCGTGGCGGGATTCCAGCGTGACAACATGCGGGTGAACAGGGTTGAGCTCTGCGGCGTCCTCTATCAGTACTAAACGTTCCGCCGGATGGCTCAGCCCGAGCATTGTGGAGAGCAGGGTTGTCTTTCCTGAGCCGGTGGCACCGCTAATGAGGAAACTCAGTTTGTTGGCCATGACGGCACGAAGAACCGACTCAACGTGCTCCGAAAACATGCCGGATTCCCGCAACTCGGCGAGGGTAAACACTTCGTCCCGGCGGATTCGAATGGACAGCAACGTCCCTGCCGTTGATATGGGAGCGAGGACTGCGTGGACCCGGTATCCGCCGTTGAGCCGGACGTCCACGCAGGGGGAGCCATCGTCCAACCGTCTTCCCCCGGCTGAGATCAGGCGGGTGGCCAGCGATCTGACCTGTTGCTCGGTGTCGAAGTAAACAGATGTACGTTCCAGGCCGTTCCCGCGGTCAAACCAGACGGAGTCGGGGCCGTTGACGAAAATGTCAGTGACGCCAGGATCCTGTGCGAGCGGCTGAAGAGGACCCAGTCCGTTGAGTTCAGCATTGATGGACTCAGCCGCCTCCAACGCTCCGGCGGTACCCAGTAGTCTGCCGCTTGCCTGCACGGCTGCGGCGACAGTGGAAGGTGTCACGGGTCCGCTCCCGGCGAGCACCGATTCCCGCACCGTTTCAAGAAGAACCGAGTCCAGCCTGCGGCTCTGCCGGCGGCGGGTTCCGTCGGCAAAGGGGCTCACTGGGCGGCCCCGTTCAGTTCCAGGACGGAACCGGCTAAGCGCCTGATTGGTTTTCGGCGTCCGATCTCCAGCAATCGCCCCAGCTCAGTGCTGGCCGCTACACCACGCATCTCCGGTAGGACACCCAGCAGCGGCAAGCCAAGCGACTCGGCGATCAGTGGCGCATCCACTGAACTGGCGCCGCTTCCCCGGATCAAGAGTCCTGCATCTATGGGTGGGAGTTCGTTGAGGACGCGCGCGGCCGCCACTGCAGACTTAAGGTGGGCCGTGGTCAGCACCAGGATCCTGTCGCAGTCCCATGCAAGCGTTCCCAGCCCCTCAACGCTGCGTCCGATATCCACGAGGATGAGTTCGAAGCTCCGGCGTGCAGCGTCAACAACAGCAGCCACAGCGCCGACCGCCGGGATGTGGACCGGTTCCCTCGTCCCGGGCCAGGACAGGTATGCGAATCCGCCAGCCACGGGCAATGAATCCCGGAATTGGGAAGGATCAATGCTTCCCCGGGTTTCGGCGAAGTCCGGCCATCGGAGGCCGGGCACCTCATCCGCCGTCACTGCCAGCTCGAGGCCTCCACCCCAGCGGTCGCCATCGATGAGCACGGTGCTGATGCCATGCCCTGCCGCAGCCTGGGCAAGCCAGATTGCGGTAGTGGTAGCTCCCGCCCCACCACTACCGCCGATGATTCCGATGACCGTCCCCCCAGGGTCCGGTGAGCCGGACATACTGAGGTGTTCAGCCAGCCAGCCGGCGGCCTCGGGAAGGACAGCGACCCGCTCAGCTCCAAGCGACGCGGCCAAACTCCATAGCCCATCACCTTCAGAGGCTTTGCCGAGCAACACAGTGGGAGCCCTTCGCCTGGGCGGCAACTCTTGAATATCGCTGCCTACCAATACGACGTCGGCATTGTCCCAGCCGTGGACGGCTTCGGCCACGTCCGCGGCTAAACGGAGACTCCCCCCTGCAGCCGCGACTATCCGTTTGGCCTCTTCCTGAAGGTAGGAGTCAGCGGAAACGAGCAGAATGCCGACGGCTTCGCGTGGCAGCCAAGATCCGTCCGGGTCCCCTTCAACTGCTTTCTTGTGGGGGTGCCCGTAATTGTCAGTGGTCTGCTGGATGTGTGCGGGTTGCCTCTGCCGACGATCTCGCTTGCTCATGGCGTCCACACTGGTTGAATCGGCAAACCAACATAAGGTTCGAATTCCCGTATGTGCACAACATAGTGCGGCCGGAAGTTGTGGAGGAGCAGTCCTCCCAGCAACAGCACACCTCCGCACAGGGCAGAATGGACACCATGTATTTGCTGCTCGCCGCCCACCAGCAAGGCGCAGCCATACAAAGGATCTCCCCCACCGGCAAGGCCACTGCAGACGCACGCGTCCTCACCCGGGGTGAGTTGCCCGGCGTCGTGCGTGAATTCGAAACCCAGCGGCCCCGCTGGGTGTGGCACCGCGCCCAGGACTGGTATTCGGAGCTGCTAACCCATGGCATAGAGCTGGAGCGTTGCCACGACCTCGCGCTCTGCGGAGCCATCCTTGCCCACTCCGAATTCACGGCGCACACGGATTATGCCCGGCATGCGGTCAAACTCACGCAGGACGACGACTCCGCACCACCCCGCGCTCTTCAGCCCCCACCGCCTCCCGCAGACCAGGGCGCTCTCTTCGAGGACCTGGTCCAGTCCAACCCCAAAGTGGGGTTGGCTGAACTCAGGGAGGAATTCGCGGCCCAACAGCACGCAATCTCACAAGTCTCAGAGGCCCACCAACAGAAACAGCGCCTCCAGTTACTGCTCGCCGCTGAGTCCGCTTGCGCGATGATCGCCCTGGAGATGCAGCACGCCGGCGTCCCCTGGCGAGAAGAGTTGCATCAGCAAATCCTTGCCGATGTCCTGGGGCCCCGGCCGCCTCTAGGGCACCGTCCGCCGGCTCTTGAGGCTCTTTGCGCCGAGCTGAGGAGCATCCTCAACTCCCCCGGCCTGAATCCGGACTCCCCTCAGGACCTGATGCGCGCCCTGCACCGGAACGGGATCGAGGTCAAAAGTACCCGGCAGTGGGAGCTTCAGGAATCCAAGCATCCGGCCATTCAGCCGCTGCTCGCCTACAAGAAGCTTTCCCGGCTGCACACCGCCAATGGCTGGTCCTGGCTGGACGCCTGGGTGCGCGACGGACGGTTCCGTCCCGAGTACGTGGTGGGCGGAGTCGTGTCCGGCCGCTGGGCTTCCCGCGGTGGCGGCGCGCTTCAGATCCCTCGTAACATCCGGGCAGCGGTCCACGCGGACCCCGGCCACAAACTCATCGTCGCCGATGCCTCCCAACTGGAGCCGCGGGTCCTTGTGGCACTGGCCCAAGACACGAAAATGGCAGAAGCAGCACGGGACAAGGACCTCTACGCAGGCATCGCAGCCCAAGGCTTTGGGGGTGACCGGGCCAAGGCGAAAATTGCCCTGCTGGGAGCTATTTACGGCGCCACCACAGGCGAGTCGGGGCGGCTTATGCCGCAGCTCACGCGGACCTATCCACGCGCTGTCGGCTTCGTGGAGCAAGCAGCACGTGAGGGCGAAGCAGGCCGAACCGTGACCACCCGGCTGGGCAGAAGCAGCCCGCCACCATCGATCGGCTGGCTGCGGAGCCAGCAATCCACCACGGCCGAGGAACAGCGCCGGGCCGACAATCTTGCCCGATCACGGGGCCGTTTCACCCGCAACTTCGTGGTGCAGGGCTCGGCTGCTGAGTGGGCGGCCTGCTGGTTGGCAGAATTACGACGACGGCTGCGAACCTTACGCGCCGAAGGCTCACCCAGCGGTGAACTCGTCTTTTTTCTCCACGATGAGGTGATGATTCACGCTCCAGTGAACGCCGTGGACGCCTGTATCCGCGCCATCGAAGAAGCGGCAGCATCGGCGAAGGAACTTATGTTCGGACGGATCCCTGTGGAGTTTCCAGTGAGCCTGGCCGTCGTCGATTCCTACGACAAAGCGAAGTAGCGGACCATAGCCTGATGCAGCGGCACTATCCAGTCACATCCCGCTATATGAGCCGGGATGACCCGCCCATGACAGGTACCGCAAAGTAGCTTTGGTTCCGCCCGGGTTCTGGATAGTTTCATGATGTGGATACTTTTGCTGGTCCACCGCAGAATCAAAACAGCATCACAAGGGGGAAGCATTCGATGGCTGGCAGGTTTGAAATTCTCAAGGACAATGCCCAGGGCTACCGGTTCCGCCTTACAGCGGCCGACGGTACGGTGGTTGCCGAGTCACCCACGTTCCCGCACCTCGAGGGTGTTGTGGCCGGCATCAACGCCGTACGGGAAAACGCCGCCACCGGTCTGATCGTGGACCGGTCCACGACGGCCCGCGAGGCAGCGTAAGCCTCGACGGACCACCTAAAGGTCTATGTCCCGCAATTTGTCTTTATCCCAGGGAACTGTCCAGCCCAGTTCGTCGAAGAGGCCACTGAGGACCATCCCCGTGAAGCCCCACACGAGCACACCATTGACGGTGAAACCTGGGCTGGTATAGGTGCGGCCGAACCTCGAGATGGTGGCAGTGACACGGTTGACCGGGTCCAAAAGGTCGCGCACCGGTACCCTGAAGACCTGAGCGGATTCGGCGTAGTCCACCACGCGAACCGGTGACGGCGCATCCCACCATGCCAGCACAGGTGTCACACGGAAGTTGCTCCGGATGAGCCCAAGCTCCGGGATGACTCCAAGAACCCGGACACCACTGGCATCCAAGCCGGTTTCTTCCACTGCTTCACGAAGGGCTGCGGCGACGATCGACTCATCTTCCTCGTCCACGCTGCCGCCCGGGAACGCCACCTGACCCGGATGGTCGTCCAGGGTATGTGCCCGTTCCAGCAGCAGAACATCGAGGTCCGCCGGCGCTATTGGCCGCCCCGACTCGGCAGGGATGTTGTCCAGTACACCGAAAAGCATCAGGACTGCCGCGGCGCGGTTTGTTTCCGGGGTGACGGGAAGCTGCTCCCACAATGCCGAGTGCTGCTGTTGGCCCTCATCGAAGCGAGCAACCAGCGCGGACAGTTCCTCAAGCGCGGTCACCCGGGCCTCCTTTGCGATTCCATGCGGATCTCCGCTGCCCTGTGCGTCTCGGCCAGGAGCTTCTCGAGCAAAGCTTCGCTGCCCGGCGCTAGCTCGTACTTCAACAATTTGGCTGCCTTGACGGGATCAGTTTCGCCCTCGCCGTAGCTCGGGCAGAGGCTTGCCACCGGGCAGGCACCACAGGCCGGCTTCCTGGAATGGCAGACTCTGCGTCCGTGGAACACCACTCTGTGCGAGAGCATGGTCCAGTCCCGGGGTTCAAACAGTTCGGCGACGTCGAACTCGATCTTCACAGGATCGTCCGAGGCCGTCCACCCGAATCGGCGGGCAAGCCGGCCGAAGTGAGTGTCCACCGTGATCCCGGGGACACCAAAGGCATTGCCCAGGACCACGTTGGCGGTTTTGCGCCCGACGCCCGGGAGCGTCACCAGATCTTCGAGACGTCCCGGGACCACGCCGTCGTACTCATCTACGAGCCGCGTACTGAGCGCCAAAACGTTCCGTGCTTTGGCACGGAAGAAGCCCGTCGGCTGGAGTATTGTCTCCAGCTCGAGGGGATCCGCCTCAGCCATGGCGCGGGCATCCGGGTAGCGGGCAAACAGGATCTTGGTGACCTGGTTGACCGCCACATCGGTGGTTTGGGCGGAAAGGACCGTGGCCACCACCAGTTCAAAAGGGTTCCTAAAATCCAACTCCGCATGCGCGTAGGGATACTTCTCCGCGAGAACCCTATTGATCTTCCGTGCCCGGCGTTTGAGCGCGAGCAGCGAACCAGCTTCGGCGATGGCCACGGCGTCCCTGCTTAGCCGCGTTCGATGTTGCTGAGCTCCCGAAGAACCCCAACCTTGCCGTCGGTGTCCTGTACCAGGAACTCATGGCCGCGGTCTTCCAGGGCCAGAACCCATCCACCGGGTTCGATGGTGAAGGCCGGGGTCCCCGAGTGTTCTTCGTACGCAATCCTGGGTTGTGCAACAGCGAACCAGAAAGCCTCATACTGCGGCGAATCGGACTCTTCCGGTCGGCTGGCCGGGTCCACGGTAGCGCCGATCGAGTCGCTCACCCTGCGCGTATCACCGGAAACGATGGGCGTTGCCATGGTGGCAGCCCACGGCTGCTGGGCCGCTGGTTGGGCCGCCTGCTGAGCGGCGTGCTGGGTTGTAGCGGGCTGGGCCGTGTGCTGGGTAGTGGCGGGCTGAGCCGCTGAACCCGTGGCAGGAACGTGGGCATCCTTAGCGCCAGGCTCGCCAACGGGCTCGGCCTTCTCAGGCGAAGACGTAGCGGGCGAAGCGGCAGCAGCGGGTTCAGTGGCAGCGGTGCTGCCAGTAGCGGGCCCACTTCCTGTGGGTCCACTGCTTGCATAGCCGCTACCGTCCGCAGGTTTTGCGTCAGCTGCGTGCACGACGGCGGAAGCTTCAGTTGCCGGCGACGGCGATGTTCCGTAGCTGGCCGGCGGAGCGAAGGGGCTTGCGCCCGTTGCGGCGCCGGTCGCGGCACCTGCACCGGGAGCACCCGTGGAGGCTGCTGCAGCCGCTGTACCGGAAACGTGCGGAGCGGGAGCCTGGTAACCGGGTGCCGATCCCTGGTATCCGGGGGTTGAACTCCGGAATCCGCCGCTTGAACCTGTGGCGTCTGCGGGCTTGGGTGTGGTGGGCGCCTTCGGTGCTTTGGGAGCAGCCGGCTTGCGGCTGGGCACTGCTGCTTCGCGGGCAACCACGTGCGCCGGCGTTTCAGCACGGCCCTTGAAGTCGGCGGAAAGCCACGGAAGATGCGGGGCCAGAACCGTCGCTGCCAGCAGACCCACGGAGCCGACCAGGCCCAGCAGTACGCTGCCGTTGAACGAGTTGGCAATGGTCAGGAAGAACAAGGGGAACGCAAACGAGGCAACCACGGACGCGAACTGGTCAACGGACAGCGAACCTATGCGGAGGATAGTACCCGGCTGCAGCCTGCGGGCTACGAAGAGAGCCACCACAACCAGCGGCAGCAGGATTCCCAGCAGCAGGAAGAACAAGTTACCCAGGTTCCACAGGTTGTAGCGCTCCCCGAACATGGGCAGAAGCGAGGCAACGAACATCAGGAGCGTGGAGCCGAAAACAGTAAGATCCCGGATGGTGAACGGCCCAGCGACGGCGTCATACTTGGCAGCGTCGTTTTTAGGAGCATCGTTCTTGGCAGCAGTGTCCTTCTTGAAAGGAGTTCCGGACGTACCCGTCGCCGGATTCCCAACAGCGGTGCCGTCAGCAGCGTTTCCACCCGCAGCGGTGACCGTTCCAGCCGCGGTGTCCGGTCCCGTCGGGTGTGAGTCGTGCGGGCCTGGGCTCAGCTGGTTCATTTATATCTCCTTCGTACGGCGGCGTCTTGGACAGTCCGGCCCGGCGACCTCCGCGGGACTCCGCAGTGAACCGGACACGCCAGAAGTGCGTCCCAAGACTTCTTCAGCCTATGCCACCCCCCTGACAGGGTTCTAGCTGAAAACGGCCATACGGCTTCGCCCACAGCAAACTCCAAGGTTCCTTACAGAATGTGGCCGACAGCAAGCCCGCCAGCAACGGCAGCCCGGTGCCGCCGTCGTGCGTCATGTAAACGGTTCCCCACCGCCACAGCCGCCATTCGTCGCTAAATCCGCGCCGTTCACGGCCGCATTTGTGACGACGCCCACGTTCGACTTCTTGAAGCGATAGTGTTGATGCCGGACAGCACTTTGCGGACCCTTGGGGGAAGCGCTCGACGCCGACGACGGCCCGGGCGGGGACCTCACGTCAGGATCCGCGCAGCAAAGATCGATGAATGATGAGGTTCACCATGTCCCAGGACACCACCGGATCCACGGCCACCGCTGCAGCTTCAACAGCTCACAACGGATCGGCCCCGCACGTCGAGGCGCTTGAAAACCTCCTCCACGAGAACCGCAAGTTCGCGCCTTCTGCAGAGTTCGCCGCGAACGCGGTCGCAAGCGCCGACGCCTATGCTGAGGCAGAAGCGGACCGTCCCGCGTTCTGGGCCAAGCAGGCCCGTGAACTGTTGACCTGGGACAAGGACTTCACCGAAGCCCTTGACTGGTCCAACCCGCCATTCGCCAAGTGGTTCGTGGGCGGCGAGATCAACGCCGCTTACAACGCACTGGACCGGCACGTGGAAAACGGCCTGGGCGACCGCGTGGCCATCTACTTCGAAGGCGAACCCGGGGACACCCGCAGCTACACCTACGCGGAGCTGACCGAAGAGGTCAAGAAGGCCGCCAACGCGTTCGAGTCCCTGGGCGTGGCCAAGGGCGACCGTGTGGCCGTGTACCTGCCCATGATCCCTGAAGCCGTGATCACGCTCCTTGCCTGCGCCAGGATCGGGGCCGTGCACTCGGTAGTGTTCGGTGGATTCTCCGCGGACGCGCTGCGTTCCCGGATCGAGGACGCCGAAGCCAAGCTCGTTGTTACCGCGGACGGCACCTACCGCCGCGGCAAGCCGAGTGCCCTGAAGCCAGCGGTGGACGAAGCCCTCTCCAAAGAAGGCCACACCGTACAAAACGTTGTGGTGGTCAAGCGCAACGGCGAGGACGTCAACTGGGTGGAAGGCCGCGACCTCTGGTGGTCCGACACCGTTGATAAGGCAGATACCGAGCACACCGCCGTGGGGCATGACTCCGAGCACCCGCTGTTCATCCTTTACACCTCCGGCACCACCGGAAAGCCCAAGGGCATCCTGCACACCACCGGCGGCTACCTCACCCAAGGCGCCTACACGCACAAGGCGGTCTTCGACCTCCACCCGGAAACGGACGTGTACTGGTGCACCGCCGACGTCGGATGGGTCACCGGCCACTCGTACGTCACTTACGCGCCGCTCATCAACGGCGCCACCCAGGTCATGTACGAAGGCACCCCGGACTCCCCGCACCAGGGCCGCTGGTGGGAAATCGTGGAAAAGTACAAGGTCTCCATCCTCTACACCGCCCCCACCGCGATCCGGACGTTCATGAAGTGGGGCCGTGACATCCCGGACAAGTACGATCTCTCCTCCATCCGCGTCCTCGGTTCGGTGGGCGAATCCATCAACCCCGAAGCGTGGATGTGGTACCGGGACGTCATAGGCGCCAACGCCGGCAAGAACGGCGAGAAGAAGGACAACCCGGCACCGATCGTGGATACCTGGTGGCAGACCGAAACCGGTGCGCAGATGATCGCCCCGCTGCCCGGCGTGACCGCCACCAAGCCCGGCTCGGCGCAGGTTCCGCTGCCCGGCATCGCCGTGGACGTGGTGGACGAAAACGGTCAGTCCGTGGCCAACGGCGAAGGCGGCTACCTGGTGGTCCGCGAACCGTGGCCCTCCATGCTGCGCGGCATTTGGGGCGACCCGGAACGGTTCAAGGACACCTACTGGTCCCGCTTCGAGGCCATGTACTTCGCCGGCGACGGCGCCAAGAAGGACGAAGACGGCGACGTCTGGCTCCTCGGCCGGGTGGACGACGTCATGAACGTCTCCGGCCACCGCCTCTCCACCACCGAAATCGAATCGGCTCTCGTCAGCCACCCGTCCGTCGCCGAAGCAGCTGTGGTCGGCGCCGCTGACGAGACCACCGGGCAGGCCGTCGTCGCGTTCGTCATCCTCCGCGGTGACGCCGCGAACAACGGCGACGAAACCGTCCTGGAACTCCGCAACCACGTGGGCAAGGAAATCGGCCCGATCGCCAAGCCCAAGCAGCTGCTGATCGTCCCGGAACTGCCCAAGACGCGCTCCGGCAAGATCGTCCGCCGCCTCCTCAAAGACATCGCTGAAGGCCGCGACACCGGCGACGCCACCACACTGGCTGACCCCGGCATCATGACCCAGATTGCGGACTCCCTCCGCAAGTAGGTAATTCACGACGGCGCCGCTCACCTCCCCAGGCGAACGGCGCCGTCGTCGTTATGACAGTGGTGCGGTGCCTTACCGGCCCGTAGCGGCCCCGCACCCTACACTGGAGCCAGACTCAGCCCCATGTTTGACGAGGTTCCCCAGAAAGGCCCTGATGCTTCAGGCAGCACGCCACTCCGCCATCATCGACGCCGTCCAGCGCGAACGCGTAGTGCGGGTCTCGGACCTCGCCCAGTTGCTGGGGGTCTCACCCATGACCGTACGCCGCGACATCGAAGCGCTCGAGGAAGCCGGCCGCGTCGAGCGAATTCACGGCGGAGCCAAGCTTCCAGGCGATGCCAGCACCCACGAGCCCGGCTTCGAACTCAAGTCCACACAGCTGCCCGCGGAGAAACACGCCATCGCGGTGGAAGCCGCGAGCCTGGTCCAGGAAGGCATGGCGATCGGCCTTGGCGCCGGCACCACCACCTGGGCCTTGGCGAAGGAACTCGTCAACGGGCCCCGCATCACCGTGGTCACTAACTCGGTGAGGATCGCCGATCTTTTCCACCACGGCTCGTCGTCCGGCCCGGCACGCTTCGGGTCCACAGTGATCCTGATCGGCGGCGAGCGGACACCGTCGGACGCCCTGGTAGGCCCCATTGCCACGTCATCGCTGAAGCAACTCCACTTGGACGTCCTGTTCCTGGGTGTCCACGGCATGGATGCCCACGCCGGCTTTACCACTCCGAACCTGCTGGAAGCCGAGACCAACCGAGCGTTCATGACATCCGCCCGGAGCACAGTCATTCTGGCCGACCACAGCAAGTGGGGCGTGGTGGGCATCGCCTCGATCGCCCGGCTGGAAGAAGCGGACGAGCTGATCACGGACTCGCTCCTTGGTGAAGACGCCCGGCGCGTGCTGGCCGAAAACGTGGCCAAGCTGCGGATCGCCGAGGCCTGAACCACGTAGTTAACACTTAGGTCTCATACCGCAGGTGGAGGCCGCCCCGCAGACTTCAGCCGCGGGACTGATGCCGCGGAGTAACGCCCGCAGGGATGCTGGATATATGAACGCCATCCTCCACGCCCAGCAGCTCACCAAGCACTACCCCGGCAGCATCGCCCTGGACCACGTCAACTTCACAGCCAACGCCGGCCAGTCCATTGCGATCATCGGCCCCTCAGGTTCCGGCAAGACCACCCTTTTGCACTGCCTCGCCGGGATATTGAGGCCCGACGCCGGTGCCATCACCTTGAATACTCCGTCCTCGCCTCTGCGGCTGGACACCTTGGGAGATGCTGCGCTGTCCCGGCTGCGGCGCGAGGAGTTCGGCTTCGTCTTCCAGCAAGGCATGCTGCTACCGGAGCTCACCGCCGTGGAAAACGTGGCCCTGGCTCTCATGCTCAACGGCACGGACCGTGCTACTTCGGAGGCCCGGGCCGCTGAGTGGTTAGCGGCCCTCGGCTTGGCCGGGATGGAACAACGCCGCTTGGGCGAACTCTCCGGCGGGCAGGTCCAGCGCGTGGCCATCGCCCGCGCCCAGGTCACCGGGGCCCGGGTTGTCTTCGCTGACGAGCCCACCGGCGCTTTGGATTCGGCCACCTCCAGCGAAGTCCTGGACGTTCTCCTGCACTCTGTGGCTGCGAACGGCCGGACACTTCTGGTGGTCACGCACGATCCCAACGTTGCTGCCCGGTGCGAGCGCGTTGTGGAATTGCGCGACGGCCGGATCGTGGCAGACAGCGGAACAGTTCCGGCTTCCGCTTCCGGCCCGGCCGCGCCAGCCACCACCAACTTCAAGGGTGCCTTCAATGTCTAGTCTCTCCATGGCCCTGCGCCTCACCCCCTACCTGGCACGAAGCAACGGAAGCAGCTTCCGGGAAGCCGGTCTTCGCGACGCCGGGCTCCCCATCCTCGCTTTCGGGACGGTTACGGCCCTGCTGCTCACCGTTGCCGGTGGTTCACAGGTTTTCTGGTCCTGGTCCGACGACATCGCGGGCACCTACCAGGCCTTGGCCGTGGCCGCCATGGTGCTGCTGATCATCCCTTTGCTGACGCTCGGCGCCTCGGCCGCCCGACTCGCCGCCCGCCGTCGTGATGACCGTTTGGCATCCTTGCGGTTGCTGGGCGCCAACAGCGCCACGGTGGTCTGGATGACCGTCATTGAGTCAACCGTCCTCGCGGCCGTGGGAGCTGTGGCTGGTGCGGGGCTATACGCCTGCGCAGCGCCGTTCCTGGGTTTGATCCAGTTCCGGGGACAAGCAATAGGAAGCCATGCATGGTTGTCAGTGCCGTCCATCCTCGGCTGCGTGCTGGCCGTCTGTGTCCTTGCAGCGGCCAGTGCCGCGTTGGGGCTGCGGAAAGTTGTGGTGACGCCGTTGGGCGTCCGGACCCGGCAAACGGCCGACGGCGCGCACTGGGTTCGCGGACTCATCGCAGCTGTGGTGGTGGTCATCGGAGTGGTGGCTATGGGGATGCTCAGCAGCTTCGGCGCGTTCATTGTGATCATCGCGGTGATGGGCGGTTGCTTCGGCCTGGCTTTGCTGGCGTTGAACCTCATGGGACCGTGGATCCTGCGGCTGCGGGCGTCCTCGCAACTCAAACACGCCAAGAAGCCTGAGCAACTGCTGGCCGCGCGGACCGTGCTGGAGAGCCCTAAAGAATCGTGGCGGCAAGTTGGGGGCGTCGCGATGACCAGTTTTGTGGGCGTGTTCGTGGGCGTCGGCATGGCGGTGGCGGACACCATGGGAACCGGGGGCGACGCTGAAACTACGCTCCTTGTCCGGGACATCAACACCGGAGTGATGATCACCCTGCTGGGCTCGTTCCTGATGGTCGCCTGCTCTGCGGGTGTAAACCAAGCAGCTGCAGTGCTGGACAGGGCTTCCACCCTGGTGGCACTGGACCGTGTTGGAATGCCGCAGAAACTCATGGTGGCGGCGAGGGTCAAAGCCGTCATGTCGCCGCTGTTTCTGGTTGCCGGCATATCCGCGGCTGCCGCGGCTGCTCTGGTCCTGCCGCTCACGGGTGCCGTGCTGCTGACCCAGCCCGTGGTGTTCCTGACCATCGGTGGGGTGTTCGCCGCCGGCTTCCTGCTGGTTCGGCTCGCTGTCGCTGCCGGCACGGCCCAGATCAGCCAGGTGCTGGCCCGGCCGGAGCGGTACGCGAGCATGGATTCGTAACCCGGCCCACCGCCGTCGTCATCCCCGGGTTATTTGCAGCCGCAGGACTGCCGGATGATCAGCTCGGTGGAGAGGATCTGGTGTTTCAGCTCATCGCCACGGCCCTTGCCCACCAGCGCCTGCACAGCGGCTTCGGCCATCGCCTTGACGGGCTGCGCAACGGTGGTCAGCGCAGGCCAGCTGTATTCGGAGTCCAGGGATCCGTCGAAGGATACCAACGCCAGGTCCTCGGGCACCCTGACGCCTGCCTCATGAAGCGCCCTGAGGATACCGATGGCTTGCATGTCATTGCTGGCAAAGATCGCCGTTGGACGGTTGGCCATGGAGAGGAAACGCTTGCCTACCTCGTACCCGCCCGGACGGGTGAAGGGACCGTGAAGCATGGGTCCGTCCGGCAGTCCGGCGTCACGCAAAGTGGCCAGCCAGCCTACCTCGCGCCCGTCCAGCTGGTTCCCGGTATTGGTGCCGATCGCCAAGCCAATGTTCGTATGGCCGTGGCCTATCAGATGTTCAACGGCAGCACGGGCACCGGCTTCCAGATCCACACCCACACTGTTGATTCCCGGCGGTGAGCCTGCGTTATTCAACAAAACGGAGGGGATTTCGGAGGCCTCCAGTTCCGTGACATCGGGATCGAACACGCAGCTGGCCAGGAATACCCCGTCCACCTGCCGGGCAGCCAAGGTGCGGATGTTCTTGCGTTCGCGGGTAAGGCTTCCATCCGAGTTGGTGAGCACCATGCCGAAGCCAAGTTCCGCGGCCGCATCTTCCACAGCGTGGGCCAGCTGGGTGAAGAACGGGTTGGTGTTGTCCGGAACCACCACGCCAATGGTCTCGCTGGATCCCAACTTCAGGGCACGGGCGGCAGCGTTGGGTCGGTATCCAAGGACGCGGATGGCCTCGCGAACCTTGGCTTCCGTACCCGGGGCCACGTTCTTGGGCCCTCCGTTCACCACATAACTCACGACGGCGGTACTCACCCCGGCGTACCGGGCCACGTCTTTGCGTGTAACCGGGCCGCGCGAGGTTTGTACCGCCGAAGTTGTCATGAGGTAAATGCTAGCTACTCCACGGGAGCATCACCGAAGTCGCGGATGGGAAGGCGCTCCCCGCCACGGAGCGCGGACTCGTGGGCAATGATTCCCGGCAACGTGAACCGGGCCGCGACCCAGGCATTAACGGGAGGAAGGCTGCGGTTGTTTACGGCCGTGACGAAGTCGTCCACCAGGAATTGGTGGCTTCCTTCGTGCCCGTTGGGGGCTCCGAGGAATTCCTGCGGAAGCCTGGACTGGTCATGGACCGGAGCCAGCCCGGAGATAAAGGCATCGCGCAGCTCCGGCGCCACGTCCGCCAGGGACGGGTCATCCAGGGACATGGTGGGCTTGGTTTCCACTTGCTCGGACACGTCTTCCACGGTGGACTTGTCCTGCCACACGGTGGTGGTGGCAAGTTGCTCAAAGCTGGCGTCGGTGCCGAAGAAACGGAAGCGGGACTCCCGGATGTGGGAGGGGTACCCCACCCGGCGCATCTCGTTGGTGCGCATCGCGCCGCCGTCGTTCATTTCAAACAGCGCCGTGGCGTTGGAGAAGTCGTTGGCGAACATGCTGACGTCCTTATCAAAAACGCCATCCCCGCGCTGGTCCTTCACGCCGATGCAGCTGACGCTGACCGCATGGCCGGGGACGGCGCCGAGGACCCCACCTATTGCGTGGGTGGGGTAGAGCATGGGCGGGTAGCTGGCGGTTTCCTTCCACCGCTCTCCGCCGCTGTACTGATACGCCTCGTAGAAACCGAGGTCCATGTCGTGGACGTAGTCACCCTCGGTGTAGAAGATGCGGCCAAACTTACCTGCTGCATGTTGTTGCCGGGCGAAGACCGTGGCGGGGTTGTAGTAGCTGGTCTCACCCATGGCGTAGACCAGTTTGGTCTCTCGAACGGCCTCAATGATCCGTTCAATTTCCTCTTCGGATATGGCCATCGGCACCGCTGAGTAGACGTGCTTTCCAGCACGCAGGGCCCGCTCTACCAGTGGTCCGTGAGTCCAGCGCTGCGTGAAGATGGCGACAGCATCGACGTCGGAGTCCAGCAACTCTTCAAAGCTGCCCATTACGCCGTCCAGTCCCCAGCGTTCCTGCGCTGCAACTGCCCGCTCAGGGAGTTCATCTATTGCATAAACCGCGCTGACGCCCGGGTGGAGCTTGAACAGGTGGGCGAACTGGCTGCCGAACTGCCCGGCACCCACAACCCCGATCGAAAACGTCATTGTTTACCTTCCCTGGGACTGCCAAAGCAGCCTCCGCTGTGTCCCTGTGTGACTGTCCTGTCGAGTTTTGCATCGGAATCTACTCGAGTCAACAGAAAGAACATCTTTGAACATTTTTCACCAAAATTTTGCCTCCGCTCTTGCTATCACCAAATCTACTCGTGTAGATTCTCATCCAGTTGTTATGCACATCACAGTCACGAAAGGGTCGACGATGACCACGCTCACCAAGCAACCGGATCCGGAGCTCTCCTCCGTCGGGGCGCCGCGGAAGTCACGCAAGCGGGGGAAACCAGCCGACGGGTTCCGCGGAGTAGGGGACCTCAAGGTTGCACTCTTCTTCATCGCTCCAGCGATGCTCGGACTGATCCTCTTCTACCTCGTCCCCACCATCCGGGGCATCTACCTCAGCTTCACTGAATACAGCATCCTGGGCGACCCGGAATGGATCGGCACGCGGAACTACGAACGCATAGCCAAGGATCCGCTGTTCTGGAACGCTTTGGGCGTCACCTCGGAATACGTGGTGATCAACATTGTTCTCCAGACGGCATTGGCGTTGGGCCTCGCAATCCTGATGCACCGCGTCGCAAAGTCCACCCTCGTCCGCGGTGCGCTCCTGATGCCCTATCTGATGGCAAATGTCATTGCGGCTCTCCTGTGGTTCTGGATGCTTGACTACCAGATCGGCATCATCAACCAGATCATCGAATGGACCGGGCTGCCCCGGGTAGCCTTCTTCGGCAGCGAGCAATGGGCCATCCCCACCCAGGCTCTCATCAACACGTGGCGGCACATGGGCTACACAGCTCTCCTGATCTTCGCCGGACTCCAGGCAATCCCGAACAGTGTCTATGAGGCCGCCAGCATCGACGGCTCCAAGGCCATGAGCACTTTCTGGCGGATCACCCTGCCACTGCTCCGGCCAGTCCTGGTACTGGTCCTGGTAGTAACCGTGATCGGTTCTTTCCAGGTCTTTGACACTGTTGCCGTCACGACGGCCGGCGGTCCTGTCAACGCCACCCGCGTGCTGCAGTTCTACATCTATCAACGCGCCTTCAATGAACAGGACTTCGGCTATGGCTCCGCCCTGGCTGTGATCCTCTTCCTCATCCTCGCCATCGTCGCTTTCATCCAGATGAAGTTCCTCCGCGGCAACCAGTCGGACCTGGACTAAGGACTCGCCATGACCACCCTTGCCTCACCCAAGAACGGCAGCCGGCGTCGCCCGCTCAGCCGCCCCTTCAACTGGCGCCGCGCCATCGCCCTGACCCTCCTCGCCCTGGCCGTCGCCGTGAGCATCCTGCCCTTCTACTGGGTACTGCGCACGGCCCTGTCTTCCAACGGCTCCCTCGCAGCGAACTCCGCCAACCTGCTGCCCGCCGACTTTAATCTTGGCGCGTTCAAGCGGGTGTTCGGCCTCCAAAGTGCCGCCGACGCTATCGCAGAAGGCGGCTCGGGTGCTTCGATCAATTTCTGGCAGTACCTTTGGAACTCGCTGCTCTTTTCCGGCATCACTACAGCCTGCGCCGTGTTCTTCAGCTCAATGGCCGCCTATGCCTTCTCCCGGCTCCGGTGGAAAGGCCGCGACGCAGTCTTCTCGCTGTTCCTTGCCACCATGCTCGTCCCGCCGATCTTCACTGCCCTCCCCAACTTCCTGCTCATCAAGAACCTGGGCCTGCTGAATTCCATGCTCGGACTCGTTTTGCCCTACTTGTTCATGACCCCGTTCGCGATCTTCTTCATGCGCCAGTTCTTCCTGAACATGTCCAGGGAAGTTGAAGAAGCTGCAATGCTGGACGGCGCCAAGCACTGGCGGATCTTCTTCCAGATCATCATGCCCAACGCCGCTGCCCCAGTTGCCACCCTGGCGCTTCTGACCTTCATGGGTCAGTGGAACGAATACTTCTGGCCGCTGCTCGTAGGCACGTCCGAGGAATCCAGGGTGCTCACCGTGGGACTGGGAGTCTTCAAATCCCAGTCCCCGCAAGGCGCACCGGACTGGTCCGGGCTCATGGCCGCAACGCTCGTGTCTGCTACGCCGGTGCTGATCCTCTTCGCCATCTTCGGCAAACGGATTGTCAACTCCATCGGCTTCAACGGCACCAAATAGCTCTTTCTCTTTCCACCCGCAGAAACCGGCCTGTGCCGGCTCGCACCCTCCCGTCCCGAAAGGACCAACCATGATGAAAAAGAAGGCAGTCGGCGCCGTCGCCGTCGCAGCAGCCGCCGTCCTCGCACTCTCCGCCTGCGCCGGCGGAAGCTCCGGAGGAGACGCCGCCAAGGGCGAGATCAGTTATTGGCTCTGGGACGCCAACCAGCTCCCTGCCTACCAGCAGTGCGCCACGGACTTCACCAAGGCCAATCCGGACATCACCGTCAAAATCACCCAAACCGGTTGGGATGACTACTGGTCCAAGATCACCAACGGCATGGCCTCCGGCACTGCACCTGACGTCTTCACGGACCACCTCTCCAAGTACCCGGAGTTCCTCAAGACCAAGCAACTGGTGGCCCTTGACGACAGCATCGCCCAGGACAAGATAGACCTTTCCCAGTACAACGAAGGCCTCGCAGACCTCTGGGTTGGCCAAGATGGCAAGCGCTACGGCCTGCCCAAAGACTGGGACACCGTGGCTTTGTTCTTCAACCAGAAGATGGCCACCGACGCCGGCATCACCCCTGAAGAGATGGGCTCCCTGATTTGGAACCCGAAGGACGGCGGAACGTACGAGAAAGCAATCGCCCGACTCACTGTGGACAAGAACGGCAAACGCGGCGACGAGGCAGGCTTCGACAAGAACAATGTTGCCGTTTACGGCTTAGGGCTGCCCGGCTCCGATGCCGAGAACGCCGGCCAGACGCAGTGGAGCTACCTCTCCGCTACCACTGGCTGGACCACCACTGACAAGAACCCGTGGGGCACCCATTTCAACTACGACGACAAGAGGCTCCAGGACACCATCGACTGGTGGGCCTCACTCGCCGAAAAGGGCTACATGCCCAAACTTGAAACCACCGTTGGCGCCAACGCCGCCGACAGCTTCGGAGCAGGCAAAGCAGCCATCAACAGCAACGGTTCGTGGATGATCGGCCAGTACACCGGCTACAAGGGAATCGACCTCGGCATCGCCCCCACACCGCAGGGCCCCGAAGGCAAGCGTGCCTCCATGTTCAACGGCCTGGCCGATTCCGTGTGGGCTGGTACTAAGAAGAAGGACGCCGCCATCAAGTGGGTGGAATACCTCGGCTCCACCGCCTGCCAGGACGTTGTGGCCTCCAAGGCCGTGGTCTTCCCGGCCATCAGCACCTCCTCCGAGAAGGCTGCAGAGGCCTTCAAGGCCAAGAACGTGGATGTCAGCGCCTTCACCCAGCATGTGGCGGACAAGACCACCTTCATGCTTCCCATCACGGACAATGCCTCCAAGGTTGCGGGAATCATGAAGCCTGCTGTGGACGCGGTAATCGCCGGCAAGGCCCCGGCGAGTTCGCTGACAGCCGCGAACGAACAGGTCAACGCGCTCTTCAAGTAGAACGCCTCTCATCACTCATAGACTCAACTCGAGTAGATCCTCCCCTTGCGGGGCCCGCTCTGCGGGTTATAAACCACCCGAATCCCGCAGAGCGGGCCCCGCAACACACGTACCTGCCCCGCCTCGGGGCGCATCGACACTGAAAGCGACCCACCCTTATGCAACCGCTCCACCTCCGTTCCGCAGGTACCAGCTTGGTCATCAGCACCCATCGCGGAGAGGCTGAGATCATCCACTGGGGAGCCGATCTGGGCGACACACTGCCTGACCTTGCCATCCTCAACGAGCCCATTCCGCCGTCGTCCATCGACGCTAACGTCCCGGCGGGGCTCCTCCCCCAAGCATCGTCATCGTGGCAGGGCAGGCCAGGACTTCGCGGGCACCGCTTCACGGACGGCGTGCCGGGCTTTGATTTCTCAGTACGCCTGCGGGTTGTGAGTGCGACGGTGAATGGCGGCACAGCGGTGATTGTCCAAGCGGACCCCGACGCCGGCATCACCGTCACGTCCACCCTCACCTTGCACCCGGGCGGGCTTCTCGAACTGAAGCACACGGTCAGCAACCACGGCACGTCGCCTTTCCAAGTAGACGAACTGGCGACGATGCTCCCGGTGGCGCCAGACGCCGTCGAACTTCTGGACCTGACCGGCCGCTGGTGCCGCGAGCGGCATCCGCAGCGCAGGACCATTCAGCAGGGAACCTGGGTCCGCACGGGCCGTCACGGCCGCACCGGGCATGACTCGTCACTGCTGCTCGCCGCTGGAACTGCCGGTTTTGGGAACAGGCACGGCAAGGTGTGGGCGACACATCTGGCCTGGAGCGGGAACCACGAGCAGTTTGCGGACAGCATTGCCGATGGCCGCACCATGGTGGGCGGCTCCGAGCTGTTGGGACCTGCCGAAGTGGTGCTGCAATCCGGGGAAAGCTACACCACGCCGGCACTGTTTGCCGCATACTCTGACCGCGGTTTGGACGGGATTTCGGAGGCCTTCTACGCCTGGTTCCGTTCGCGGCCACACCATGTGGGGGCAGTTTCCGGTAAGGCCCGCCCAGTAGTCCTCAACACCTGGGAAGCGGTGTACTTCGACCACAACCTGGACACCCTGATCGAGCTGGCTGAGTCGGCCGCCGACCTTGGGGTTGAGCGCTTCGTGCTCGACGACGGCTGGTTCCGCGGGCGCCGTGACGACCACGCCGGGTTGGGCGACTGGTACGTGGACGAAACCGTATGGCCTGGCGGTCTGACGCCTTTGATTGATGCCGTGACCAGCCGGGGCATGGAGTTCGGGCTCTGGGTGGAGCCGGAGATGGTGAACCTGGACTCCGACATCGCCCGGGCACATCCGGAGTGGATCGTGGGGCCCTCAGCCACGTCCTACAAGGACGGTGGCAGGCTGCCTCTTGAGTGGCGGCAGCAGCACGTGATCGACCTCGTGAATCCGGACGCGTGGCAATACATCTACGAGCGCATGGACACTCTTCTGCGCGAGAATAACATCAGCTACCTCAAGTGGGACCAAAACCGGGACCTCCTGGAACATGGCCACGCGGGCCGGGCTTCGGTACACGAACAGACCTTGGCGGCGTACCGGCTGTTCGATGCGCTCCGAGCGGCACACCCCGGGGTAGAGATCGAAAGCTGCTCCTCCGGCGGCGCCCGCGTGGATCTTGGAATCCTGGAGCGGACCGACCGCATCTGGGCCTCGGACTGCAACGACGCCTTGGAACGGCAAACCATCCAACGCTGGACCGGCATGGTGGTTCCGCCGGAGCTGGTGGGCGGGCACATTGGGCCCACAACATCGCACACTACCGGGCGGACGCACGACCTCTCATTCCGTGCCATCACCGCCCTGTTCGGTCACTTCGGCATGGAGTGGGATGTCCGCTCCGTCACCGGGGCGGAGCGTCAGGAACTCAAGCGCTTCATCGGCCTCTACAAGGAGCACCGCGGACTCATCCACAGTGGACGGATGGTGCGCGCCGATGTGCCGGACGAGTCGCTGATGGTGCACGGCGTGGTCGCTAACGAGTCCGACGGCGGCACCCCGGTGGGTGCCACGGCGGCGCTCTTCGCTGTGGTGAAGACGCGGACGGGCTTTACGGAAAAGCCCGGTTGTGTGGCTATTCCGGGGTTGGATCCTTCGCGTGCATACCGTGTGGAAGCCATCTTCCCCTCCCCAGGTGACGCCGACCACGGGCACACGTTCATTGAGGCCAAGCCGGCACCCTGGCTGGCGTCCGGGGCCGAAGCAACGGGTCGGTTCCTGGCCGAGGTAGGCCTTCCGATGCCCGTCCTGAACCCGGAGCACGCCATCCTACTACGGTTCACGGCCCTCTGACCCTCTCTCACATCCCCCGGGCTAGAACCGAACCCTCTCTCACATCCACAGGGCTAAAACCGAACCCTCTCTCACATCCCCCGGGCTAAAACCGAACCCTCTCTCACATCCCCAGACAAAAAAGCCGCCCCGGCGAAACCGGGGCGGCTTTTTCGTAGCTGTTTAGCGTGAGCGCTGGCGGAGGCGCTGCATGTCCAGGATCACCACGGCGCGGGCTTCCAGGCGGAGCCATCCGCGCTGGACGAACTCGGCCAGTGCCTTGTTCACGGTTTCGCGGGAAGCGCCCACCAGTTGGGCCAGTTCTTCCTGGGTGAGCTCGTGGGCAACCAGAACGCCGTCGGTGGCAGGACGCCCGAAGCGGTCCGCCAGGTCCAGGAGGGCCTTGGCAACACGGCCCGGGACGTCAGAGAAGACGAGGTCGGAGAGGGAGTCGTTGGTACGGCGAAGGCGGCGGGCCAGAGCCTGCAGCAGCTGCGCGGAAACCTCGGGACGCGTGCGGAGCAGAGCGTTGAGGCTCTCATTCTTGAGGCCGGCCAGTCGGGTTTCCGAAACGGCGGTGGCCGTGGCGGTACGCGGGCTGGGATCGAACAACGCCATTTCGCCGAAGAGCTCACCCGGGCCGAGGATGGCCAGAAGCGACTCGCGGCCGTCGGGGGACGTGCGGCCGAGCTTTACCTTGCCGGAAACGATGAAGTAGAGCTGGTCACCCTGATCACCTTCGCGGAACACCGACGCTCCACGTGAAAGGTCCACCTCGGTGAGTTCGTCCGTCAGCAAGCGGAATGCGTCGTCGTCAAGGGTGGCGAAGAGGGGTGCGCGGCGCAATACCTCGATGTCCATGAAATCTCCTGAATATAAGTTTCGGTCGTGGCGCTCAGGCCATTGTTTCAGAATTTTTAAGCTTCTGTGACGTACTTGGCACGTGAAACGCTGAAATGGCGCGGTTTTCGGGGCATACGACCCACTCTGAAGCCTCTCACAGGGGTATAAAAGCCTCCTTACCGTGACCGGACTAACGGTTTGCTGTCAGGGTGGACATCTAGAATTGGCGCTACCCGGCTATGAGGAGCATTGGTGTTTGGCTTGACGATATTGGATTTGGCATTGATTTTGATGCTCCTGTCCTACCTGATCTATGGCCTCCGCAATGGCTTCATGGTCACACTTGGTGGAATCGCAGGATTCGTCATTGGTGCCATTGCCGCGTTCATGGCAGTTCCGCTCGTCAGCGGCTGGGTGACCGACAGCGGCTGGAGGTTGACCGCCACGGTGGGCGCCGCCGTCGTGCTTATTGCTTTAGGGCATGGGCTGGGCACCATGATCGGGCGAAAAGTCCGCCACGCTGTGCGGATCAAGCCGTTGCATGCCGTGGACCGGTTGATCGGCGGCGTGGTGAGCGTTGTGGTGGCCGCGTTGGTGATGTCCATGCTGGCCTTCAGCATCAGTTCACTGGGTGTGCCGTTCGTTTCGCAGCAGTTGGCCGAGTCCCGCGTCATTCGCTACATCGACAACCTGACGCCTACGCCCGTCAAGAGCACCATGGCTCAGCTGCGGTCCACGGTGATCGGTGACGGAATACCTAAGCTCATCGAGGGCATCGGGCCTGTCACACCGGTGCCCGTTCCCAACGAGTCAACCGACACACCTGCCCTGAACCAGGCTGCGGATTCCGTCCTCAAGATCGCCGGCACCGCATTCGAGTGCGGGCAGAACCAGACCGGATCCGGATTTGTTGTCTCGCCCGGGCGCGTCGTCACCAACGCGCACGTTGTGGCGGGCGTGTCGCAGCCTGTTGTGGAAGTCCCCGACGGCGGCGCGTTGCCGGGTCGGGTGGTTTACTTCGACTCCCAGCGGGACATCGCAGTGCTGGCCGTGGACGGACTGCAGTCCAGCCCGCTGACCTTGAGCGCCGACCTCGCTGCAGGAAGCCCGGCCGCTTTTGCGGGGTACCCGCACGGAGGTCCCTTCCAATCCAAGCCGGCCACTGTCCAAGGTATCTCCACCATTCTGGTTCCGGATATATACGGCAACAATCCTTCGCCCGCGCAGGTTTACAGGCTGGCAGGCGACGTTCAGCCGGGTAACTCCGGCGGTCCGCTGCTGACCACACAGGGACAGGTGGCCGGCCTGATCTTCGCCAAGACCACCACCGACGCCGCTCTCGGCTTCGCGCTCACCATGGCGGACCTGGAACCCGTGGCTGCGCAGGCTCCCGGTCTGAGCAGCCCTGTCTCGGCCGGCCAGTGCACCCGTAAATAGCCAACGCTCTCTCACATCACGCGGGTGTTTGGACGTCGCTCTCTCACATCATGCGGGTGTTTGGACGTCGCTCTCTCACCTGGTGACTGTTTTCAGGGCACCCTCGCTCACCCTGTGGGCACAATTCCCGCGCACTCCCGCACCGCTATAGATTGGGAGTCATGACTGAAGCCTCTCCTGCCACCGAAACCGGTCGCGGCACCATCCTTGTGATCAACGGCCCCAACCTGAACCTTCTGGGCACCCGCGAACCGGAGAAGTACGGAACGTCCACCTTGGCTGACGTGGAGCAATTGGCCATGAAAGCTGCGGCCGCCCATGGATTCACTGTTGACTGCGTTCAGTCCAACCACGAGGGCGACCTCCTGGACGCCATCCACGCAGCGCGAGGCACCGCCGTCGGAATTGTGATCAACGCCGGCGCCTACACGCATACTTCCGTGGCCCTTCGCGACGCCTTGGCGGCTGTGCAGCTGCCCGCCGTCGAGGTGCACATCACCAACGTGCACCAGCGTGAAGAGTTCCGCCACCATTCGTACCTGTCCGGCGTGTGCAACGCGATCATCGTGGGTGCGGGGGTTCTGGGCTACAAACTGGCCATCGATTACTTGGCTGACTCGATATAACGACTTTGCCGGTGAGAGAGCGTCCGGCTCAAACCCGAGGGACGTGAGAGAGCGACCGGCTCAAACCCGAGGGATGTGAGAGAGCGTCCGTCTCAAACCCGAGGGATGTGAGAGAGCATCGGAAGGCCTAGCGTTCGCGCTGGGGCTCCCCTGCCACGGTGCGGGCTGCTTCGACCTCGAGCATGAGGATGCCACCCTCATCCACCAGTTTCGCCTGGTACACGTGCGCTTTGCGCTTGTAGCTCAGGTAGGCGATACAGCCGTTGGCGTTGGCCATTTTTTCGAGCATGATTTCCGAGCCCGGCACCAGGAGCTGGCCGAGCTTGAGGCCCACAGTATTCTCCTGGCCTATCTCATCACCAAGTGCTGAGGCGTCCCGCAGTGCAATGGCTTGGGAGGCACACACCCAGCGGCCCCACACACCCTTGCTGCCCAGGATGCTGGGCTGCTGGTTCACCGGGACAGTGGCGGCAAAGTACCGGGTGTTGAAACGCGCGTGCGCAAAGTCCGGGCTGAGCCAGTTCACCAAGGGTTTCAGGAGGTCGGTGCGGAGGGACAGCCCGCGCTTGGTAAGCATCTCCGTGAAGGACTTCTCCTGGGCGGCCACGGCTTCGCGGGCGCGCATCCAGTCAATGGTGGAGTTCGATTCGACCGTGGAAGAAGCGTCAGGGCCTGCGAGCAGGACACCCGTTTCTTCGAAGAGTTCGCGGATGGCGCCCACCACGTGACGGCGGGCGAGTCCGACGTCGTCCGTTCCCATCTGCTCAGCCCAATGCTGAGGTGACGGGCCCAACCAGCCGACGGGGTCGTCGTCGGACGGGTCCAAAGAACCGCCCGGGAACGCGACAACGCCCAACGGCGAGGAACCCGGCCTGTATCCAAGCCAGGTTTCCAAGCCGGTGGGCGAATCGCGCAACAGCACAACGGAGGAGGCGTAGCGGGCGGCCCTGGGGGTCCGTTCGCCAAGCTCAAGCCAGTTTTGTGCTGCCCCTTCGAGTTCCGGGGGCAGTACAAACAGACGGCGGGCAAGCTGTGGCACGTGGGTGAACCGGTTCCTTAGCTGAATTCAGCGATGAGCTCGACTTCAACGGGAGAGTCGAGCGGCAGGACAGAAACGCCGACGGCGGAGCGTGCGTGCTTGCCGGCGTCACCGAATACCTGTCCCAGGAGTTCGGACGCACCGTTGATCACGCCGGGCTGTCCGGTGAAGGTGGACTCGGAGGCTACGAAGCCCACAACTTTGACGATGCGGGTGACGCGGTCCAGATCGCCGATGACGCTCTTGACTGCAGCGAGGGCGTTGATGGCACAGAGAGCGGCGTAACGTTTGGCGTCTTCCGGGTCAACAGTGGGTTCGTCGGACGTGCCCAACTCGCCGAGGGACACCTTGCCCGTAGCTTCGAGTTTGCCGTTAATAAAGGGCAGCTGGCCGGACGTGTAGACGTAGTTACCGGAAACGATTGCGGGGACGTAATCAGCCACCGGCGCGGCTACCTCAGGCAGGGTCAACCCGAGCTCGGCCAGACGCTGCTCAACAGCAGACGTGGGGGCGCCGGATTCCGCGGCAGACGTGGTTTCTGCGGGGGTTGTCATGATTACTGCTTCTCCCTCTTCAGGTATGCTACGAGACCTTTGCCATCGGGTCCACCGACGACCTGGACGAGCTCCCAGCCGTCCTCGCCCCACTGGTCCAGGATCTGCTTTGTAGCGTGAATAATGAGCGGAATCGTGGCGTACTCCCATTTGGTCATGACAGAAAGCCTAGCCCTTGCCGGTAAAGTGGAAAACATGGTGACTCGCAAGAACCCACTATTCGACACTGCCACCACCCTCGGAAAGATTCTAGGCTTCCTTGGTGTGAGCGCGATTTGTGGCGTCCTGGTCGCGGGCCTTTTGGTCCCCGCCGCCGCCGTTTCGGGCAGTGCCGCAAGTGGTTCAATTCAGTTCTTTGACACTCTGCCGGCGGAACTTCAGGTGGATCCGCCCAGCCAGAACACCACCATCCTGGCGAAGGACGGTACGCCGATCGCCTCGATCTACGCGGAGAACCGGACCAAGGTTCCCTTGGATTCGATGAGCCCGTTCATTAAGGACGCTGTCATCGCGATCGAGGACAGCCGTTTCTATGAGCACGGCGGCATCGACACCACCGGCATCATGCGAGCCATCGTCAGCACCGCCCGTGGCAACAAGCAGGGCGCGTCCACCATCACGCAGCAATACGTGAACAACGTCATCAACGAGTCCCTGGTGGCGTCCGACCGCGAAGAAGACGTCAAACTCAACGGTGGCGGCAAGGGCGTGGGCGACAAGCTCCGCGAAATGAAGCTCGCCATCGCCCTGGAGAAGAAGTTCTCCAAAGAGCAGATCCTCGAGGGCTACCTCAACATCGTCTTCTTCAACCGTGACGCTTACGGAATTGAAGCTGCCTCAAAGTTCTTCTTCAGCACCACTGCCAAGGACCTCACTCTTCCGCAGGCGGCCCTCCTGGCCGGGCTTGTGAACAGCCCCTCTGCGTTCGATCCGATTGCCAACCCGGACAACGCCAAGGTGCGCCGTGATCTTGTGCTGGCAGCCATGGTCAATCAGGGCAAGATCACCCAGGCACAGTACGACGAAGCTGTTGCCACCCCGGTCACCACGCAGGTCACCCCGGCGCGCCAGGGCTGCGCCTACGCCACCATGGCGCCGTACTTCTGTGACTACGTGCTGCACCTGCTGTTCAACAATCCTGCCTACGGCGATACCCAGGAAGAACGCATCAAGCGTGTCCAGCGTGGCGGCCTCACCATCCAGACCACCCTCGACCCGACAGCACAGAACGTAGCTCAGCAGCAGGTTGACGCGACGGCGGGCGCAAACCCGGACAAGTGGGGCGCCTCGATCGTCTCCGTCCAGCCCGGCACCGGCCAGATCGTCAGCATGGCGCAAAACACTGTGTGGCTGCCTCAAGAGGGCAAGTTCGATCAGACGCAGAACTTCAACGTGGACGTCCTCGACGCCGACGGAAATGACCTCAATGGCATTGGCGGGTTTCAGCCCGGTTCAACCATGAAGCCCTTCACGTTTGCCCAGTGGCTGAACGAGGGCAAGTCGATGAACCAGAACGTCAACGCGGCCCAACGTAAATACGGCGTCAACTTCCCTTGGAAGAACACCTGTCCTACACCGACGGACGGCTTCTATGACGCCAACGTGCCGGGAAGCTTTGACCTGCAAAACTCGGACTTGGGCTACTACCGGAACATGACTGTCCTCTATGGCCTCATGAACTCCATCAACACCGCGACTTTTGCTTCAGCTGCTCAGGTTGACCTCTGTGGCATTCAGGGAATTGTGGACGCCACCGGCATCCACGGCGGTCTTCCCACGCGTGACAATACGGGCAAGGTCACGGATCCCAACCCCCAGGTTCCCATGACACGGTTGTCAAACCTCATTGGCGCAACGCAAACGGCTCCGCTCACCATGGCTGCAGCCTTTGCAACATTCGCAGCCGACGGCAAGTACTGCGAGCCGATTGCCATCACCTCGGTGAAGGACCAGTCCGGAGCTCAGCTTCCTGCCCAGTCTTCCAGCTGTAAAGATGCCGTAAAGCCTGAAGTGGCCCGCGGCGTTGCTTACGCCATGGGCAAGGTGCTGGATGAAGGTTCCGGCTCTTTGATCCGTCCGGCCCTGAACTCCAAGAACTTCCCGGTGGCTGCAAAGACGGGTACCAACGACACCAACGGCTCCACCTGGGTAGTGGGCTACACCTCAGGTTTGGCAACGGCCTCCTGGTTCGGCGATCCTTTGGCTGATCAGTCGCGCTACGGACGCAACCTGACCATCAACGGCAAGTTTTACCCCTCAATCGACGGTTACATGATCGCCGGTCCGCAGTTCACCAACTACATGTTGGCTGTGGCACCTGCGTACGGAACCAACCCGTTCCAGCAGCCGCCATCGAACCTGCTCGGTACGGCTCCCGCGCCGCAGCGGAACAACTCCCCGTCCAACACGCCGTCAACAGCGCCCAACCCCGCCCCGCCCTCCGGTAACGGCAACAACGGGAACGGTAACAACGGCAACGGCAACGGCAACAAGAACTGACCATGACCTTCAGTGATTCATTGGCAAACCGCGTCCGCACCGTCGGGCGCGGTTTCGCCGTCACTGCTGCCGTCGGCGCAGCAGCAGGTGCAGCGGCCGCCGCTTACGGCTGGTGGGAGAAGGACCAGTTCGAGGTCCGCCACGAAACCCTGCCCATCCTTCCGGAGGGATCCGGGCCGCTCCGGGTCCTGCACCTGAGCGATATTCACTTCGTCCCAGGCCAGGAAAAGAAGACGCAGTGGCTGCAATCGCTGGCAGACCTCAAGCCTGACCTTGTGGTCAACACGGGTGACAACCTTAGCCACGCCAAAGCCATCGACCCCCTGATCCAGGCACTTCGACCACTGCTGGAGTTCCCCGGCGTATTCGTACCGGGCTCCAACGACTACTACGGCCCGCGAATCAAGAACCCGGCGGGTTACTTCCGCGGTCCTTCGCGGATGCGAACCGACCCCATCGCCCTTGACTGGCCCAAGCTCCGCTCGGCGTTCGGAATGGGCGGCTGGATCGACCTCACCAACCGCGCCCAGTCAGTGGTGCTGAACGGTTTGCGATTCGATTTCTCGGGAGTTGATGATCCGCACCTGGGCCGTGAACGCTATGCCGGCTGGCCCCGCGGAACGGTCAACCAAGACGCCCGCCCCCACCTGAAGGTGGCCGTCATTCACGCTCCGTACCAGCGTGTGCTGGATCACTTCACCGAGGCCGGAGCAGACCTGATCCTTGCCGGCCACACACACGGCGGCCAGATCTGCATCCCCGGCTACGGGGCGCTGGTGGCCAACTGCGACCTTCCTACGTGGCGCGCCAAAGGCCTCCACGATTGGGAAAGCGATAGCTTCACGACGCCGGTAAACGTCTCCGGCGGTATCGGCACGTCTCGCTTCGCACCGGTCCGCATCGCCTGCCGCCCGGAAGCCGTGCTGCTGACGCTCACGCCGCGCAATTAGGTACCCCGTAGCCAAGGCAGGGGATCATTACGATCCTCAATAACTGGGTCAAACATTTCACCAACGTTGCGTTGTCCTGTGAAACGAATCACGCCATGGCATAGGGTAGTTGCTACGGGAAACTACCTCCGCACCATCTGAAGATCCAGCTGTTGAGAAGCGGGCATGTCCAAGCAAACGTCTTTCTTTACCTCCGTCGGCCGCCTGTACCCTCATGTGCGGCCTATCCTCCCCCGACTCTTCATGGGGCTCATCTGCGCCCTGCTGGCGAGCATCGTCGCGCTGACCATCCCGCAAGTGCTGCGGGTCCTGGTCAACAACTCCCTGCAGCCCGGCGGTTCCACGGACGCCGTCTGGATTGCCGCCGTCGTGATTCTTGCCTTGGGCATTGCTGAAGCCGGGCTGGTGGCCTTGCGCCGGCAGTTCGTCATCAACCCCGCCACCACGGTGGAAACCCGGATGCGCGTGACCCTTTACGGCCACCTGCAACAGCTCACCGTGGCGTTCCACGACCGCTGGGGTTCCGGTCAGTTGCTCTCGCGCGCCATGACGGACCTGAGCTTCCTGCGCCGCTGGATGGCGTTCGGCGCCATCATGTTGGTAGTCACCACGCTGACGGTGATCATCGGCGTGGGTGTGATGTTCTCCATGAGCTGGCAGCTGGCGCTGATCTTCCTTGCAGCGGCCGTGCCGATCATGATCAACTCGTTCCGCTTCCGCCGCCGCTTCAGTTTGGTCACCCGCCTCAGCCAGGACCAGGCCGGCGACCTCGCCACCACCGTGGAGGAATCCGTCCACGGCATCCGCGTCCTGAAAGCTTTTGGGCGGAGCCGTGAAGCCCTGGAGAACTTCAACGGCCAGGCTGAGGAACTTCGTCAGACCGAGATCGCCAAGGCGAAGCAGCAAGCCGGGTTCACGCTGGTGGTCACCTTGCTGCCGGAGCTGGCGCTGGGCGTCGGTCTGGTGGTGGGCATCATGCTTGTGGCTAACGGACAACTGAGCATCGGCGCGCTGGTGGCGTTCTTTGCCACAGCCGCGGTGGTGGCCACTCCCGTCGAGTTCTCGGGCATGCTGCTGGCCATGGCGCTGACCGCCAAGACCGCGTTGGACCGCCACTTCGAGGTGATGGACACGGAAAACACCATCACCTCCCCGGACCACGCCACGGTTCCGGAAACCGTGAAGGGCGCCTTGCGCTTTGAGCACGCAGGTTTCGGGTTCGACGACGGCGGTACCCTCCTGCACGACGTCACCCTGGACATCCGCCCCGGCGAGACCATGGCCCTGGTGGGCATTACGGGTAGCGGCAAGAGCGCCCTGCTCCAGCTGGTCCCCCGGCTGTATGACGTGACCTCGGGTGCGGTGACGATCGACGGCGTGGACGTCCGCGACTTTGACATGGATGAGCTCCGGAGAATCGTGGCAGTCGCCTTCGAGGACACCACGCTGTTCTCCAGTTCCGTGCGGGACAACGTGCTCCTCGGAGCCCCTGATCCCAGCGATGCAGCCCTGGATGAGGCCCTGGATGTGGCTCAAGCGCACTTTGCCTACTCACTTCCGGACGGCGTGGACACCTTGATCGGCGAGGAAGGGCTGAGTCTTTCAGGTGGCCAGAGGCAGCGGATTGCCCTGGCCCGCGCCATCGCCGCGAAGCCCAAAGTCCTGGTCCTGGATGACCCCCTGTCCGCCCTCGACGTGAACACGGAAGAACGCGTGGAAGCCCGTCTACGGGAGGTCCTCCGCGAGACCACCACACTGATCGTTGCGCACCGCCCCTCCACCGTGGCCTTGGCGGACCGGGTGGCCTTGCTCGAAAACGGAACCATCACCGCCGTCGGAACCCATACGGAACTGTTGGCCGGGAACGGTCACTACCGCTACGTCATCGCCAGCCTGGACGCCGGCCCGAAGGACCTGGACACCGAACTGGACGAGCTCGAAGAAGCCGAGGAGGCCCGCCGATGAGCGCCGCAACTTTTGGCACGGCCAACGAGGACAACACACACCTCACCAAAGCGGACAGCAAAGCCGTACGACGCCGGTCGCTCACTTTGCTTGCCTCGCTCATCCGTCCCGTACGGTTGCGTTTCTGGCTGACGATTGCCATGGTGGTGGTCTCGCAGCTCACCCGGGTTGCCGGGCCCGCGCTGATCGCCTTCGGCATCGACAACGCCCTTCCCGCACTGCAGGCCGGCGACAACGGGCCTTTGGTGCTGGCCGGTGCCCTGTACCTGGCGGCTGCAATCGCCACGGCTGGAATGACCGCACTGTACGTGACCTCCACTGCCCGGCTTAGCCAGGCCATGCTGCTGGATCTGCGCGTTCGGGTTTTCCGGCATACCCAGCGGTTGAGCCTGGAGTTCCACGAGACCTACACCTCCGGCCGCATCATCGCCCGGCAAACCTCGGACCTTGAGGCGTTGCGCGAACTGTTGGATTCCGGTGTGAGTTCCCTGGCGTCCGGCATGCTGTTCATGGTGTTCACCGCTTTCACCATCTTTGCGCTCGATTGGCGCAGCGGATTGATTGTCCTGGCAGCCGGCGTGCCCATGTTCTTCCTTGCCCGCTGGTACCAGAAGCATTCGCAGATCGCGTTCCGTGAATCCCGCGTGGTGTCCGCGCGCCTGATCGTGCACTTTGTGGAGACCATGACCGGTATCCGTGCGGTGAAGGCGTTCCGCAAAGAGCGCGAGAATGCATCCCGTTACGGCGAGTTGGCTGAGGACTACCGCAAGAACACCGTCCGCTCCATCAACCTGAACGGCATTTTCCAGCCGGGCTTGGTGCTGATCGGCAATGTTTGTGTGGCCGTGGTCCTGCTGTTTGGCGGCTTCCGCGTGCTGAGTGGGGACTTGGCTGTCGGCGTCCTGCTGGCACTGATCCTCTCCACTAAACGTTTCTTCCAGCCGGTGGACCAGATGGCCATGTTCTACAACTCGTTCCAGAGCGCCCAGGCAGCGCTGGAAAAGGTGTCCGGACTTCTTGAGGAAATACCTACCGTCCGCCCGCCGAAGAACCCTGTGCCGTTGAAGAGCTCACGCGGCGAAATCGACTTCAAGGGCGTGGAGTTCGGCTACAGCGATGGCAGGGTGGTTGTTCCCACACTGAACCTGCACATCCCTGCCGGGCAGACTGTTGCGCTGGTTGGCCAGACGGGAGCGGGCAAGTCCACGCTGGCCAAGCTCGTGGCACGCTTCTACGATGTCACCTCCGGTGCGATCACCCTTGACGGTGTTGATCTCAGGGACCTGTCCACAACGGATCTCCGCCGTGCAGTGGTGATGGTGACGCAGGAAGCCTTCCTCTTCAGTGGCTCCGTGGCGGACAACATCGCCTTGGGCAGGCCCGAGGCGTCGCGGTCCGAAATCGAGGCCGCCGCTGCAGCAGTGGGAGCCCACGAGTTCATCATGAGCCTCCCCGAAGGCTACGACACAGACGTCAACAAGCGCGGTGGCCGGGTTTCTTCGGGTCAACGACAGCTCATCGGCTTCGCCCGCGCCTTCCTGGCCGCACCGGCTGTGCTGATCCTGGACGAGGCAACGTCATCCCTGGACATCCCTTCTGAGCGCATGGTCCAGCAGGGATTGTCCAAACTGTTGGAGGGAGTGGCCGGCGGAAGGGGAGCTCGGACGGCGATCATCATTGCCCACCGCCTTTCCACAGTGGAGACGGCGGACAGGGTCTTGGTGGTCCACGACGGACGCATTGTGGAGGATGGAACCCCTGCTGAACTGATTAGCGGTGGCGGACGGTTTGCCCAGTTGCATGGGGCGTGGCGGGACTCGCTGGTGTAGCTTTCGCAGCGTCGCAGCTGTGACGAGGCACACCGGCTCCTCGATTTCGCATCACGGGACGTTTCGGCTATTCTTGAACAGTTGCTTTCGCAGCGGATCGGGATGTAGCGCAGCTTGGTAGCGCGCTTCGTTCGGGACGAAGAGGTCGCAGGTTCAAATCCTGTCATCCCGACCAAACACGAAAATGGCGTCGAGAAATCGGCGCCATTTTTGTTTTAAGTCTGTCAACTCACCGCACCTATCCACATGTACTATCGTGCCGATTGGCGTCCCCGCCGCGCCTCACTATGATTTCAGTGGCCACCGAAGGCAGGGCACAAAGAAAACCCCGGAGCATCGCTCGTCACGCTCCGGGGTTTCTTTTACTACAATTGTTTTACATAGGGTCGGGCCAGTTGCCGATGGACATCGTAGAGATGGTCGTCTCGGACTTGTCCTTCTTGGGCGCCGTGGTGGTGGACCGCATAGGGTCCGGCCAGTTCCCAATGGCGCTTACTGTGCTGGAATCTGCCGCGGGAGCAGCAGAGACTACACCGGGAGCCGCAACTGCCAGCGTCAGTGCGCCCGCCACGGCCACTGAAGCAATGATTTTCTTGAACATGATGTTGTACCCCAATGCGAGTCGGATTCGTTACGGAAATTGCACGGTCCCTGTTGACATACATTGTAAAATGTTTTCCACAGAGACTGTCAAGGTTTTGGTCAAAAGACACCTGTAGGAGGGACCCGTGGGAAACGGATTCGGCGAGAAGCTACGTGCCGAACGGCTCGAACGTGGGTTGACGCAGGCAGAGCTAGGCAAGAACCTGTATTCACCGAGCTATATTTCGCTGCTGGAGACCGGTCGCCGCGAGCCTACGGCCGAGGTCATCGAGGAACTCGCCCGTCGGCTGGAACTGGCGCCCAAAGCACTTGAAGCGTGGAGCCAACCAGTCTCCGTCAGTGATGCCGAGTACGTCCTCGCCGGCTTGTATGCCCGGCAGGCCTGGGACCTCCGCGACTATCAACTCGCCGCCAGCCACGCAGCAACCGCAGCGCAGATCGCTCTTGAGGCCAAGAACAACAGCGCCTGGTGGAACATGACGTACATGCAGGCCGAGTGTGTGATGAAGCAAGGGCAGCTCAAGGAATGCCAACAGATTGTTGAGCACCTCTTGGAACACCCCATGGCCACGGAGTCCGCCGGCCTTGGAGTTCGCGCCTGGCAGATGCTTGCCGCGGTGTGTCACGGACAAGGCCAGTTGGCCACCGCCGTCGAGCATGCCAAGCAAGCCGTCAAGCTCAGCGAGCAGCTGCCCAAGGGTTCCACGCTCATTATTGGTGCGCACCGCGCGCTGATCGGTGCTCTTGCCGAGAGCGGCAAACTGGACGAGGCCTGGGAATACTGTCTGGCGATGATTGAGCACATGGACGAGCACTCCATGTCGCAGCTGGCAGGCGAAGTGGCCTGGGTGGTGGGCAACGTCGCCTTCATGCGCCACGACTACGTTGAGGGCATCAAGCACCACGAGCGAGCAGCCAAGCTCCTCTCCCCCGCCAACGACATTGAGCTGTGGGCCCGCTTCAACAAGGCTTCAGCAGCCGTTCGGCTCTCCTCCGGGATTGTGGAACCGGAAACGTTGTCCGCCATTGAACGAGCGGAACTCGCGCTGTCCATTGTGGGCGGAAACAAGACAGACCAGTTGGAGGTCGCGTTCATCCGCGCCCGCTGGCTGTACTTGACCGGGGACATCCCTGCAGCCGTGGAGAAGCTTCGCGAAATCTACGCAGACCGCAAGGTGTTGGCCCGGCACACCGCCGGCGAAGTGTCGCTGCTGCTGGGTAAGTCCTTGAAAGCAGCAGGGGAAGCCGCTGAGGCGCTCCAATTCCTGGAAGAGGCTCAGCACGACTTCAGCGCGGCGGGAGCGTCGGACCGGGTCCAGCAGGCCATGGACGCGGTCTTGGAGATCCGCTTGGCCGAGCGCCGCGCCGCGAAGGAACACTCGCAGGCCTGACTAACCCAAGTAAGTCGGGTGCGGTCAGGCGAAGGTGCGGCCCGTGAGCTTCTCGTAAGCCTCCACGTAGCGGGCGCGGGTGCGCTCAACTACCTCGGCGGGAAGAGCCGGAGGCGGGGTGTCAGAGGACTTGTCCCAGCCGGACTCTGCTGAGGTCAGCCAGTCACGGACGTACTGCTTGTCATACGAAGGCTGCGACTGTCCCGGCGCGTACGTGGACGCATCCCAGAACCGTGAAGAGTCCGGGGTGAGGACCTCGTCACCCAGGGTAATCACGCCAGTGGCAGCGTCAATGCCGAACTCCACCTTGGTGTCAGCCAGGATAATGCCACGTTCGCGGGCGATCTCCTCGGCGCGGGTGTAGATCTTCAGCGTGAGCTCACTGAGGCGGGCAGCGATGTCGTCGCCCACCATGGCCACAACGTCGTCATAGGTGATGTTGACGTCGTGCTCGCCCACTTCGGCCTTGGCAGAGGGCGTGAAGAGTGCCTTCTCCAAGCGCGAGCCATCAACCAGGCCCTCCGGCAGCGGGATATCGCACACCGTGCGGGATTCCTTGTACTCAGCCAGGCCGGAACCGGTGAGGTAACCGCGTGCGATGCATTCCACCGGGAACATGTCCAGCTTCTTGCAGATCATGGCCCGGCCCTCGACGGCGGCAGGAACGCCACCTTCCACCGTGGACGCCAGCACGTGGTGCTCAACGTCCAACTGATCGAACCACCACAGGCTCAGCTGCGTCAGGACGCGGCCCTTGTCCGGGATCTCGCTGCTCAACACGTGGTCGTAAGCACTGATGCGGTCACTGGCCACAACCAAGACGCATTCCTGGCCGATCTTTTCCGTGATGGCTTCGTCGGCCGGGACGTAGAGATCACGGACCTTGCCGGAGTAGACGTGCGTCCAGCCCGGAAGTTCCAGTGTTTCGGTTTCGAAGCCGCCGGTGGGGATGCCCTCAGTCATGCTCAAGCCTGCACTTTCGGGATGGTTCCGGTTGCGGTGTAAGGCACGCGGATTTCGCCGCGAGCGGCCTTGCCTCCGATGTCCGTACGGAACTGTGAGCCTTCAAGCTGAACCAGCTCAACGCCGTCGTACGCCTTTTCGCGTGCTTCCACCAGATCGGAACCGAGCGCGACCACGGCGAGGACGCGGCCACCAGCGGAGACCACCTTGCCTTCGTCGTCCAGCTTGGTGCCGGCGTGGACCACGTGGACACCGTCCAGCTCGTCAACCTTCTTCAGGCCGCGGATGCGATCACCGGTGCGGGGTGCGTCCGGGTAGTTTTCGGCGGCGACGACGACGGCGACTGCCGTGTCCTTGGACCAGCGCAGCTCTTCTGCGGTGTCCAGTTCGCCCTTGGCAGCTGCCAGCAGCAGCGCACCGAGCGGGGTCTTGAGGCGTGCCAGGACGGCCTGGGTCTCGGGGTCGCCGAAGCGGACGTTGAACTCGATGACGCGCGTGCCGCGGGACGTCAGGGCGAGGCCGCAGTAGAGCACGCCAACAAAGGGGGTGCCGCGGCGGGCCATCTCATCCACGGTGGGCTGGGCCACGCGGTCGATGACTTCCTGGACCAAGCCCTCGGGAGCCCACTCGAGTGGTGTGTACGCGCCCATGCCGCCGGTGTTGGGGCCTTCGTCGTTGTCAAAGATGCGCTTGAAATCCTGCGCCGGGGACAACGGGACGGTAGTGCGGCCGTCGCAGAGGACGAACAGGGAGACCTCGGGGCCGTCAAGGAATTCCTCGATCACCACGGTTCCACCGGCGTCGAAGCAGGCCTGGGCGTGGGCCAGGGCTTCGGCTCGGTCCTTGGTGACCACCACGCCCTTGCCGGCGGCCAAGCCGTCGTCCTTAACAACATGCGGTGCACCGAAAGTATCCAAGGCGTCGGCGGCTTCCTCAACGTTGGTGGCAACGCGGGCCATAGCCGTGGGAACGTTCGCTTCAGCCATGATCTGCTTGGCGAAGGCCTTGGACGCTTCCAGCTGTGCTGCTTCCTTGCTGGGACCGAAGACGGGAATGCCGGCCTCGCGGACGGCGTCGGACACACCGGCGGCCAGTGGCGCCTCGGGTCCTACAACAACCAGGTCAACGCCCAGCTTGGTGGCGAGGGCAGACACGGCTTCCGGGTTGTTCCCGTCAATCGCATGGGTGGGAACGAGTTTGCTGATGCCCGCGTTGCCCGGGGCCGCGTGGACCTCGGAAACGTTGGGATCTTCAAGCAGAGAGCGGACAATGGCGTGTTCGCGGCCGCCTGGGCCAATGACGAGTACCTTCACAGTCCTCAAGGGTACTTTGTGAAGGGCGAGCAGCCTAAGCTGTGTCATTCACCGGACCCTGCACGCCTCTAGACTTGGCTGTATGCCCATAAGTTCGCATGAAACGTTCAACGTTGAGTCCGCGGTGGAACTGGCAGTGATCGAACGAAGTGGCTTTATTGAGTCCCGGCACATCGGCGCGGCCGTGGTCCTTGCCGGCGACGGCTCGGTGGTCACCCGTCTTGGCGACATCGAGGCTCCCATCATGGCCCGCTCCACCCTCAAACCGTTCCAGGCCCTGGCCTCCATGCAGTCCGGCGTGCCCCTCCGTGGCGCACAGGTTGCTGTTGCCTGCGGCAGCCACACCGGGTCCCTGGACCATATGGACATTGTTGAGGGGATGCTCAAAGCAGCGGGCGTAAAGGAAGATAACCTCCAATGCCCCACCGCCTGGCCCCAGGATGAGACTGCTAGAAACTGGCTGGTCCGCTCCGAACGCGGCCAATCCAGGCTGGCTTTCAACTGCTCCGGCAAGCACGCAGCCTTCCTATGGGCGTGCACCGAAAACGGCTGGGACCTGCGCAGCTACCTTGAACCCAATCACCCCCTTCAACAGCGTGTTCGCTCCGTGATTGAGGAATACAGCGGCGAAACCATCTCCCACCTGGGCATCGACGGCTGTGGCGCACCCGTTGCCGCCATTTCGCTGACCGGCCTCGCCCGGGCTTACTCCCGCCTGGCCAAGTCCCCCGGTGATAAATCGTCCAATGCGCGTGCCGCCACCATTGCCACCTCCATGCTGGATTACCCCTGGGCCGTCCAAGGCAAAGGCGAGTCCAACACTATCGTCATGGAAGAACTCGAGGTCCTGGCCAAAATCGGGGCTGAGGGCGTCCTTGTCCTCGCAACCCCCACCGGCGCCACCGTAGCTGTGAAGATGCTGGACGGGAACCTGCGGGCCACGTCCCTGGTGGGGCTGACTCTTCTTGCAGTAAGCGGCGCCGTTGACATCCCGGCGGTTTCCAATGTCCTGGAACGGGTGGTTGAGCCAGTGCTTGGGGGCGGTCACGAGGTTGGCAAGATCCGCCTGGGCCACGCCGTCTCCGCCCTGCTGGACTAGTACTTCTGAGGAGAAAAACCATGGCTGTCGCACGACGCCGCGTCGATGTTTCCGAGGGCCGCGCTGCGCTGGCAGCCTGGCAGGCCGCCGTCGAGCCTTCAGATGGTGAGCCGGGCAGCCTTGCCGGGCCACCGCCGTCGCGCTCTTTAATTGCGACGGCGGTGCGCTACTCCCTGGAGGAAGTCACCGCCCGCGCACCCGGCAACTCCGTGGAAGTCAGGGTGCCGCCGTTCGGAGTTACGCAATGTGTGGAGGGGCCCCGCCACACGCGCGGCACTCCCCCGAACGTGATCGAGTGCGACGCCGCCACCTGGCTGTCGCTGGTGACGGGACGGATTGCGTGGGCTGACGCGGTTTCGGAGCACAGGCTGAGTGCATCCGGCTTGCGTGCCGATCTTTCGGAGCTGCTCCCCCTCTAAGAGTTTTTGTACAGCTAATGCCCCTAAGACGGCGTCTTAAGGGCATTAGCTGTACAAAAACTATCCGGTCAGTCCGGGCAGACCGGGGTGGATGGTTGCCCGCGCTTGCTCATTTCGAATTGCGGGATGTCGTCCGCCGAGGGACCGCCGCGGAACTTCGGCGAAGGTTCCTGGCCCTCGCTGATGCGCTGGAGTTCCTGCTCTTCGAAGACTTCTTCCTTGCCGAGCATGACGGCCGAGTCATGATTGGTGATCTCACCGTTGAAGGCGCGGACCATGACGCTGCGGTCGAACTGGCCCTCCCACTTGGCGACGACGAACGTTGCCACGCAGTTGCCCAGCAGGTTCACCACCACACGCATGGAGTCCATGAGGCGGTCGGCTCCAAGGAGGAGTGCGACGCCGGCCACCGGGAAGATGCCCAGCGCTGCTGCCGTGGCGGAGAGTGCCAGGAAGGACGAACCCGGCACGCCTGCCATGCCCTTGGAAGTCAGGAGCAGGACGCCCAGGGCCGCCAACTGCTGGCCTAGATCGAGGTTGTGCCCGAAGGCCTGGGCCAGGAACAGCAGCGAAATCGACAGGTAGATCGCGGCACCGTCCAGGTTGAAGGAGTAACCCGTGGGAACTACCAAACCGGTGGTTGCACGGGAGCAGCCGGCGTTGGTCAGCTTGGTCATGATGCGCGGCATGACAGCTTCCGTGGAGGCTGTTCCGAGTGCCAGCAGGAATTCTTCGCGGGTGTACTTGAGGAATGACCACAGCGGAACCCTGGCGAAGCTCCAGGCCACCAGGAACAGCAATGCGATGAAGACAATCGCTGCGCCGTAGCAGGCGGCTATCAGGAGGGCATAGGTACTGAGTGTGCCCAGACCGTACTGGCCGATGATGAATGCCATGGCACCGAAGGCACCGATGGGAGCCACTTTCATGATCCAGGACATGATCTTGAAGATCAGTTCCAGAACGGTCTCCATGAGGCTGATGACCGGCATGCAACGTTCGCGGCCGATGACCACGATGGCTGCGCCGAAGAAGACGGAGAAGAACAGCACCTGAAGCAGGCTGTTGTTGGCAAAAGCACCGATCACGCTGACGGGAATGACATCCAGGATGAACGCTGCGGCGTCCTTGGGAGGCGCATTGCCGGTCTTGGCGTTGAGCGCGTCCTGGGAGAGCGTAGCGGGGTCGATATTAAGGCCAGCACCGGGCTGAACGATGTTTCCGACGATGAGCCCGAAGACGAGGGCGAAAAGAGTGGCGCCGGTGAAGTACAGGAGCGCTTTGACCCCGACCCTTCCGACCGCCTTGACGTCGCCCACTGCCGAGATGCCTGTGACGATCACGAGGAAAATCAGCGGGGCGATGATCATCTTGATGAGTTGAATGAATCCATCACCCAGTGGCCGGAGGGCGGACCCAATGGTCGGCCAGAAATGACCGATGAGTACACCTGCGACGACGGCGATCAGGATTTGAAAAAAGAGCGACTTGTACAGCCGCTTTTTCTTCTGCGGGGCCGAACTCGCCTTCAGCGCCGCGGAGTCTGGGATCTTCATTGATCTGAACCAATCAGTTGGGAACAGCCCCACATTTTGAGGGGGTTTTTCAAATGTAAGCCTGGTCACACGATTCCGCAAGGGGAAATTCTGTTTCCATAATGCGGAAGTCACATTTGGTTTTTTGTACAGCTACTGCCCTGATGAGTAGCTCATAAGGGCCGGATCTGTACAAAAACTCAAGACCTCCACCCCTGCTTCCGGAGGGCTTGAACCACGCGGGCCACCACCCATTTCCTCCCGTGCTTCATGTCCACCTTGTTGATCTTGACCTGGCGCCAGCCGGCCTCAGAGACGCGCTGATCCCGGTACGCATCCAGCGCTTGCTGCTCTGGAGAAAGGTGATGCAGACCCTCGTATTCGAGGCAGGTCCGATACTCCGGGCATCCGAGATCCGTCCACACCGGCCTACCAAGGGCGTCGTCAACCCTGCAGTTAGGAACGAAGGCAGGGAGTCCGGCATCTTCCAGCATCAAGCGCAGCTTTGTTTCCGGAGGAGAATCAACGCCAACACGCAGACGTTCCAATGCGATGCGTGCCTTGCGCACGCCATGGATACCGTTAGCCTTTTCAACGAAGTGTTGCAGCTTCGGCATAGACACCATGGGAACCCGCGGCGGCCCGAACGAGCGTTCGTGTTCGCTGACAATGGCATCGCCCACCACCACCAGATCTTCCATGGGCAACATCGAGGCCAGATCCACCCACGTCCGCGCAACAGACGTGAGAACTACCCCGTCCTCGTCTGTGAGGTCGCCGTCCCTCAACGTCAGGCGATGGCCGGCAACTCCCCTACGCCGAGGCAGCGATCCGTTCCTGGGCCGAGATAGATGGATGAATCGCCCCGGCTCCCGAAAATGGGGCCCGCTTTTTGGCCCCCAGGGGATAGGTTCGACGACGGCGGTCACCGGGCCGCCGTCGTCGGGCTTGAACTGCGCCCAAGCAGGCAGCGGTAGGTCGAGCACCTCCGCGGCACTGATGTGGCTCAGGAAATCACCCTGACGGAGGTCAAGATGTGGCCGGGCAACCTCCAGCAACGTCTGCACTCGCCGCGGCAGCCGGATTCCCCTGCTGGGCACTAGCAGGTCCGATGCCCGCAGTCTCTTCGGGGCAATGCCGAATTCATCAGCCTCAGCCAACGTAAAGGCGCGGTCAGAGAGTGCGGGAGGAAGAGCGGGTAAGGGACGCATGCCCCATTCAGTCATAACGGCCGAGGCGTCGGAGGGTTATCCACAGATGACTCGCTTCAGCCAGGAGTTTTTGTACAGCAGATGCCCGTAAAGGGCTATTTTGAGGGCGTTATGTGTACAAAAACTCGCTAGCCGCGGCCTACGAACGGCATGCCGGCGGCGGTCACCACCAAGGATCCAACACTGGCCGACGCCGGCATGTTGGCCATCATCAGCACGGCGCGGGAAGCGTCCTCCACAGGGAACATGGGCTCCACCTTGCGGCTGCCATCAGCCTGCAGCGCGCCGGACCCGACGCCGATGGTGTCCATGATCTCGGTGCGCGTATTTCCGATGTCGATCTGCCCGCACGTGATGCCAAATTCCCGGCCATCGAGCTCGATGCTCTTGGTCAGGCCGGTCATCGCGTGCTTGGTGACCGTATAAGCCACGGACCTGGGCCTGGGCGAGTGCGCGGAGATGGATCCATTGTTGATGATGCGGCCACCCTGCGGCTCTTGGGCCTTCATGGTCCGCACAGCCTCGGCCGCACACAGCATGGAACCAGTGACGTTCACCCGCAACGTTGCTTCCCAGTCCTCCACGCTGATCTCGCCGACGTCGCCGGCCGGGCCGAAGATGCCCGCATTGTTGAACAGCACATCAACCCGACCCCAGCGCTGGCGGACCTCCGCGAAAAGGCGTGCGACGTCGTCGGGCACTGTTACGTCGCACGGAACCGCTAGCGCCTCCGCATGACCGCCGGCGGTTTCCAACAGTTGCGCCTCACGGCGCCCGGCCAACGCAACACGGTAACCTTCGGCGAGCATGAGCCTGGCGACGGCCCGCCCAATACCCGAACCGGCCCCGGTCACGACGGCGACCCTCGGGTTTGTGGGCTGGCTGGAGTCAGTCATGTGGTTGCCTTTCAGGATGGTGCAGTCAGTGTGCAGCTTGAGCGGGTTGGGCTGCTGTGGCTTTGGCTGCAGTTATCGGCCAGCCTATGACAGTCTTCGGGCGCGGCGTGGCGTAGGTTCGCACCTTGGACGTGGACAGACCAAGGCGGACCAGGGACTCGGCGATGGTGACTGCCGCAGCCACGCCGTCCACCACGGGGACGCCCGTGCGCTGGCGGATCTGCTCATCCAGCCCTGCCATGCCACCGCAACCCAGGACGATAACCTCGGCCTTGTCCTGGTGTACCGCTCGTTCGGCCTGGCTCACGATTGCCTCAACAGCACGCTCCGGGTATTCCTCAAGTTCCAGCACGGCCATGCCGCTGGCCCTAACAGAAGCACACCGTGCGTCCAGGCCGGCGAGTTTCAGGCGGTCCTCGATCAGCGGAACGGCGCGATCCAGCGTGGTGACCACTGAGTATTTGTGTCCAAGGAACATCGCGGTGCTGGCTGCCGCCTCGGTAATATCCACCACCGGGACGTCCAGAAGTTCTTGGAGGCCTTCGCGGCCGTGCTCGCCATAGCCGGCCTGGATGACAGCGTCGAAGGGTTCGGGATAATTCACCACAGCATCCATGACGGCAATTGCGGCGAGGTAGCTTTCGAAATTGCCCTCACAGGAGTCGGCGCCAAAACGCGGAGTGATACCGATAATTTCCGTGCCGGGGGCAGCTGCTGCACGGGCCTGGGCTGCTATGGACTCCGTCATGGACTGGGTGGTGTTCACGTTTGCTACAAGGATGCGCATGGTTTTCCTCTCGACGGCAACGCCCGTCCTCTTCCGATGGAACGGAGAGGACGGGCGAGCCTTGATGTTTTCGGTGAGTCAGTGGGTGCTCGCGACGGCGATCGGCTCGCCGGATACGTCCTCGTGGACCTGCTTCTTATCCGCGACAGCGAAGTACGTCAGGGCAGCGACGCCGGCCCCGATGAACCAGGCGAACGGGGCAGCTGCTGCCAGCCCCGGGATGAAGGCGATGGCGATGGCAAGGCCGGCGGCCGGGATCATGGCAATGATGGCCTTCGGGTTCACGCCGCGCTTGTAGAAGTAGGCACCCTTGGGGTCCTCGGTGTAGAGCTCCGGGACGTTGACCTTGCCGCGGCGGACCAGCCAGTAATCGGCCATGACCACACCGAACAGCGGGCCTAGCAAGGCCCCGAGGCCACCCAGGAAGTACACGATCACAATCGGGTTGTTGTAAAGGTTCCACGGCAGGATGATCAGGCCGATGGTGCCGCTGACCCACGCCGCTTTGCGGAAGTTCAAGTGCCGCGGGAAGAGGTTGGTCAGGGCGTAGACGGGAGCGACGAAGTTGGCCATCAGGTTCACGGCGATGGTCAGGATCAGCAGTGCCAGGCAGGCAAGGACCAGCAGAAGCGTATTGGGGATGCTCTCCACAATGTCCGAAGGGCTCTCGATCACAGTGCCATTGATCTTGTACTGACCGCCGGCCATGACCACAACGATTGCGCCGAAGAGCAGCATGTTGATGGGAATGCCCCAGAAGTTGCCCTTGACGATTGACTTCTTGGAGGCGGAAGAACGCGTGAAGTCGCAGAAATTCAGGACGAACGTTCCGTAGATGGAGACCCACAGTGCGCCGCCGGCAAAGATGGTCAACCACATCTCGGTCCCCTCAAGGCCCTTGATGCCGCTCCACTGGATAGCACCGCCGGCTTCGATGAAGACCCACACGGCAATCGCGGCCATGGTGACCAGGATGATGGGTCCTGCGAAGGCCTCGTATTTACGGATCATTTCCATACCGAAGCTGACAATGATCAGCTGGACAATCCAGAGCGCCACGAAGGAGAACCAGCCCAGAGTGGAGAGGCCAAGAATGGAGTTGCTGTCCAGGTCCTTCAGACCGGGAGCCATGGCCACCAGCATCACGCGAAGGACCACCGAGGCCAGGTAGGTCTGGATGCCAAACCATGCCACGGCAACGGCGCCGCGAACCAGGCTGGCGATCTGCGCTCCACGGATACCGAAGCTGATGCGGCTCATGACCGGGAAAGGGACGCCGGTCTTCTCGCCCATGAACCCGGAAAAGTTCAGGAGCCCGAAGAGGAGAATGGCACCGATACCCAGTGCTACCAGGATCTGCCAGCCGCCCAGACCGAGGGAGAAGAGGCCGATGGCGAAGGCATAGTTACCCAGGCTGTGGACGTCGTTGGCCCAGAGGGTAAAGATGCTGTAGCTGGTCCACTTGCGGCCCTTGGCCCTAGTGGGCGCAAGGTCAATGTTGTAAAGGCTGGGGCTGATGGTACGGCCTGCGGCTTCGGAAGCAATGGCGCAGAGGTCAGTGTTTCCCACCACTGGGTGGTTGGGGCCACCTGCGTTTTTGTCTCCCGGAGTCTCAGTGACGCCGACTGATGAAGTCGTCTGCATCGTGGATCTCCACTTCGTACTGATTCCATAATGCGGAATCTAGTTATTGAATAGTGAAAGCACTTTATGACTCAGGTCACGTAACGTCAAGAGTTCCCGGTGTATGCAGGGTCACATTCGGTTGCTTGAGCACTGCTTTCCCAGTTGACTGTTTTGGTTACGCAATCCGTGTTGACGCTACCGATCAGCAGACGTAATCTCGAATTGCAGAATTTTATTCTCACAATACGAAATTCCTTGAGCGCCCCCACAGAGCAAGCGCCCAGACATTCAATGAAGAGAGGTTGGACGTGGCTGCAGGAGAAGAGACCTCACACATCCTCAGCGGGTTGACTGCCCAGCTGCCTGATCGTGATCCGGAAGAGACCGCGGAGTGGATTGAGTCCCTTGATGCGTTGATCGCGGAGC
>NZ_JAMOIT010000040.1:0-3160 GCF_023656375.1 Paenarthrobacter sp. TYUT067
TTGTGTGGTGTAAGTTGTTGGCCTATTAGTACCGGTCAGCTTCACGAGTCTTTAGTCCTCGCTTCCACATCCGGCCTATCAACCCAGTGGTCTGGCTGGGGGCCTCTCACACATAATGTGTATGGAAATCTCATCTTGAAGCGAGCTTCCCGCTTAGATGCTTTCAGCGGTTATCCCATCCGAACGTAGCTAATCAGCGATGCACTTGGCAGTACAACTGACACACCAGAGGTTCGTCCGTCCCGGTCCTCTCGTACTAAGGACAGCCCTTCTCAAATTTCCTGCGCGCGCAGCGGATAGGGACCGAACTGTCTCACGACGTTCTAAACCCAGCTCGCGTACCGCTTTAATGGGCGAACAGCCCAACCCTTGGGACCTACTCCAGCCCCAGGATGCGACGAGCCGACATCGAGGTGCCAAACCATGCCGTCGATATGGACTCTTGGGCAAGATCAGCCTGTTATCCCCGAGGTACCTTTTATCCGTTGAGCGACGGCCATTCCACAATGTACCGCCGGATCACTAGTCCCGACTTTCGTCCCTGCTTGAGATGTCTCTCTCACAGTCAAGCTCCCTTGTGCACTTACACTCGACACCTGATTGCCAACCAGGCTGAGGGAACCTTTGGGCGCCTCCGTTACTTTTTAGGAGGCAACCGCCCCAGTTAAACTACCCATCAGGCACTGTCCCTGACCCGGATCACGGGCCGAAGTTAGATGTCCAAAGTGACCAGAGTGGTATTTCAACGATGACTCCACCCGAACTGGCGTCCGGGTTTCAACGTCTCCCACCTATCCTACACAAGCCACTCCGAACACCAATACCAAACTATAGTAAAGGTCTCGGGGTCTTTCCGTCCTGCTGCGCGTAACGAGCATCTTTACTCGTACTGCAATTTCGCCGAGTTTATGGTTGAGACAGCGGGGAAGTCGTTACTCCATTCGTGCAGGTCGGAACTTACCCGACAAGGAATTTCGCTACCTTAGGATGGTTATAGTTACCACCGCCGTTTACTGGGGCTTAAATTCTCAGCTTCGCCCGTAAGGGCTAACCGGTCCTCTTAACCTTCCAGCACCGGGCAGGAGTCAGTCCGTATACATCGTCTTGCGACTTCGCACGGACCTGTGTTTTTAGTAAACAGTCGCTTCCCCCTGGTCTCTGCGGCCCACACCCGCTCACGGAGAGCAAGTCTCCATCACGGGGCAGGCCCCCCTTCTCCCGAAGTTACGGGGGCATTTTGCCGAGTTCCTTAACCATAATTCTCTCGATCGCCTTGGTATTCTCTACCTGATCACCTGTGTCGGTTTGGGGTACGGGCGGCTAAAACCTCGCGTCGATGCTTTTCTTGGCAGCATAGGATCACCGGATCCCCCCGAACGGGGGTCCCATCAGATCTCAGGATTGTGCTCGAAACACACAGGAACGGATTTGCCTATCCCTGACCCTACATCCTTAGACCGGGGCAACCATCGCCCGGCCCGGCTACCTTCCTGCGTCACACCTGTTAATACGCTTACCTCCCGGGATCAGATCCCGCGCTCGGCCAAAACCCACACACCACAAGGGTGATAGGGCAGGCTCCGGGCGGTTAGTATCCCCCGCTTGGCATGGACGGTTTTTCGCCGGTACGGGAATATCAACCCGTTGTCCATCGACTACGCCTGTCGGCCTCGCCTTAGGTCCCGACTTACCCAGGGCAGATTAGCTTGACCCTGGAACCCTTGATCATTCGGCGGACGGGTTTCTCACCCGTCTTTCGCTACTCATGCCTGCATTCTCACTCGTGTAGGCTCCACCGCTGGTTTCCACCGCGACTTCACTGCCCACACGACGCTCCCCTACCACTCCACACCCCTGAACCACGAAGGCTAGGGCAATATGTGAAATCCACAACTTCGGCGGTGTACTTGAGCCCCGCTACATTGTCGGCGCGGAATCACTTGACCAGTGAGCTATTACGCACTCTTTCAAGGATGGCTGCTTCTAAGCCAACCTCCTGGTTGTCTTCGCAACTCCACATCCTTTCCCACTTAGCACACGCTTAGGGGCCTTAGTTGGTGGTCTGGGCTGTTTCCCTCTCGACTATGAAGCTTATCCCCCACAGTCTCACTGCTGCGCTCTGACTTACCGGCATTCGGAGTTTGGCTGACGTCAGTAACCTTGTAGGGCCCATCGGCCATCCAGTAGCTCTACCTCCGGCAAGAAACACGCAACGCTGCACCTAAATGCATTTCGGGGAGAACCAGCTATCACGGAGTTTGATTGGCCTTTCACCCCTACCCACAGCTCATCCCCTCCATTTTCAACTGAAGTGGGTTCGGTCCTCCACGACGTCTTACCGTCGCTTCAACCTGGCCATGGGTAGATCACTCCGCTTCGGGTCTAGATCACGCCACTACACTCGCCCTATTCAGACTCGCTTTCGCTACGGCTACCCCACACGGGTTAACCTCGCGACGTAACACTAACTCGCAGGCTCATTCTTCAAAAGGCACGCCGTCACAGTAACAAGACTGCTCCGACGGATTGTAAGCACACGGTTTCAGGTACTGTTTCACTCCCCTCCCGGGGTACTTTTCACCTTTCCCTCACGGTACTGGTCCGCTATCGGTCATTAGGAAGTATTTAGGCTTATCAGGTGGTCCTGACAGATTCGCACGGGATTTCTCGGGCCCCGTGCTACTTGGGATACTCCCCAGGCCGTGCACAACATTACGGTTACGGGGCTCACACCCTCTCTGGCCGGCCTTTCAAGACCGTTCACCTATGCCTGCACCTCACCTCACTGGTCCGGCAGAACCAGAACGGAAAGTCCCACAACCCCGCCCATGCAACGCCCGCCGGCTATCACACATGAAACGGTTTAGCCTGATCCGCGTTCGCTCGCCACTACTAACGGAATCACTATTGTTTTCTCTTCCTGCGGGTACTGAGATGTTTCACTTCCCCGCGTTCCCCCCACGCACCCTATGTGTTCAGATGCGGGTCACACAATCACCATGACAGCGTTGTGCGGGGTTTCCCCATTCGGACATCCTGGGATCAACGCTCGGTTATCAACTCCCCCAGGCTTATCGCAGATTCCTACGTCCTTCTTCGGCTCCTAATGCCAAGGCATCCACCGTGTGCCCTTAAAAACTTGACCACACAAGNTCAAAAA
>NZ_JAMOIT010000040.1:3236-4794 GCF_023656375.1 Paenarthrobacter sp. TYUT067
TNCAGGCACAGCAACCAGTTGTTAGCAGCTCCTTAGAAAGGAGGTGATCCAGCCGCACCTTCCGGTACGGCTACCTTGTTACGACTTAGTCCCAATCGCCGGTCCCACCTTCGACGGCTCCCCCCACAAGGGTTAGGCCACCGGCTTCGGGTGTTACCAACTTTCGTGACTTGACGGGCGGTGTGTACAAGGCCCGGGAACGTATTCACCGCAGCGTTGCTGATCTGCGATTACTAGCGACTCCGACTTCATGGGGTCGAGTTGCAGACCCCAATCCGAACTGAGACCGGCTTTTTGGGATTAGCTCCACCTCACAGTATCGCAACCCTTTGTACCGGCCATTGTAGCATGCGTGAAGCCCAAGACATAAGGGGCATGATGATTTGACGTCGTCCCCACCTTCCTCCGAGTTGACCCCGGCAGTCTCCTATGAGTCCCCGCCATCACGCGCTGGCAACATAGAACGAGGGTTGCGCTCGTTGCGGGACTTAACCCAACATCTCACGACACGAGCTGACGACAACCATGCACCACCTGTAAACCGACCGCAAGCGGGGCACCTGTTTCCAGGTCTTTCCGGTTCATGTCAAGCCTTGGTAAGGTTCTTCGCGTTGCATCGAATTAATCCGCATGCTCCGCCGCTTGTGCGGGCCCCCGTCAATTCCTTTGAGTTTTAGCCTTGCGGCCGTACTCCCCAGGCGGGGCACTTAATGCGTTAGCTACGGCGCGGAAAACGTGGAATGTCCCCCACACCTAGTGCCCAACGTTTACGGCATGGACTACCAGGGTATCTAATCCTGTTCGCTCCCCATGCTTTCGCTCCTCAGCGTCAGTTACAGCCCAGAGACCTGCCTTCGCCATCGGTGTTCCTCCTGATATCTGCGCATTTCACCGCTACACCAGGAATTCCAGTCTCCCCTACTGCACTCTAGTCTGCCCGTACCCACTGCAGAACCGGAGTTGAGCCCCGGTCTTTCACAGCAGACGCGACAAACCGCCTACGAGCTCTTTACGCCCAATAATTCCGGATAACGCTTGCGCCCTACGTATTACCGCGGCTGCTGGCACGTAGTTAGCCGGCGCTTCTTCTGCAGGTACCGTCACTTACGCTTCTTCCCTACTGAAAGAGGTTTACAACCCGAAGGCCGTCATCCCTCACGCGGCGTCGCTGCATCAGGCTTGCGCCCATTGTGCAATATTCCCCACTGCTGCCTCCCGTAGGAGTCTGGGCCGTGTCTCAGTCCCAGTGTGGCCGGTCACCCTCTCAGGCCGGCTACCCGTCGTCGCCTTGGTAGGCCATTACCCCACCAACAAGCTGATAGGCCGCGAGTCCATCCAAAACCACAAAAGCTTTCCACCACCACCACATGCGTGGAATGGTCGTATCCGGTATTAGACCCAGTTTCCCAGGCTTATCCCAGAGTCAAGGGCAGGTTACTCACGTGTTACTCACCCGTTCGCCACTAATCCCCCAGCAAGCTGGGATCATCGTTCGACTTGCATGTGTTAAGCACGCCGCCAGCGTTCATCCTGAGCCAGGATCAAACTCTCCGTTGAA
>NZ_JAMOIT010000041.1:0-3918 GCF_023656375.1 Paenarthrobacter sp. TYUT067
GGAGAATATGGCGGGAATCATTTACAGTCCCATGCCATCCTGAAATCCATATGTTCTATATTCTTTAATAAAATTTGCTTATGCCGACCAGCTTTAGGAACGCGCCCTAGGGGGACGACCTTGCAATTGCGCTTATCTCTATGACGGCGCCCGGGATTGCCAGACCGCTCACCTCCAACGCTGTCCAGGCCGGATAGGGTGGGGTAAGGAACGAGTCCTTTACCCTGGGGAACCAATCGAATATTCCTGTGATATCGCCCACGTGGTGACTGGTGATGCTCACGATGTCCTCAAATCCAAGTCCGGCTTCGGTAAGGACGGCTCCTATTCCCTCGAACGCCAACCGCGCTTGTTCGGAGGGATCGTTGGGTACTTTGCCAGAGGAGTCGATCCCGGTTTGGCCCGAAATAAACAGGAAACCTCCAGCTTCGAAGCCCGGCGAGAAGTGATAGTCGTTGTAAAACTCAGCCATGGAAACGGGAAGGATCGAACGCCCTCCGCCGCGCTGACCGATCATACGAGAGCTCCTTTGTTGGCGGTTCGTTCGAGCTCCTCGGCAATCGCAGCGGCGGCCTTCTGGCCTGCCCGGACGCCACCTTCCATATAGCCGGACCATTGGAACGACGCTTCGGTACCAGCGAAATGCACTTTCCCGACCGGATCGCGTAGGGCTGCACCAAAGTTGGCCAACACTCCCGGGGGCATATAGGTGACAGGGCCTCCCTTTGCCCACTCCTGCTGGGTCCAGTCAGTCTCATGGAAGTAGCTGGGGTCTGCTGCCTGCGGACCGAACGCCTTCACCAGAAGATCCAGGAAAGCCCGCTCGCGCTCTTGGGGTGTGTGGGCCGCCCAGCGGTCGTAATTTGACCCTCCGATGAACCCGATTAGGGTCGCTAGCGTATCGGTAGGTTTCGTGCCGTCGAGGAGGAAGACTCCGACGTCTTCGGTGTCAAGCAACGCGCCGGAATAGCCCTGCTCGACCCAGAATGAAGAGGGGTAGCGCGCCTGCACCTTGTAATAGCGGCCCATCGGTGCGCGCGCCTGGAGTTGCGCTCGAGATGTCGGTAGGGCTGGTTCAAAACGGATTTGGTTTGCCGCCAAGGGTGACATGGCGATCACGATATGGCGTGCCCGCAGGCTCCGCTGCCCGGAGAAAAGTGTCACCCCCGATTCGTCGTGCTCGATACGGTCGACCGGCCACTCCAAAAGGAACTTGTCCCTCCCGATGGCATCGGCGATTCGCCAGCTCACCTGAGCGGCGCCGCCAAACCACCATGCCCATTGGGCTCCGTCCCGGGTGCCCATGAGTGACTGTATCCCTTCGCACTCACTGACGTAGTAGGCCCAGTACAGGAGGGAAACCTCATAGGGGTCGGCGCCGAGGAGGGTATTGACGATAACCGTGTGCAACCGTCTGACTTCTTCGCTCTCGATCGTCTCCGCCAACCATGTGGCTACCGTCTTGCTGTCGAGTGCTGCTGCGTTAGGCGATGCCCAAGGCTGGTCCCAACCGACGCTGTCCGCCAATTCGTCAAGAGCCTTAAGGGAGGAGAGAAACTCCGGAACGAAGGGAAGGTTGGGGTCCAGTTGGTCGTCAGGAGCCCTCAAGACATTGCCCGCCACAATGTAAGTGTCATCGCCGGGCTTGCCCGATGGGGTCATCTCCAAGCCCAGGCTTGTGCCAAGTTCAATAAGGTGCGTATGCGTCTCCCCGATGAACATGCCGCCATAATCGATTGGACCCCCGGGTGCGCCCTCCTGTTCTGTCCAGGTCCGTCCGCCGATCCTGTCATTCGCCTCGACGACGAGAACGGACGCGCCTTGATCATGCAAGGCCTTGGCTGCGGCGCTGCCTGAGATCCCCGCGCCGATGATGATCACATCGACGTCGGGATCGGGGGTAACTGACTCGTAAGTATTGAGATGGGTCAAAGCACTTTCCTCTCTTTTCGATCTTGCGGCTTGCCTGCTACGGCACATCGGCCTAGACGGGCGGGCCACACGGATGGGGCGTGAATTCAGAGTAGGGAAGTTTTGGCTGAGGAGGAGATCTGCCGAATGTTTTTTGAAATTGACCCATATTCATGCAGGAATTTCGATTAGCCCCCCCTGGCGTTCGAGCTGGCGAAAGAAACGTCCGGGCGAGCCACTTACTACGTGTGCGACTGCAGGCTGTTCCTGAGGACCTGCTGCCTGCCCTATCGTGCCTCGCACTGTTACGCGCAGACGGGTTCACCGGACCGAATTGCGATCAGTGAATCGCTGATCGCTTCCCTGAAATGGGGCGGCGGTATCGCCTGTCACCGAAGAAGCGTTGGCTCATTCGAGGTGGCTCCTACTCCGGGGCATCCTTGTATGAGCCGCGCCCGGTGTGCCCGCCGACTCCCTGACCGAGTGAGGCAGCGATGGGCCCCTTTTGAACGGGCGGGACTTCCTGGCCACGATTCGCTGGGCTCGGCCGCTGGCTGCCGCCGGAATGTCGGGGAAAATCCGCGGCCACGGACCGGCTGGAAACGCCGGCACTGTTCGAATGCCGGGCAGTGATGTCCGCGGAGGCAAAGGGAGCGCCGGACGCGTCAACTAACTTCTCGCCCCTCGAACACTCGATCCATACAGCCAGCCGTCGGGCACATGTTTGCCGTCGACGAACGCTGGAGGGCCGTGGAGCAGGCTTTCTTCACCCGGACTCGACCCGGTCAGCAACATGCCCGCGGGGACAAGCGCAGCCGCATTCGGGCGTGCCACGCGAGGCCCTCGTGCTTGGTGGCAATCATTATCACCGGCTTGAAGACCAGCCATGCTCCGCTACCGTACGGGGCCCACGGTCTACTGTGACAGGGCTCACTGCTCAGGGGGCGACAAGCGGTAAAATGGGATGGAGCGCGGTGAACCGCCCTTGCCAAACCACCATTGCAGCGACGCGGGCGCGCCGCGAGATCAGTGACATGAGTCGATGCCACGGGGGCAATGGTCCTCGATGGGGCTAGGTGGATTGACCAGTGACGTTGTATGGAAGTGAGATGGATGACAAAAGTCGGCAACCCTGACCGGGCCGCTAGCAGCGCGTATCAGGTAGTAGATGAGCTAGATGAACAGATACTTTGGGAGTTCATCAGAAATGGACGGATAACGATATCCGAGCTTGCGACACTCCTCAACGTGTCTCCATCGACCGTATCTGCTCGGGCTTCGGCCCTAAGGAGGGCAGGAGTACTCAAATCGTCCCACGCTGACATCGACTTCAGGAGGGTCGGGTTGCCGATTCAGGCTATGGTCTTCGTTCGTTTGCGCGCTCAGGCGAGACCGCACGTTCAGGAGTACGCCAACTTGATGACCCGGCTTCCGAGCGTGTTATATCTGTACTTCATGGGCGGCGATGAAGACTTCTTGATCCATCTGACCTGCACTTCGACCAATCAGCTGAGGGACATTGTCGCCACAGAAGTAAGCATGCATCCGGTCGTTGCTTCCACCCGAACCCACATAATCTACGAACACGCACTCGGGGCGGATCACATGGACCATTTGACGGGGTTCGATGAGGTGAGACGCCCGATAGGTCCCTCACGCGATTTTCCGGGAGTTTTCGAGCAATAGCGTGAGGTCATCGTGCCACACGATCGTTCAGGCGTTGGCCGACTGGGTCCGTCCATCGGTGCCATCCAGGTCACAGTCATCTCCCAGGGGCGTTGCTTATGTGGCCATCGGCTAGTGGTTTGGTAGCCCTTCGCACTCAAGCATGGTTGTCTCTTCGGCCCTAAAGGTCCGGTGGCCCGCCGACAGCAAGTAGGCCGCTGAGCCCACAGTTGAGGAATCGGACACGATGCAGTTCTCCGAATGCCGGCGTTTATTGCATCCACAGCATATGTAGGGCACCAATTTAGTATTGGACTGCAATAAATCCTAGCCATATTCTTT
>NZ_JAMOIT010000042.1:0-1781 GCF_023656375.1 Paenarthrobacter sp. TYUT067
AAGCTAAGACCCACAGCGCCGATGGTACTGCACCCGGGAGGGTGTGGGAGAGTAGGACACCGCCGGACAACCATTCACGGAGGAGCCCCGACCACACGGTCGGGGCTCCCCGCATTTAACAACCAAACACACAGCCCTCACACCTCAACGACGTCGCCACGCGCCAACGCGAAGGGCAAGCGATCGAAGATGATGCGAATCTCAACAATCTGATCGTTCTGAATGCGGTAGAGCTCTGCGCCAGGAGCGCTCGGTACTGCCCGATTGGCTGTGTTGTACATCAGCAGTGCTTCTTCGTCCGTGCCGAAGGCAGCAAGAAGCGTGGATTGCGTGAGCGAAGCAGCGAAGGGCTCCATAAAGGCCCGGACCGCCGCTTTCCCTTCGATGAAGCCTGAAGGTGCATGGCAAATGACATCGTCGGCCAAGTGGGCGGCTGCCGCGTCCAGTCTGCCGGTAGTCCAGGCCTGGTGGTATTCCACTGCGATCTTTACGGCGGCAGCTTGAGAGTTGGACATGGTGCTGTTCCTTTCGTAGAGGGCTACTTCTGTTGAGACACCGGAAGTAGCCATATCGGAACGACTGTAGGGGTACATGCCAAGATTGAACCGTGACGTCAGCTGAGTTGGACGCAGCCCGATCCGGCGATAAGGAGGCCTTCGCCGCGCTGGTTGCGCCCTTGCGCCGGGAGCTCCATCTGCACTGTTACCGGATCATAGGCAATGTTGATGATGCTGACGATGTACTGCAGGAGGTTCTGCTCGCAGCGTGGCAGGGCTTGTCCGGATTCGCCGGCAGGTCATCGTTGCGGACCTGGCTCTACCGGATTGCGACTACCCGTTCGCTCAATGCACGAAGGGATCGTGCCCGCCGTCCTCGTCCCGCACCTCTGCCGCCGTTCGAACCGCCGGCCCCAAGCGATCGGTTCGACCACGCGCATTTGCAGCCCTACCCCGACTCTTTGGTCAACGAACTTGATCCTGCAGCCCAGGTTGTTGCCCGCGAAAGTATCGAGCTCGCCTTTGTGATTGCCCTTCAGCGAATGCCACCGCGCCAAGCTGCGGTGTTGATGCTCTGCGATGTGCTGGACTTCAGCGTTGGTGAAGCCGCGGAGATGCTCTCGATTGGTCCAACAGCAGCTAAGGGTCTGCTGCAGCGCGCCCGCTCTGCCCGGCCTACTCCATTGCCGCTTGCCAGGCGAGAAGACCATCGCGACCTCGCCCGCAAGTTTGCGGATGCCTTCTCTCGAGATGACGTCGATGCGGTCCTGGAGCTCCTTACCGATCGGTGCTGGCTGGCTATGCCCCCGGCCAGTGAATTCTACGTAGAGCGTGAGGCTGTCGGAGACTTTCTTCGTGCCAGTGCGGCTGGACGGCCAGGCGGTAGTTATGAGCTGGCCGACGTCACCGCAGGCGGGAGGCCGGCTTTCGTCTGTTACCTCGAGGGCCGGGCGCGGGGCCTGCTGGTCGTTGAGCCTTCTCAGGATGGACGCAAGATCGCATCGATCCTCCGATTCCTCGACGATGGTTTGCACCGACACTTTGGGATGCCCGATTCCCTCACGTGATGTGGCGCGACGGCAGGCTTGCTCGTGCGTCAGAGTGCAGGCGTTCGACGGCGGTTTGGTGGGGTTTTGGGGGTGTGTGGGGTTGGGTTGGGGGTGGATTTGCGTTGGGGGTGTGGGGCGTGTATTGTTTTCTGAGTCGCCGGGTGCGAAACGGAAAGCCGGAAGGTGTGTACGGTTCGGTAGGCGGCCAAAAATAACTCTTCTTTTCCAATGGCCC
>NZ_JAMOIT010000043.1:0-1506 GCF_023656375.1 Paenarthrobacter sp. TYUT067
CTATAGACAACGTTGTCTGAAGAAAGAGGTTTTTGTGAGCGACACTAGAGTTGGTTCAAATTCGCACCATAAAATCGAGGGGATAGGCACAAAAAGCCCGCCAGGATCAAGCGGTGCCATGAAAAGGACGCTCGGAACCGGGGCCATTGTCTTCATGGTGGTGGCGGCTGCTGCACCGCTCACCGCGGCGACAGGTGTGTTGCCCCTCTCGATTGTCTTTTCAGAGAACTCTGCGGCACCGTTCTATTACGTGATCGCAATGGCGATCCTCTGTTTGTTTGTCGTCGGTTACAACGAACTAAGCAAGCATATACGGAACGTTGGTGGCTTTTACTCGTACATTGAGCGAGGGCTTGGAAGGGTTCCCGGCAACGCCTCGGCGATGCTCGCACTGGGAGCCTACGCTCTGACCGTAGTGGCCTTGACTGTTTATGCGGGGCCGTTCATTACACAGCTCGTCGGCACATTCACCGGCTGGCAGGACTCCCCCTGGTGGCTTTGGTCGCTAGTGTTTTGGGCGCTCATTGCCTTACTCGGATACCGAGACATCGATCTGAGCTCCAAAGTCCTTGGTGTCTTGCTTGTTCTGGAAGCCGTAGCCCTGCTGGTGCTGGACATCGCTATCTTGTCCCAGGGAGGCGCCGAGGGCGTCACAGCCGCGCCCGTAAATCCGGTTGAAGCGATGACGCACGGGTCGCCTGCGAGTGGCATCATGTGGGCCGCGCTTGGTTTCGTCGGATTTGAAGCGACGGCGGTATTCCGCAGTGAGGCCAAAAACCCGGAGAAAACTGTCCCTCGTGCCACCTACCTGGCCGTATTCTCAGTCGGAATTCTGTATCTGTTCACTTCGTTCAGCATCGTTATCGGCGCGGGCTCGGGGAACGTCGTCGGGTTCCTCTCGGCTGACCCAAGCGCAGGAGTCTTCGTGCTCGGCTCTGAGTTTATTTCCCCCGTGTACTCGAACATAGTCAACGTGCTCCTCGTGGGTAGCGTTTTTGCTTGTGCTCTCTCATTTCACAATGTCGTGAGCAGGTACAAAATGGCAATGGGCCAGTCGGGGTTGCTCCCCGCATACTTCGGAAAGGTCCATGTCAGGCACGGAGTTCCATCGAACGCTTCGGCGGTCCTCTCGGGTCTCGTTCTCGTCGGGGTGATCGTGTCTGCAGTCCTCAACCTTGACCCGGTTACGGGGGTGTTCGCTCCGCTCGTGGGCGTTCTGGGGTTCGCCGTTCTGGCTCTCATGGCGCTGACATCCCTGGCTGTCATCTTCTATTTCAACTTTAGACCGACGCTCAAGGTGTCCATATTTGTCAGGATCATCGCGCCGGTACTGGCCATCCTCGGACTTGTATTCGTGCTGATCCTGTCCTTTACGAATATCGACGTGATAACAGGCTCAACCGGAGCATCCATTTTCGCCATCACACTCATGGTCGTCCTGCCCCTGACCGGTGCATTGCTGTCCCTTCGTAAGACGAACTCGGCTGGCATTCAAGACCACTGAAC
>NZ_JAMOIT010000044.1:0-1389 GCF_023656375.1 Paenarthrobacter sp. TYUT067
GGGCGGGTTGGCCGGGGTTGAGGAAGGCGTGTTCTTCGGCGGCGAGTCCGTCGCGGCGGAGTTCGTTCCAGGAGGTCACGGACCAGACTTCGGCGGCGACTCCCCAGTCTTCGTTCAGGATCCGGGCGGCTTCGATGGCCCAGGGCACGGACACGCCGGAGGCGAGGATGTTCGCGGTGGGCCGGTTTGAGTCGCCTTGCGGGGCTTCTGCGAGGCGGTAGATGCCTTTGAGGAGTCCGTTGATGTCGAGGTTTTCGGGTTCCGCGGGTTGGGTGATGGGTTCGTTGTAGACGGTGAGGTAGTACATCACGTTCCGGTCTTCACCGGTGCCGTCTGTACTGTCGCGTCCGTACATTTCTTCGAGGCCGTGGCGGATGATGTGGCCGATTTCGTAGCCGTAGGCGGGGTCGTAGGTTTTCACGGCGGGGTTGGTGGAGGCCAGGACGGGGGAGTGTCCGTCGGCGTGTTGGAGTCCTTCGCCGGTGAGGGTGGTTCGTCCTGCGGTGGCGCCGATGATGAAGCCGCGAGTCATTTGGTCCGCTGCGGCCCAGAACGAATCTCCGGTGCGTTGGAAGCCGAACATGGAGTAGAACACGTAGATCGGGACCAGGGGTTCGCCGTGGGTGGCGTAGGAGGTCCCGGCGGCGGTGAACGCTGCCACGGCGCCGGCTTCGTTGATGCCGGGGTGGATCAGTTGTCCGGCGGGTGATTCTTTGTAGGCCAGGACGAGGTCGCGGTCCACGGAGAGGTAGTTCTGACCTTTGGGGTTGTAGATTTTCGCGGTCGGGAAGAACGCGTCCATCCCGAAGGTCCGGGATTCGTCCGGGACCACGGGCACGAACCGGGCACCGAAGTTCTTATCCCGCATGAGGTCCTTCAACAACCGGACGAAGGCCATGGTGGTGGCGGCTTGTTGTTTCCCGGATCCGCGTTTGGCGACCTCGTAGGATTTGGCCTCGGGCAGGGTCACGGGGGTGTGGTGGCGGCGGCGTTCGGGGACGAACCCGCCGAGCTCTGCCCGGCGTTCCATGAGGTATTTGATTTCCGGGGCGTCCATGCCGGGGTGGTAGTACGGGGGCCGGTAGAGGTCAGCGTCGAGTTGGTCATCGCTGATGGGGATCCGGAGGTGGTCACGGAAGGCTTTGAGGTCTTCCATGGTCAGTTTCTTCATCTGGTGGGTCGCGTTGCGGCCCTCGAAGTGCGGGCCCAGGCCGTAGCCCTTGACCGTTTTGGCCAGGATCACGGTGGGTTTGCCCTTGAATTCGGTGGCTGCCTTGTACGCGGCGTAGACCTTGCGGTAGTCGTGACCGCCGCGTTTGAGGCCCCAGATCTGCTCGTCGTCCAAATCCGCCACCATGTCTTTGGTCTGCGGGGATTTGCCGAAGAAGT
>NZ_JAMOIT010000045.1:0-1360 GCF_023656375.1 Paenarthrobacter sp. TYUT067
TTCGAAACCAGCTGAAAACCAGACCACCACACACGGGGGTGCGCAATGATCCAGCCATAATTTCAACCAATCAAAAAAACAATCGGTATCAACAAACTTGGCACACTATTGAGTTCTCAAACAACAGACCCTCCAAAACATCACCCACAGCACACCACAAAAGCAGCACACCCAACAGGGCCATTGGAAAAGAAGAGTTATTTTTGGCCGCCTACCGAACCGTACACACCTTCCGGCTTTCCGTTTCGCACCCGGCGACTCAGAAAACAATACACGCCCCACACCCCCAACGCAAATCCACCCCTAGCCACGCCCCCAACCACCCACAAAACGCGTGCAACACCGCCGTCGAACGCCACGAACCGCCGGTGAACCGCGGGCCGGGTCGCGGGGCGGAACGGCGCCGAACGGACCCCCGATGACGACGCCCCACTGTGATGGGAGGATGGTGAGCATGGAACTGCACATCACAGGCCATGCCGCCGCGGACCAGCTGCTCAGCAACGACGCCTTTGCGTTGTTGACCGGTATGTTGCTGGATCAACAAGTCACTATGGAGTCCGCGTTTGCTGGCCCGGAGAAGATCCGCACCAGGCTGGGCTCCCTCAGCCCTGGGACAATCGCAGAGTACGACCCAACCGGCTTCGTTGAAGTCTTCAAGGAACGGCCGGCCGTCCATAGGTTCCCAGGCTCCATGGCCGCAAGAGTCCAGGCTCTGGCAGAGACAGTGCATCGTGAATGGGATGGGGACGCAGCTGCTATTTGGACCAGCGGGAACCCTGACGGCCCCGAAGTACTCCGCCGGCTCAAGGCCCTGCCAGGCTTTGGCGAACAAAAAGCAAAGATCTTCCTGGCATTGCTGGGCAAACAATGCGGGCTGCAGGCGGACGGGTGGCGGGAAGCCGCCGGCCACTACGGCGAAGAAGGTTCCTACCTCTCCGTCGCGGACATTGTTGATCCGGACTCCCTAAGTAAAGTGCGCGCAAATAAGCAGGCAGCAAAGGCGGCAGCAAAAGCTGCGAAGCCATCTGGCACCTAACGCTGAGCCCGTACCATGCACTTCTTCGTGCTCGCGGCGTAGTTCGGGTCGAACCCATGGCTCGTCCCAAAAAGGGCTGACGGCTCGCAACAGGCACGTGCTTTCGACGGCAAGTGATACCGGGGCGGGCTGCTCAGCCTTGTTGTTGGTGGGTTAAAGTCGAAGAGCCCCAGCCAGTGGCTGGGGCTCTTCTTAATGGTTGTCCGGCGGTGTCCTACTCTCCCACACCCTCCCGGGTGCAGTACCATCGGCGCTGTGGGTCTTAGCTTCCGGGTTCGGAATGGGACCGGGCGTTTCCCCCACGCTATGACCGCCGTAACT
>NZ_JAMOIT010000046.1:0-1184 GCF_023656375.1 Paenarthrobacter sp. TYUT067
TCGGTGGCTGCCTTGTACGCGGCGTAGACCTTGCGGTAGTCGTGACCGCCGCGTTTGAGGCCCCAGATCTGCTCGTCGTCCAAATCCGCCACCATGTCTTTGGTCTGCGGGGATTTGCCGAAGAAGTGTTCCCGGACGAACCCGCCGGACTCGGCCTTGTAGGTTTGGTAGTCACCATCGGGGGTTTCGTTCATGATTTTCACCAACGCCCCGTCCTTGTCCGCTTCCAGGAGGGAATCCCATTCCCTGCCCCAGACGACCTTGATCACGTTCCAGCCCGCACCGCGGAAGAACGCTTCGAGTTCCTGCATGATCTTGCCGTTACCGCGGACCGGTCCGTCCAGGCGCTGGAGGTTGCAGTTGATCACGAAGTTCAGGTTGTCCAGGTTCTCGTTCGCGGCGAGCTGGAGCAGGCCACGGGACTCGGGCTCGTCCATTTCCCCGTCGCCGAGGAACGCCCAGACCTGCTGATCGGAGGTGTCTTTGATGCCACGGTTCTGCAAATACCGGTTGGACTGGGCCTGGTAGATCGCGTTCATCGGGCCGATACCCATGGACACGGTGGGGAATTCCCAGAAATCCGGCATCAGGCGCGGGTGCGGGTAGGAGGACAGGGCATGGCCTTCTTTGGACTTTTCCTGACGGAACCCGTCCAAGTCCTCTTCCGTGAGGCGGCCTTCCATGAACGCCCGGGCGTACATGCCCGGCGAGGCGTGACCCTGGAAAAACACCTGGTCCCCGCCACTGGGGTGGTCCTTGCCGCGGAAGAAGTGGTTGAACCCCACCTCATACAGGGTCGCAGCACCGGCATAAGTGGAAATGTGCCCGCCGACACCAATATCGGACCGCTGCGCACGATGGACCATCACCGCAGCGTTCCAGCGCATATAAGCCCGGTACCGGCGCTCGAACTCCTCGTTCCCCGGGAACTGTGCTTCCTGGTCCACCGGGATCGTGTTCACATAATCAGTGGTCGTCACCATCGGCACACCCACCGACCTCGCACCAGCACGCTGCAACAACGAACGCATAATGTACTGGGCACGCTCGGTACCCTGCTCCGCGATCAACGCATCAAGGGACTCAATCCACTCCGCGGTCTCTTCCGGATCACGATCAGGCAGCTGGGCAGTCAACCCGCTGAGGATGTGTGAGGTCTCTTCTCCTGCAGCCACGTCCAACCT
>NZ_JAMOIT010000005.1:0-262836 GCF_023656375.1 Paenarthrobacter sp. TYUT067
CCAACCGCCGAGCCGGCGGCATACCACCAGCCAAAGCCCACACCAACTACCAAACCCGCGCCCAGCAACCCCTGGCCGCCTAACCAAAAACAACAACGAGACCTGTCTCAAAAACTTGACGACCGCACACATCCCACTGCTTGCGGAGGGACCTTCTCTCACATCCCACTGCTCTCTGGCGGCTAGTGCCGCGGCGGCGTAGGGTCGGTTGGACCATGACTGAACAGCAGCCGTACGATCTGGTCCAGCAGTATCCGCACTTCGAGCTTCGTCGCTACCCCGCGCATGTCCTCGCGGAGGTGCAAGTCCACGCGGCGTTCGATCGCGCCGGGAACGAGGCCTTCCGTTACCTGTTCAACTACATCAGCGGCAACAACACCAGCAGGCAGAAGCTGTCCATGACCGCGCCTGTCATTCAAGAAAGCGGAACGTCGGAGGAACTGGTCATGACGGCGCCGGTCTTGCAAAGCGGACCGATCTCTGGGGCTGCAGATGATGACTACGTTGTTGCTTTCGTCCTGCCAGCAGTACTGACAGCAGAGACTGCTCCAAAACCTGAAGAGCCCAGGGTCAAAATCCGTGAGGTACCGGGGGCGTTATCTGCAGTAGCACGATTCACAGGCAATGGCTCAGCCGCGGCCTTTCAACGCCATACTGTAGCGCTGATGGAGGCTCTTCAACTGGCTGATCTAACTCCCATCGGTTCGCCCAGGTTCGCGCGCTTCGACCCACCTTTCAAACCTTGGTTCCTCCGCCACAACGAGATAGTCCTTGACGTTAAGGAACCCTAACCTGACCGATGTGAGAGATGGTTGGCCGGGAGGGCTCGGGATGTGAGAGACGGTTGGCCGGGAGGGCTCGGGATGTGAGCGATGGTTGGCCGGGAGGGCTCGGGATGTGAGCGAGCGTTTGGGTCCGGACGCCCCAATAGACTGGAACGGTGACTTCCCAGGACTCTCTGACATCCATTGGCGCCGCCCGGATCGCCGTTACGGCACTGCTCGACGGCGGTGTGCGGCACGTGGTGGTGGCGCCTGGTTCGCGTTCGGCGCCCATGGCCTACGCGCTCGCGGAAGCTGAAGCTGAAGGCCGGGTTCGGATCCACGTCCGCATCGATGAGCGGGATGCAGGGTTCACCGCGCTGGGCCTTGCCCTCTCCACAGAGGCTCCCGTGGCGGTGGTGACAACCTCCGGGACGGCGGTCGGCAACCTCCTGCCCTCGGTCATGGAAGCCAATCATTCGGCTGTCCCCGTGGTGGTGATTTCAGCTGACCGTCCCCAAGAACTTCACGGCACCGGGGCGAACCAAACCACCACCCAACTGGACCTTTTCGGCGATCACGTGAGATTCGCCGTCGACGTCCCGGCAGGTGATCACCCTCAAAAGGCGGTTGCCACAGCACTTTACGCCGCCACGGGGGCCCTTGAAGACACCCCGCCCGGCCCTGTCCAGGTGAACCTCGCGTTCCGGGATCCGCTGGTTCCGGACGCAGGCGACGCTCTTCCCGAGACCGCCGGTCGCGGGGTGTTCCATTACGACGCCGGTCCGCAGGCACTGGATCTTCCGGCAGCTTCCCGGCAACTCGCCGAAAGACGAACCGTGGTCCTTGCCGGGCATGACGCCGGCCCCGTAGCTGAAGCCTTTGCCCGCGCCCACGGTCTGCCACTGTTGGCGGAACCTTCGTCCAACGCACGCTTCGGGCCGAACGCTATTGGACCTTACCGGGTCTTGCTGGCCCACTTTGGTCCGGATTCACCCACGCCGATCGAACGCGTTGTCCTGTTCGGACGGGCAACGCTCTCCCGTCCTGTGGCTGCCCTGCTGGCGCGTGAATCTGTTGAATCCGCCATCTACCAGCCCGTCCCGGTTGCCTGGTATGAAGCAGGGCGGCGCCGCGAAACACCCATCGAAACTCTTCCCGAGCTCGCCGACTTTGCCGGACGTGGGTCTGCCGAATGGCTCGATTCCTGGCTGCTCGCCAGCGCGGCCGCCCAGCATGGCCTCGACGGCGTGCTCGCGGGGGAGAGCCTTGCAACCGGTCCCTCGGTTGGCGCTACCGTCTGGGAGCACTCCCGCGGACAGTTGGTGCTGGGTTCTTCCAGCGGCATCCGCGACGTCGACCTCGCGGGAGCACCTCACCCCGAACCCATCGCTACGGTTCACGCCAACCGCGGCCTCGCCGGCATCGATGGAACCATCGCCACAGCCACCGGAATTGCCCTGGGCAGCGGCCGTGAAACCACGGTCCTGCTTGGCGATGTCACCTTCCTTCACGATGCCGGGGGACTCCTCCTCGGCCACGGAGAACCCGCGCCGGATCTCAGGATCGTGGTGCTCAACGACTCCGGCGGCGCCATTTTCGGCCTTCTCGAACACGGTGCTGTGGAGGATTCGGGAGCCTACGGCACCGCCGTCGAGCGCCTTTTCGCTACCCCGCACTCAGTGGACATTGCGGCACTCGCGGCGGCTTACGGCGTCGGACACCAAGCAGTAACCACGACGGCGGAACTCGCCGCGGCCCTCAAGTCGCCTGTGAAGGGCCGCACCATAGTGGAGGTGCGCGTGGACCGGGCGGGTTTGAGGGCACTCCATGCGCGGATCAAAGAAGCCATATCGGCTGCGGTGGGCCAAGTCCTGACGGCGGGCTAACCCGCTCCGCCCCACCTCGCTACCGTTACCGCCGATCGCACCCGTAACCGCTGGTGCGAATGGCGCGAAGGGGTGCGCCGCGGGTGAAGGAGTGGTGCGCCGAGCGCGAAGGGGTGCGCCGCCCGCCGTCGTACTTCACTAGGGACAGACACCCACAATTCGACGGTGACGCAAAACGGGAGGGCGACACCCAAATGTGGGTGTCGCCCTCCCGGTTGGGTGGTGCTAACGACTATGCGCGGGGTTAGTCCTCCACCACGTCAATGTGCGTGGGATCGAGGACGCGGCGCAGGAATTCCTTGGTGCGCGGCTGGGTGGGAGCACTGATGACGTTCTCCGCCGGCCCTTCTTCCACCACGACGCCGGCGTCCATGAACACCACGCGGTCTGCCACTTCGCGGGCGAAGCCCATCTCGTGGGTGACCACCAGCATGGTCATGCCTTCCTGGGCCAGCTTGCGCATGACGGCCAGGACGTCGCCCACTGTTTCCGGGTCCAGGGCTGACGTGGGCTCATCGAAAAGCATGAGCTGCGGGTCCATGGAGAGGGCCCGGGCAATGGCCACACGCTGCTGCTGGCCACCGGAGAGCTGGTCCGGGAAACGGTCGGCAAGGTGACCCAGGCCGACGCGCTCGAGGTTGTGGCGCGCTACGTCGCCAGCCTCGGACTTGGACCGTTTGAGGACCTTCACCTGCGAGATGGTGCAGTTGTCCAGCACGCTCAGGTGCGGGAACAGGTTGAAGTGCTGGAACACCATCCCAACGTTCCGGCGCATCCTGTTGAGGTCCACGTCCGGGTCTGTTGCCTCGAACTCACCCACGTTGATGGTGCCGCCGTTGGGCTGTTCGAGCAGGTTGACGCAGCGCAGGAGGGTGGATTTACCCGAACCCGAAGGCCCAATCAGGCAAACAACCTGGCCTGGTTCAACGGTCAGCGAGATGCCTTTGAGGACCTCGTTGCTGCCGTAGGACTTGCGCAGATCCTTGATGTTTACGCCGGCGGCTTGAACGGTGGCCGTGCTCCCAGTGGAGTTATTCATGACTGTCCTGCCTATCGCTTAGTCCGCGCGGAGCGGCTTTCGAACTTCCGTGCCAGGAGGCTCAACGGGATGGTGATGACCAGGTAGAAAGCACCGGCTACGAGCAGCGGCGTGAGGCCGGCGCCGAGGCTGGAGATGCCGTCACGGCCAAACTTGGTGAGCTCGTACTGGGACGCGGTGAGACCCAGAACGTAGATCAGCGAGGAGTCCTTGGTGAGCAGGATGATCTCGTTGGTCAGCGGCGGCAGGACGATTTTGAATGCCTGGGGGATGACGATTGAGATCATGGCCCGCCAGTGCGGCATGCCCAGTGAGCGGGCTGCTTCCATCTGGCCCTTGGGCACAGCCTGAAGGCCGGCGCGGAGTGTTTCAGCGATATAGGCCGAGGCCACCATGCCCAACGAAACCATGACCACGATGTTGACGTCCCACTGCACGCCGAACGCCAGCGGAACGCCGTAGCCGAACGCGATGAAGACCAGCAGGGCGGGAACGCCGCGGAAAAACTCGATGTAGCCGGTGGCCAGCCAGCGGTACAGAGGGAAGGAGGAGAGCTTCATCAGGGCAAGCAGAAGGCCGCCGGACAAGCCCACTATGAAAGCTAGTGCCGTGTAAATGAGGGTGTTCTTGAGGCCCACCAGGAAGATGTCCGGGAACATCGGCCCGATCTTGGCGAAGTTGAAGACGCTGGTACCAATGGTCTTCCAGTCCACAGCAAGGATCACTGCGACCACGGCCACTACGAAGATTCCGGCCTGGACGTACAGACTGACTTTGGCGCGTTGACGTGCAGTCATTGCCATGGTGTTCTCACATTCGTGTTGCGCAGGTGGGGCCCCGAAACAACATATGGTTTCGGGGCCCGCCTGCGTGGATCTCGGGAGCCGGGGCTCGGACTACTTGGTGGCTTCGCCGAACCAGGTGGTCTCGAACTTCTTCAGGGAACCGTCATCGGTGATGCGCTTCAGGGTGGAGTTCACGGCGTCGGCCATGGCGGTGTTGCCCTTCTTGATGGCAATGCCAAGCTTCTCGCCCGTGGCGTAGTCTTCAACGCGCTTGAGGTTGGAGTCGTCCTTGATGGCGTAGCCCAGAACGGACTGGTTGCCGATTGCGGCGTCAATGGTTCCGGCCTTGAGGGCCTGGACCAGGAGGCCGGAATCCTCGAACTGCTGTGCGTCGATGCCCTTGTCCTTGGCGTACTGGGCGCCGGTGGTTGCCTGCTGGACGCCCACCTTCTTGCCCTTGGCGCCGTCAATGTTGTTGATGCCGGAGGAGGACGTGGCCACGAGGGTCAGGTCGTCGTCCAGGTACGGGGTGGAGAAGTCCATGACGCTCTTGCGGACGTCCGTGATGGAGATCGAGGAAATGGAGACGTCGCAACCGGTCAGGGCGGTGCCGGTCTCGATTGCTTCGAAGGAGCTGTCCACCACATTGAGTTCGGTCTTGGTGTCCTTGGCAATTTCGGCCGCGATGTCCATATCGAAGCCAACGATCTTGCCGTCCTTCTGGAATTCGAAGGGCTCGTAAGGCACGTCCGAGCAAACGGTCAGCTTGCCGGCGTTGATGAGCTTAAGGCCGGAGTCCGAGGACGCAGCCGGGGTGGAGGAACCACCGCAGGCGGTGAGGGCCAGGGCGCCGGCGGCGAGCACGGCGGCAATCTTGGTGCCGGACAGAACCGAACGGGAGATCTGCATGTTGTTTACCTTTTGTTGCAGTGGATGCTGAACTGAGTCGGTTTTAGTGTAGCGCCGAACGTGAGATGTGCATCACAGGAAACGAAGTTTCACTATTGGATAACAAGTTTACGCACTAATCAACCACTGCAGAAGTGATGGTGTCTGAAATCCCAGATTCAGCGCTTGATGCCCAGGGCTTCCAGCATCGGCCGGAATTTGGCCCACGTTTCGGCCAGTTCGGCCTCCGGCACGGAGCCTTCCACGATCCCGCAGCCCGCATACAGGCGCACGGTATTGGCGTCCTCAATCACAGCGCCACGGAGTGCGATGCCCCATTCACCATTCCCGGCAGCGTCCAGCCAACCTACGGGGCCGGCGTAAGGGCCGCGGTCCAAATGCTCCAGTTTGCGGATCAGGGCACCGGCTACCAATGTGGGCGTTCCGCAGACCGCCGCTGTGGGATGCAGGGCGTTGATCAGGGCCAGGCAGGTAGGAACGTGTCCCTCGATGTCAGCCAGCTCCGCCTTCACGTCCGAGGCCAGATGCCACACATTGGGCAGCTCCAGAATAAAAGGCTCGCTATGGGAATTCATTGCTTCGGAGAACGGCGCAAGCTGCCGCGTCAGTGAATCAATGGCGATCTCGTGTTCGTGGCGCTGTTTTTCCGAACCGGCCAGGACCCGCTCGGCGTACTCCATGGGGGAGCCGTCCATGCCGTCCGCATCGCGGCGATCCAAGGTTCCAGCCAGCACGCGGGCCTGCGCTGTGCGGCCCTCCACCTGAATCAGCATCTCCGGAGTAGCACCCACCAGTCCGTCGACGCCGTACGTCCAGCATTCGCGGTACCTCGCCGCGAGCTGACGAAGAACCTCAGCGGCGTTGACGCCCTCAGGAAGGTTAGCCACGACGTCGCGCGCCAACACCAGCTTCTCCAACTTTCCGGCGCGGATTTCCTCCACGCCGTTGGAAACGGCCTCCATCCAAGCGGCCTCGCTCAGGGAACCGCGGCTGAGATGACCAGCCGAACCGTTCGCCGCAACAGCGTCCGGTGAGAGTCCGACGTCGGGCCCTCCGGTGGCTGGAGCGTCGCCGTTGGGCTCCGGCTGAGTAAGCCAGCGGTCCACGGAGGCGAGGACACCGGCCTCGGTGAGGGGGCCGTCGTCGAACGTCAACTGGGTGGCCCACGCGCTGCCGTCGCGGATTCCAATCACGAGTTCGGGAAGGATCAAGCGGGAAACGTGGGGTGAGGTTTTGGAGAAAGCGAACGATCCAAAAGCCACCGGACCAGTGCCCGGGACCTCCACAAGATCCGTGATTTCCGCCTCAATAATGAGGTGCCGCCACCAGATGTCGGCCTCCAAGAACCGCTCGGGGCCTGTGGCGTTGAAGCGGGTTAACTCGCCATAGCCAACCAGGCCGGCCTCCCTGCGGGACCAGCACAGGACGTCGTCCCGCACCAGAAACGACGGCAGCCCCCCGGAGGATGATTCAACATTCAGGGGGACTGTCAAGGTGCGGAGCGTGCTCGTCATGATGGAACAACAGTACTCCCGTGCCCAGCCAGAATCTGAGCCGACTTCTACAGCGCAGCAAAGTCGGTTGAATGTCTGAGACAATTACAGGGTGAACCGAGCATCCTTGGAAAAGCGTCCGGACGAAGTTGCGACGATGTTTGATGATGTCGCCCCAAAATACGACGTCGTCAATGATGTCCTGTCCATGGGACAGACCCGGCGTTGGCGCCGGATCGTGGTGGACGCCATGGATGTGAAAAAAGGCCAGAAGGTCCTGGACCTCGCCGCCGGAACGGGAACATCCAGCGAACCCTACGCCGACGCAGGCGTGGACGTTGTGGCCTGCGACTTTTCCCTGGGCATGCTCAAAGTAGGCAAGCGCCGCCGCCCGGACATCGACTTCATTGCCGGCGACGCCACTAACCTGCCGTTCGCTGACAACAGCTTCGATGCCTCCACCATCTCCTTCGGCCTCCGCAACGTGGTGGAACCGCGCAAGGCTCTTGAAGAGATGCTGCGCGTCACCAAGCCTGGCGGGCGGCTGGTCATCGCCGAGTTCTCGCACCCCGTGGTTCCCTTGTGGCGCAACCTCTACACCGAGTACCTGATGCGTGCGCTTCCGGCCATCGCCACCAAGGTCTCCTCCAACCCGGACGCCTACGTGTACCTCGCCGAATCCATCCGCGCCTGGCCGGACCAGGACCACCTGGCCCAGTGGCTCAGCGACGCCGGCTGGACGGACGTAACTTACCGGAACCTCAGCGGCGGCATTGTTGCCGTGCACCGTGCGCAGAAGCCCGCCGATCACCGCGAAAGTGTTCCCGTGGCCAAGCTCCGCCGCCAGATCAAGCCGCGCCACCAGGCCGGCTAACCAGCACAGCCCGTTGATTAGGACGTCGTGAAAGTACTGATTGTTGGCGCGGGCCCTGCCGGGTCCACCGCCGCGTATTACCTCGCCCAGCAGGGCATCGATGTCACGGTGCTGGAAAAGACCTCTTTTCCCCGTGAAAAAGTCTGCGGCGATGGGCTCACTCCACGCGCGGTCCGCGAGATCCAGAAGCTTGGGCTGCCCCATGCTGTCTCGGAGGGTTGGCGCCGGAACAAGGGCCTTCGCCTTATTGCCGGTGGCCGCACCATCGAATTGCCGTGGCCCGAGGTTGCCGACTTCCCCACCTACGGCCTGATCCGGACCCGACTCGGTTTTGACGAGGACCTGGCCCGCCACGCCGAGTCCGCGGGCGCCGTCGTGCTTGAACGCCACAGCGTCACCTCCGCGTTGACCGCAGAAGACGGCCGCGTGATCGGCGTCCAGGCTTCCATCCTTGACGAGTCCGGACGCAAGACGGGCGAAACGCGCGACTTCCACGCCGACGTCGTCCTCGCCGCGGACGGCAACTCAACGCGAACTGCGGTGTCGTTGGGTATGCACAAACGCGACGACCGTCCGCTGGGCGTCGCAGTGCGCACCTATTTCACTTCGCCCAGGCATGACGATGACTGGATGGAGGGCTGGCTGGAACTCCCCGGCAAGTCCGGTAAACCGCTGCCCGGATACGGTTGGGTGTTCGGGGTTGGCGACGGAACCTCCAACGTGGGCCTGGGGATACTGAACTCGTCCAAGGAATTCGGCAAACTCGACTACAAGCAGGTCCTGCGCGAATGGACCGCCGGCATGCCGTCCGATTGGGGCTTCACACCGGAAAACCAGGTGGGGGAGATCCGCGGTGCCGCGCTGCCCATGGGCTTCAACCGCACCCCGCACTACTCACCCGGGCTTCTCCTGTTGGGTGACGCCGGCGGAATGGTGTCCCCGTTCAACGGAGAGGGCATTTCCTACGCCATGGAGTCGGCCCGGTTCGCGGCTGAGTTCCTGATTGACGCGTCGTCGCGCTCGGCTTCCGCCGGTTGGACAACGCACGACGCCGATGCTCACCTTTCGCGGTACGCGGACTATGTGCGGGACCAGTGGGGTTCACACTTCACACTGGGCCGCATGTTTGCCTCCCTGATCGGGAAGCCCGCCGTGATGAAGCTGGCACTGCGCACGGGTATGCCCATTCCTGTGCTCATGCGCTTTGTGGTTCGAATGCTCGCGAACCTCACGGATCCGTCCGCGAAGGGCTTCGAAGACCGGGTTATCCGGGTCCTCGAAATGCTGGTTCCGGCCACCTCCAACACTTCGCCTGCCCGCGCCCTTACGCCGGCAGGCTCCAACACCGCGGTTTCCGCAACAACTAGTTAGGGTTAACCCGTGACGAACTCTGCCGAACACAGCTGGACTCATGCCGGGCACGGCTTGCCGCAGGCCGTTGAGCCTGCTCCCAACACCACCGCAATAGCAACGGGACTCCAGCTGCCCGCCGGATTCGCCGCCATTGCCGGCGATGCCGAGCTCGGACCGGCCATCACCACCAACCTTGCACGGGTTGAGAAAAAGCTCCGCGAAGCCATTTCCAACTCGGACCCCCTGGCTGACGCGACGTCGCGCCACCTGGTGGAAGCCGGCGGCAAGCGCATTCGTCCGCTGTTGACCCTGCTGTGCGCTCACCTTGGCGATGCTTCCCGCCCCGAGGTTGTTCAGGCCGCTGTTGTGGTGGAACTGACACACCTCGCCACGCTGTACCACGACGACGTCATGGACTCCGCACCCTTCCGCCGCGGTGCTCCCACGGCCCACGAAGTATGGGGCAACTCCGTCGCCATCCTCACCGGTGACCTCATCTTTGCCCGTGCCTCCATCCTGGTGTCCGAGCTCGGTTCCCGCGCGTTGGGCATCCAAGCGCGGACCTTCGAGCGCTTGTGCCTCGGCCAGCTCCACGAAACCGTGGGCCCGCGCGAAGACGAAGATCCCGTGGAGCACTACCTGTCCGTCATCGCAGACAAGACCGGCTCACTGGTGGCAGCGTCCGGCCAGCTCGGAGCGATCTTCGCCGGCGCCGATGAGTCCTACGAGGACCTGCTGGTGGAATACGGCGAGAAAGTTGGTGTGGCTTTCCAGCTTGCCGACGACGTCATTGATGTCACCGGTGTGAAGGTCAAGTCCGGTAAGTCCCCGGGCACTGACCTCCGCGAAGGTGTTCCCACTTTGCCTGTCCTGCTGCTTCGCCGGGATGCTGGTGCAGGGGATGCCTCCGCTACTGCCCTCCTTGAACTGATCGACGGCGATCTGTCTTCCGACGCGGCTTTGGCTGAAGCCGTTGCTGGCCTGCGCGAGCACCCGGTCACCAACGAGTCCTGGAAGATCGCCCGCCAGTGGTCCGCCGAGGCCGTTGCGGCTCTGGACCCGCTGCCGGAGGGCGTCGTGAAGGCGTCGCTGACCAACTTCGCCCATGCTGTGGTGGACCGCAGTAGCTAGGTTTCTCTTTGCTTGCGGCAGGCGTCCGGCCCTTAAGGGGCTGGGCGCCTGTTTTGTTGGCTGCCCGTGTACCGCTGCCACCTACTTTGGGTGTAATGAGGACTGCATGGCCCTCGTTTTACGGCAAGTCCGGCTTTCTTGGCTTCAAAGTAAGTGGTGGCCGCACAGCCGTTTCGGCGCAGCCCCTGGTTTAAGAAGGAATGGCCCCGGTTCGTTGCAACGTTACGAGTCATACGCTGCACCGAACCGGGACCACAATCTCCGTTCGCATCAGACCCACCGGAGGCATTTAGTGGATCCGTGAAAAGCTTATGACAATCCTGTCACATATGCAACTTTCCAGGTCAACGGTTTTTTCGTTCACGCAGCGTGATTTACAGGACGGCGTTGGTCCTCCACCACCTACTTTGATCCTGGGAAACCCGGGACACGCCTACTGCGGGGTGTGTCGCAGCCTTCGAGCCCTCAAAGTAGGTGGTGGCGGCCCGCGAGAGTTGTCCACATAAGGAACTTCTCAACAACTGCAGGCTCTCCGCCGAAGTCAGCATGGCCTTATGAACATCGAGAACTTCCTCCACAGCCGCCACGGAGCAGCGACCACTCGGACCCTGCTGACCGCAGGCTTTACTCGCCGCGTGCTCGCGAATGCAGTCAGGGACGGCCGAGTGACCCGCCTTCATCGTGGCGTCTACACGTCCAGAAAAGCGGACCCCGACGTCGTTGCCGCCTTTCGAGCCGATGGCTTACTTACCTGCGTTTCAGCAGCTCGCTTCTATCGGCTTTGGACCCTTGGCGACCCCGGCTCTCTCCATTTGAGCTGCAGTACGGGCCAGGCGAGACGTGGTGTAGTACACCACGGAGCCTGCCTACACCCGGCACACTCGTATCTACCAGTTGCAGGGGTAGCCGATGTCCTGATCCACTCCCTCAGGTGCCTACCGGAACTTGAAGGACTGGTCATGGTGCAGAGCGCAGTTAGCCAAGCACTCCTGTCTACGGATTTCCTGAGATCGAAGCTACCCGGCAACCGGAATGGCAAGGTCCGCGAGATCTTGGGTTTGGTTCTCCCTCGTGCCGACTCCCTCTTGGAGGTGCTGGCCCATACACACTTCACCCGGGCAGGTCTCCGAGTCCGTATGCATGTGGACGTACCAGGCGTGGGAGAAGTGGACTGTATGGTCAATGAATGCCTGATTGTAGAACTCGACGGCGGGACTCACCTTGAGGGAAAACAGGTCAAGAAGGACCAATACAGGAACAACGCGGGCATCCGGGGAGGCCTTTTGACGCTCCACTATTACTACGTGGACGTCGTACACCATCCGGAGAGAATGGTCGCCGAAGTCCTGACAGTCCTGCTCAATAGGGAAGCCGGCCGTTTCGGCCCGTTCCGATACATAGCCGGCCGCCCGCCGTCGTAATCCTTCGCGAGAGGTGTACCGCCACCACCAACTTTGACTCCGAAATGCCCCAACAACGCCCTCCGAAGGTGTGTCGCCGTTGGAGTTGGCTCAAAGTGGGTGGTGGCGGTTTGGGGAGGGGAAACAAAACAGCCCCTTCCCAACCCGGAATGGGTGAGAAGAGGCTGCTCGAAAACTTCAAACTTAGTCTTCGTCGTCGTTGAATGCCCACTCGAACATGTCGAACACGAACTCGGAGAACGTACCTTCTTCGCTCTTCCACTGGCCGCGGGCGTTATTGCGGCGCCAGACGATGGGGTCCGGGATGCTGAGATCCGCGGTGCGGAAGCCCCACGTGAATTGCTCGTCCTCGTCTTCGAGGAACATGAGGAAGCCTTCGTCATCAACTTCGAGTTCCTCAGGGTCCCAGAAGTAGTGGTAAGCCTCCATGAGGTCCTCGCAGCCGCCGATAGCAAGGTAGAACTCGCGCAGAACCAGCGGGATGGTGAAGGAGTGATCGGCCAGGGCGTCGTCCAGCTCGGCCGGCGTGAGGCCGTCTTCTTCCTGCCATTCATCCTCGAGATACTTTGGGACCAGCGCGCGGAACTTCTCGAGGAACATGTCAGTCATGCTCTTATCCTAGCTAATCCCGGGGGCCCGAAATTGCGCCCCCACCGGTGGCTGCTCGATGCCATCCGCGCACAGCCAACGGCACATACCAACTGCGCCGCCACGCGGTCACCCGGAAAGCGAAAACAACGCCAGCGATGACACAAGCGGTAACCCCATTGAACAGGCCAAGGTTCCACAACAAGGTGGTCAAGCCGGCACCCGCGAAGGCCGGCAGCGCATAGATGTCGCGGTTGTTGAACAGGGTAGGGATTTCGTTCGCGGTGATGTCACGGAGCAGGCCTCCGCCCACGGCAGTGGTGACCCCCAGCAGGATCGCAGCCACCGGATTCATGCCCGCGCCGATTGCCTTCAGCGTGCCCGTGATGCAGAACAAGGCCAGCCCGCCGGCGTCGAACAGGGTCAGCAGAGAGGTGAAGCGCTGCACGGAGGAAAACAAGTAGTAAACCAGCAGCGCAGCCAACAACGGCGGGGCCAGGTACGCGGGGTTGGTGAAAGCGATAGGGGGACCGGCGTTGATCACGATGTCACGGATTACGCCACCGCCCAGTGCCGCGATGGACGCGAGAAGTATGGAGCCCACGAAGTCGAACTGCTTCCGGGCCGCCAACAACGAGCCTGACACAGCAAAAAAGAACACGCCGATGAGGTCAAGCCAAAGAAGAACAATGTCAAAGGAAATCAAGTGGACGGGTTCTTTCTTAACGCGCTTAACAACAGGTGCTGGCTCAACGTTACGCTAGCTCCCATGAACAGCCCCGTTTTGATCGCTTGCGCCCATGGAACCCGCAACGCCGAAGGCCAGGCTGCCATCCGGCGCGTGATGGCAGACATTGAAACTCTCCGCCCCGGTTTGCGTGTTGTTGAGGCGTACGTTGACGTTCAGGAACCGGAGCTGGGCGGCGTGGTGGAGGGCCTGCCGGAGGGGACTGCCGCCGTCGTCGTACCGCTTTTGCTCTCTACCGGCTTCCACATCAAAGTGGACGTGCCCAAAGCCATCAAGAGCCGCCCTGAGGTAATTGCCGCCAGGCCCCTGGGTCCGGACCCTCGGCTGGCAGAGCTGTTGGCCAACCATCTGCGTGCGGCCGGGCTGACTGAGAACGACGGCGTGCTGCTGGCCGCCGCTGGATCGTCCCTTCCGGACGGCTCGGTTGACTCGGAAGAGCAGGGGAGGCTGCTCGGCGAGCTGCTGCCGAACAAAGTGCGCGTCGCCTATGGCGCCAGTGCCCAGCCAACAGTGCCCGACGGCGTCGCCTCCTTGCGTGCCGAACTCGCCGCAGACGGTGGGACAGGCAGGGTTTTCATTGCCTCATACCTGCTGGCAACCGGCTATTTCCACGACCAGTTGGCCAAAGCGGGCGCGGACGTTGTGGCGGCACCTTTGCTGCCTTCTCCTGTGTTGGCAGAGATCGCGCTGGAACGGTATGACGCAGTGGTGGCTAGCCGCTGACGACAGGTTTGCGGCGAGGGTTGTTGAGTAGTTCGGGGGGTAACTGCCGCAGTTTGTCGGCGACTTCCGAGCGGGCTTCTGCCCCTCCTTGACTGATGTAGGCCGTCTCTTTAGGGTGCAGCAGGGCAACGCCGACCAAGGCCACATCACCATTTGGGGTGTTGACTACTGACGGTATGCGCGGATGATTGATGCCCATGATGAGATCGGCTTTGCCGGCCGCGTTGAGCCACCGCCGGGGAGTTCTTGCTGGCACAATGTTGTGCAGAATCAGGGCCTCGTAGTGCCTCAGCGCGGCGATAATGCCCGGGTTATCTGCACATACCTGCGCAGCCATGTAGAGCAGTTTGAACTGCCAGACCTTATCAAGGTTGAGAATGTCTTTGCCGACGAGGCCGGTGCTGGCCAGATACACCTCGAGACCGTCGCCAATGGGGGAATTGCCTTCCAGTCAGGGGTCGGAGAGCCCGTCGGACGCAACGACCGATACACGCCCGACATTGTCAATTTTCTGGAAAGCTTGCCGAAGGCCGGGCCACCTGGGGCCGCCGAAGAAGACTGGATTCAGTATGTGCGTATAAAGAATCGGGTCAAGAGTACCGACTTCCGACCACAGCGCATCCAGGGCCTCGGCTGTCTGCTCAAGAACGCGGTCATGGGCTTCCCGGCGTGCATTGTCCAGTTCTTCTTGGGAAGGGGTCTTGATGCCCTTGAGTTCGTCCCTGAACCAGTCGGGGATGTGCTCGTCATCCCGGGGGAAGATCCGTAATTCGTCGGCGTAATCTGCGGTTCCCGGTTCTTCGGACTCCCAAGAGGGCTTCTTCGAGTGGTTGTAGATGGACGACTTCCCGCTTCCATCCGCCCAAACCTCAAACTGCATCGACAGCCACGTTCCGTGGTCAGGCTGGCTCATGTGTTCGCGGATTCTCAGTGCGGCAGCACGAACTGCCCCGTCCGGCTCAATGCGGCCCACTTCCTTGTCTTCAACGCAGAGCCGTACGATGCAACATTGCTTTGATCCGGTCGCCGATATGTCCAGTCTGATGCTGTCCCATTTCGAGTTCCGAGGTCCCAGGTCCAAAAGTCGATCGGCCAGGACCTGACTCCGAGCGTCGTTTTCCTTCGTCCATTCCGGATTGGAAAGCTGCTCCGACATGCGTTACTCCTTTTGCGCCGCCGAGTAGACCGTGCGTTTGCGGGAGTCTGGGTCTCCAAATGGGTGTGACTTTCGCCTCGGGGAAGGGGAATTTCTAGGGTGCGGGCGGGAGGCTGGAGATCTAATCAGTCTCCGGGGTCCAGGTGGAGTTCTTTATTTTCTCCTTGAACCAGTCGGGGATGTGTTCCTCGTGGCGGGGGAAAAGGTAGAGCTCCTGGGCGTAGGTGTCGTCGACTGGGTCTCCGAGTTCCCATACGGGCTTCTCGGTGTAGTTGTAGTCCGCTTCCCAGCCGTCGCCTTTCGGTGTGATCTTCAGGGTCATGGAAATCCATGTTCCCTTGCCCGGTTTGTACATGACTTCCCTGAGTGTCCGGGCTGCAATGAGAACGTTATCGTTCACGTGCACGCGTTTCACCTCGTGATCGGTTAGGTAGGCCTTTGCGTTTGAGCTCGCTCTGCTTCCAATATCGGCGCGAATATACACAAAGGAATCCCACTGGATGTCCTGGGGACAGCCCAGAGTCCTTCCGCAATGGTTCTCTCCAATTCTCTGGCTTCCGCAAAATCGTTCAATTAAGTTGCTCCCTGGTGGCGCTGACGTAGCGGGTTCCGCCGTACACTCCGCGGATCTTGTTCGCGCAGTCCTGCTCGGCTTCTGCGAACCGGGCTTTGATCTTGTTGAGTTCGGCGAGGAGCCGGTGCTGTTCGTCCACGATCGCCGGGACGGTCCCCCAGTCATCACCTTTGAGGTCGATGCGACTACTGAGCTTCGAGGCGTCCTCCGTGAGATTCCCGGACAGGGTCTTCACGGCTTGGCAGGCAGTGGCAAATTCGGACAAAGCCGCGGCGGCCACGGACGTGCCGTCGTTGACTGTGCCGGCCATGACTCTCACCGGGGTGAAAGCGGCCAGGAGGTCAGGGAGTTCCGGGGTGTGGAACGGGACGGCCAGAACGTTCCAGTTCGTTGCGGTTGTGGTGACAGCATCCCGGAGTCCGGCTCCTGCGGCGTGTAGGTCCTTTGCCGCCAAATCGAGTGCGGCGGGATCCGGGACCATCGGCAACGCCGCTAAGTCCAGGCCCGGGACGCCGCCCTGCGGGGCGATACACCTGCCAAAGTTGTCTGCCATGCCGTACTCAGCCGCGCTCGGGCGAACGGCGACCGCCCCACGACAGCGAGCCGCCGCCGTCGAGCCCCGAGACACGACCCAACCCTGACCCGTCGGCTGCCAGGGTGGATGCCGAGGCCTGCGCCTGTCGCGCCATGTCGGCGTCGGCCCGTACATAAGCCGTCAACGCGACCGCTGCGCCTTCGATGATGCGGTTGGACCGTCCGGCGATGGCTGTGAGGTGGGGGAGCACGGAGATCTCGGCGTGCTCATGAAGGGCCTTGCCCACCAGACCACCGCCCACCACAGTGCCTGCGCCATCGAGCGAGGCGCCCAACCGTGCGGCAGCTTGGTTCTGCCCGTCCGCATCCGCGGTAGCCAGCACAGCCCGCGTACCGGCAGGGTCAATATCCCAGCTGATCGTCACCACATCCCCCCAAAACGGCTCCTCCGGGACCGGAAAGCAAGACTTGAGAGGATGCTACTAATTCGCAGGGCCGGCATCGCAGCCCATAAAAAGTCCCCAAAAAAACGTCACGAAAAGGGCCAGAGCGCCACAATAAGAACCTGCACAAGATGCCCTCAGCAACAAGGCCAATGACGCCTTCGTGACGAAATGTTTCCCTAGGTGACTTAGCATTTCCGGACCTTTGCTGGCGAAATCTGGCCAGACCTACAGTCGATGTATGACAGATACAGCTGTAGCCGGTGCGTCCGCGGACACCGCAGTCCCCTCGCGTCCGGCGCGCACCCGCCCTGCCGCCAAGCCCCACGGCCAGTGGAAGGTTGACGGCACCGCTCCACTCAACGCCAACGAGACCTGGAAACAGGAAGACAACGGGCTGAACGTCCGTGAACGCATTGAGTCTGTCTACTCCAAAGAGGGCTTCGATTCGATCGACGGCACCGACCTTCACGGCCGCTTCCGTTGGTGGGGCCTCTACACCCAGCGCAAGCCCGGGATCGACGGCGGCAAGACCGCAACGCTTGAACCGCACGAGCTCGAAGACAAGTACTTCATGCTGCGTGTGCGCATTGACGGCGGCGCGCTGACCACCGAGCAGCTTCGCGTTATTGGCCAGATTTCCGTGGACTTCGCCCGCGGCTCAGCGGACCTCACGGACCGCCAGAACATCCAGCTGCACTGGATCCGTGTTGAGGACGTGCCGGAAATCTGGCGCCGCCTCGAAGGTATCGGGCTGTCTACTACTGAGGCTTGTGGCGACGTTCCCCGCGTCATCCTCGGCTCCCCGGTTGCGGGCATTGCCAAGGACGAGATCATCGATCCCACACCGCTGATCCACGAGCTCGCCGAGCGTTTCATCGGCGATCCCGAGCTGGCCAACCTGCCGCGCAAGTACAAGACCGCCATCACGGGCCACCCGTCCCAGGACGTGGTGCACGAGATCAACGACTTCGCCTTGGTAGGCGTGGTTCACCCTGAGCTCGGCGCGGGCTACGACCTCTGGGTTGGCGGCGGCCTGTCCACCAACCCGCGCCTGGCCGAACGCCTGGGTGTGTTCGTTTCCGCCGACGTCGCCGCAGAGGTGTGGCTCGGCGTCACCAGCATCTTCCGCGACTACGGCTACCGCCGCATGCGCACCAAGGCCCGCCTGAAGTTCCTCATGAACGACTGGGGACCGGCCAAGTTCCGCCAGATCCTTGAGGACGAATACCTCGGCTTCAAGCTTCCCGATGGCCCTGCAGCTCCCAAGCCCACGGCTCCCGGTGACCACATTGGTGTTCATGAGCAGAAGGACGGCAAGTTCTTCATCGGCGTGACCCCGACTGTGGGACGCACGTCCGGCGAGGCACTCGTTACGCTGGCAGACACTTTGGAGAAGCACGGCAGCTACCGCCTGCGCACTACTCCTCACCAGAAGCTGGTCATCCTGGACGTGGCCAAAGAGCAGGTTGAGCCGCTCATCGCCGAACTGGACACTTTGGGCCTCTCGGCTCGTCCGTCCGTGTTCCGCCGCGGCACCATCGCCTGCACGGGCATCGAGTTCTGCAAGCTGGCCATCGTGGAAACCAAGGTCACAGCTGCTACGGCCATCGCTGAGCTGGAGCGCCGCTTGGCCGACCTCGTGGAAACCAAGCAGCTCCCGTCGGCACTGTCCCTCCACATCAACGGCTGCCCCAACTCCTGCGCCCGTATCCAGACGGCCGATATCGGCCTGAAGGGCATGATGCTGCCAACGCCCGACGGCGACCCCACCCCGGGTTTCCAGGTCCACCTCGGTGGCGGGCTGGCCAACAACGAGCGCGAGGAAGCCGGTTTGGGACGTACCGTCCGCGGCCTCAAGGTCACGGTGGAAGACCTGCCCGACTATGTGGAGCGCGTGGTCCGTAAGTTCGTCGCCGTTGGCGCCGAGGGCCAGACCTTCGCAGAGTGGGCACACTCGGCAGATGAAGGAGATCTCCAATGACAGATCCCGTCACCATTACCAACCTCGCCAGCGCACCAGCCCGTCCGGCGCTTCGTTCCCATGAGGAACTTAAGGCCCTGGCCGAATCCGGCGCCGCTGAGCTCGGCTGGAACGCTCCTGCCCGGGATGTCATCGCCTGGGTGGCCCGCAACTTCGAGCTGCCTACGGTCACGGTCGCCTGCTCCATGGCCGACGCCGTCCTGCCGGCTTTGGTCGCGGACCAGCTTCCCGGCGTCGATGTCTTGTTCCTGGAAACCGGCTACCACTTCAAGGAAACGTACGAGACGCGCGACGAAGTCGCGGCGAATCTCCGCGTCAACGTGGTGGACGTCCTTCCCGAAACCACTGTGGAACAGCAGGACAGGCTCCTGGGCAAGGACCTGTTCGCCCGCGACCCCGCCCAGTGCTGCGCGCTGCGCAAGGTCCAGCCGTTGCGCCGCTCGCTGGCTGGCTACGAGGTGTGGTTCACCGGTGTCCGCCGAGACGAAGCACCCACCCGCACCAACACGCCCGTGGTCACCTGGGATGAGGGCTTCGGCCTGGTCAAGGTGAACCCGATGGTCGACTGGACCTTCGATCAGCTGATCGAGTACTCCGAGGACAACATCCTTCCCGTCAACCCCCTCCTGAGCCAGGGCTACCCGTCCATCGGCTGCCAGCCCTGCACCCGCAAAGTGGCCCCGGGTGAAGACCCCCGCGCCGGCCGCTGGGCAGGTTCCGACAAGACAGAATGCGGACTACACACATGAGCACCCAAACAACGTCAACGGACGCCTACGCAGCAGATGCCGCCCCCGCCCCTTCGCTGGACGGCAATGCTGCAAGCAGCATTGCGTCCAGCTTCGACAGGCCCGATGCCACTCCCGGGGCGGCATCTGCTGCTTCGGCTCTGCAGTCAACTCGCCTTTCGTCACTGGACACCCTCGAGTCCGAAGCAATCCATATCATCCGCGAGGTTGTTGCCGAGTTCGAGAAGCCTGCGCTGCTGTTCTCCGGCGGCAAGGATTCCGTGGTCATGCTGCACCTGGCCACCAAGGCGTTCTGGCCGGGCAAGGTTCCCTTCCCTGTCCTTCACGTGGACACCGGCCACAACTTCCCGGAGGTCATCGACTTCCGTGACCGCACCGTTGAGCGTCTGGGCCTGAAGCTGGTTGTTGGCTCAGTCCAGGAATTCATCGACCGCGGCGAGTTGGCTGAGCGTGCCGATGGGACCCGGAACCCGCTGCAGACCGTTCCGCTGTTGGATGCGATCCAGCGCAACAAGTTCGACGCCGTGTTCGGCGGCGGCCGTCGCGACGAGGACAAGGCCCGCGCCAAAGAACGCATCCTGAGCCTCCGTGACGAGTTCGGCCAGTGGGACCCGCGCAACCAGCGCCCCGAACTGTGGAACCTGTACAACGGCCGCCACACTGTGGGCCAGCACGTCCGTGCGTTCCCCATCAGCAACTGGACCGAGCTGGACATTTGGCGCTACATCGAACGCGAGAACATCGAGCTTCCCAGCCTGTACTACGCCCACGAGCGCGAAGTCTTCGCCCGCGAAGGCATGTGGCGCGCTGTGGGCGAAGTTTCCCAGCCGCTGCCGCACGAGGAAGTCATCACCAAGCTGGTGCGCTACCGCACGGTGGGCGACATGTCCTGCACAGGTGCTGTCGAGTCCGACGCACGCACCGTGGCCGACGTCGTTGTTGAAGTCGCTGCCTCCACCCTGACCGAACGTGGCGCCACCCGAGCAGATGACCGCATCTCCGAGGCAGCCATGGAAGACCGCAAGAAGGACGGCTACTTCTAAATGAGCACCGAAACATTGGCTGCCGGGCTGGAAACAGCCCTGCCCACCACCCTTTTCCGTTTCGCCACTGCCGGATCGGTGGACGACGGCAAGTCCACTTTGGTGGGCCGCCTCCTTCACGATTCCAAGGCAATTCTTGCTGACACGCTCGACGCCGTTGCCCGCACCTCTGCGGACCGCGGCTTCGGCGGGGAAAAAGGTGGGATTGACCTGGCCCTCCTGACCGACGGCCTGCGTGCCGAGCGCGAGCAGGGCATCACCATCGATGTCGCCTACCGCTACTTCGCTACGGACCGCCGCAGCTTCATCCTGGCGGACTGCCCCGGGCACGTTCAGTACACCAAGAACACGGTGACCGGCGCGTCCACTGCGGATGCCGTCGTCGTACTCATTGACGCCCGCAAGGGTGTGCTGGAGCAGACCCGCCGGCACCTGTCCGTGCTGCAACTGCTTCGGGTTGCCCACGTCATTGTGGCCGTGAACAAGATCGACCTGGTGGACTTCAGCGAGCAGGTGTTCCGCGACATCGAAACTGACGTGCAGAAGGTTGCCCGTGAGCTCGGACTGGGTTCCGACGGCGTGGCTGACCTGCTGGTGGTGCCGGTGTCGGCCCTTGATGGCGACAACGTGGTGGACCGCTCTGAGCGCACCCCTTGGTACACGGGCCCGGCACTGCTGGAGGTCCTCGAAACCCTCCCTGCTGCTGACGAGCTTGAGGCCGAACTGGAGAGCTTCCGCTTCCCGGTCCAGCTGGTGATCCGCCCGCAGGGTGCCCTCGCTCCCGACGCTGTAGCTGGTGGGCTCGATGTGGAGGCGTACCGCGATTACCGCGCCTACGCAGGCCAGATCACCGAAGGCTCCGTGAAGGTTGGCGACGAAGTTTCTGTGATCAGCCCGGGCCACGAACCTCGCACCACCACGGTGATCGGCATCGACTTTGCCGGTCAGTCGCTGGAGGAAGCTGCTGCTCCGCAGTCAGTGGCCGTCCGTTTGGCCGACGAGATCGACATCGCCCGTGGCGACACTATCGCCGCTGCCGGAACTGTCCGCGAAAGCACAGCTGACCTGTATGCCTCGCTCGCATGGCTTTCACCGAAGCCGCTCCGCGAAGGCCAGAAGGTCCTGGTGAAGCACGGTACGCGCACCGTCCAGGCACTGGTTCGCAACGTCACGGGCAAGCTTGACCTGGCCACGTTCAACGTGGAGCCCGCGACCAATCTGGAGCTCAACGACATTGGGCACGCACAGCTGCGCCTGTCCGCTCCGCTGCCGCTGGAGAACTACCTGCACCACCGCCGCACCGGCGCTTTCCTGGTGATCGACCCCATCGACGGCAATACTCTCGCCGCCGGTCTTGTGAAGGACCACCCGGGCGACCACGAAGACGAACGTTACGTCATCTAGGGTCACACACAGTCACAAAACCGCAGCTTGTTCGCGACTCCTCACGTTGTACGGCGGGAATTTCGAACAGGCTGCGGTTTTCTTTTTGGGGAAGGACCCATGCCACAGAACACCTCGCTCAGCACTCTCCTCAACGCCGGCAAGGATCTGGTCCTGGACGGTGCGTTGGCCACGGAACTGGAAGCCCACGGCTGCGATCTGGAGGACGCATTGTGGTCGGCCAAGGTGCTGCTGGAACAGCCGCATCTGATCAAGCAGGTTCACCGGGATTACTTCGACGCCGGTGCCTCCGTGGCCATCACGGCCAGCTACCAGGCGACCCCGCAGGGTTTCGCCAGGCGCGGGTTGTCCGTAGAAGAGTCGTTGGAGTTGGTGGCGTTGAGCTTCCGGCTGGCCGATGAAGCCCGCCAGGAAGCCTTGGCGGAAGGTTCAGCGAGTGGGCCTCTATTGGTGGCCGGATCCGTTGGCCCGTACGGCGCCTACCTCGCTGATGGCTCTGAATACCGCGGCGATTACACGCTTTCCGCCGCGGAATTCCGGGACTTCCACCGCCCGCGCATCTCTGCGCTCGTGGAGGCCGGCGTGGATTTCCTGGCATGCGAGACCCTGCCGTCGTACGCCGAAGCAGAGGCGCTGTTGGCGCTCGTGGCGGAGTTCGACGTCGAATCCTGGTTTACGTTCACGCTGCGGGACAGCGGCCACATCAGTGACGGAACGCCGATTGCTGACGTGACTGCGCTGCTCAGCGCGGAACCGCGGGTGGCCGCCGTCGGCGTCAATTGCGTGCCGCTGGAACTGGTGACCGAAGCGCTTGCCAACCTTCAGAAGTCCTCGACCAAGCCGCTGGTGGCGTACCCGAATTCGGGGGAGACCTACGATGCTGTGAACAAGACGTGGGGTCCTTCGGAGGGCGTTCAAGGTAACGGAACTTTGGCGGGCAACGCAGCTTTTTGGCTTGACCGGGGCGCCCATCTCATAGGTGGATGCTGCCGCACAACTCCACGCGACATTGAAGGCCTGGCAGCGAATATGACGCCACGTGAACCTGCGTGAACCTTGATTTCTACGGGATTGAAGCCGAAATATGACAGTCCCTACTGTGAAGGCATGACCTCTCCGGAATGGTCCTTGCTTGCCCTCGACGGGCGATGTCACGGGGCCTGATCTTCGCCCCTCTCGCATCCCACATCTCCTAAGGACCCACCCCCATGGCTAACACACCCGAGTCGCCCAACACGGGCACCACCCGCATCGTCGCCGGTGAATCCGCATCCAAGCCCAAGCGCCGCCGCACACTGGAAATCGGCCTCGCCGTCGGCCTCGTGCTGCTGATCGGTGCAGGCGCTGCAGTTGCTTCCGCTGTCTCGCAAAACAACCAAGCTGCACCGGCACCCACCACCACGCCTGCAGCCGAACTCAAACTCGGATACTTCAGCAACGTCACGCACGGCCCCGCGCTGGTAGGCACCAGCAAGGGCCTCATTGCCAAGGAACTTGGCGAAACCAAGCTCAGCACCCAGGTCTTCAACGCAGGCCCCGCCGCGATCGAAGCCTTGAACGCCGGCGCCATCGACGCCACCTACATCGGCCCGAACCCGGCCATCAACTCCTTCGTCAAGAGCAAAGGCGAGTCCATCAGCATCATCGCCGGTGCCGCTTCAGGCGGTGCCCAGCTGGTGGTCAAGCCGGAGATCACCTCCGCAGCCGACCTCAAAGGCAAGATCCTCAGCTCCCCGCAGCTCGGCGGAACCCAGGATGTGGCCCTCCGGGCCTGGTTGGGCGATCAAGGCTTCAAGACCAACACCGATGGCAGCGGCGACGTCAACATCAACCCGACAGAAAACGCCCAGTCGCTGAAGCTCTTCCAAGACGGAAAGCTCGACGGCGCGTGGTTGCCTGAGCCTTGGGCCTCCCGTCTGGTGCTCGAAGCCGGAGCGAAGGTGTTGGTTGACGAGAAGGACCTCTGGGAGAACGGTGACTTCACCACCACCATCCTGATCGTGAACAAGAAGTTCGCCGCAGAACACCCGGAAACCGTGAAGGCGCTCCTGAAGGGCCACGTTGAATCCGTGAACTGGCTCAACTCGGCCTCGGCTGAGGAGAAGGCGACCACCATCAACGCGGTTCTCAAGGACACGGCAGGCAAGCCGCTTCCCGCGAACGTGATTGAACGCGCTCTGCAGAATATCAAGTTCACCACCGATCCGCTGGCTGGAACCTACAACAAGCTCCTGGAAGACGGCGTCAAAGCCGGAACCACTCAGAAGGCCGATATCAACGGCATCTTCGACCTTCGCACATTGAACGAGGTTGAAGGCAAGAAGACCTCAGCTGCAGGTCTTGGCCAGGACTAAGCAGTAACAGGCTGGTCCGCTTCCCTCAGCACGGGGGAGCGGGCCGGCCTTTAGCCACATCAGCTCTACCAATCAACACGAAGGACGGGACCATGCCAGTCGTACTCGAGAACCTGGGCAAGCGCTTCGGCGACGGCGCCCCGGTGCTGGACGACGTCAACGCCACCATCGCGCAGGGCGAGTTCGTCGCCCTCCTCGGTGCGTCCGGCTGCGGCAAGTCCACCCTGCTAAACATCATGGCGGGACTGGAAAGGCCGACGTCGGGCGCTCTTGAAGTACCCAGCGACGGTGCCGCCTTCATGTTCCAGGACGCGTCCCTGTTCCCTTGGCTGACCGCGCGCGGAAACATTGAGTTGGCGTTGCAGCTTGCAGACAAGTCCAGCACCAAGGCCAGCCGGCGTGCCCGCGCCACGGAACTCTTGGAACTGGTGCATTTGGGCGGCGCGGGGGATAAGCGTCCCCACGAACTGTCAGGCGGCATGAGGCAGCGCGTTGCCTTGGCCCGCTCCTTGGCTCAGGACCGTCAGTTGCTGCTGATGGACGAGCCGTTTGCTGCCCTTGACGCCATCACCCGTGACCTTCTGCACGATGAACTTGAGCGTATTTGGAAGGAAACGGGCCGGACCATCGTGTTCGTTACCCACAACGTCCGCGAGGCCGTTCGCCTGGGCCAGCGCGTACTGCTGTTGTCCTCGCGTCCCGGCCGTGTGGTGGCCGAATGGGACGTCACCGAAGAGCACCGCACCGATGCCGGGCGCGCAGGGGAGCTCACCGGAACCATCACGCGCCGCCTTCGCGAGGAGATCCGCCGCCATGCCAAGTAACCCCATCACCACCGAAGAGCGGACCCTTCCCGTGACAGATTCCAAAGAGCACATCACCTCGCCGTCGCTGAAGGGCAACGCCTCGGAACTCCGGGACCTTGAAGCAGGCCTGGACAACCTCCAGTCGGACAGCGGACGTAAAACCGGCATCGAATGGAAACGGGTACTGCTGCCTGTTGCCGCCTTGGTGGTCCTGATTCTTGCGTGGCAGTTCTACGTATCCCTCGAGTTCAAACGACGTGACCTGGTTCCCGGGCCCCTGGACGTTCTCACCCAGTTCGTCACTATGTGGAGCGAAGGTAAAGTCCAGGAAGCAGTGTGGACATCGCTGCAGCGTGGTGTGATCGGCTTCCTGATTTCGGTGGTCATCGCTACCCCCGTGGGGTTGATCCTGGCTCAAGTGGCTCCCTTGCGCCGTGCGTTCGGGCCGCTCATTTCCGGTTTGCAGGTGCTCCCTTCCGTGGCATGGGTTCCCGCTGCCATCATCTGGTTTGGCCTCACTGACGCCACCGTCTACTTCGTGGTGTTCATGGGCGCTATCCCGTCCATCATCAACGGGCTCATCTCCGGTGTGGACCAGATCCCGCCGCAGTACCGCAGTGTGGGCACAGTTCTCGGAGCGAACCGTCTCCAGATGGCACTGCAGATTGTCCTGCCAGCAGCTCTTCCCGGGTACATCGGCGGCTTGAAGCAGGGCTGGGCTTTCTCCTGGCGTTCACTCATGGCCGCAGAGATCATCGCAGTGGGCGGAACGATTGGGTTCGGTCTGGGCTCGCTGCTGGATCAGGGGCGTTTGCTCTCCGACATGACAATCGTGATGTCCGCGATCCTGCTGATCCTGTTTGTGGGAATCCTGATCGAACTGCTTGTGTTCGGGCCCATTGAGAAGCGTTTGCTGCAGCGTCGGGGTTTGCTGGCGGGAAGCAGCCGCTAACCCTCCGGAGTTTTCGTACACATAATGCCCTTAAGAGCCCTTCTTTGGGGCATTATGTGTACACAAACTCCTGTTCGCGGGTTCACACCCCATCGGCTTCTGGCTCCCCTTCCTCCGCTCTCTGCGCGCACCTAGAATCGTCGAATGGGCCTTCTAACGTTCAGTATCAACGTCACTCTTGATGGTTGCGTCGACCACCGGGAGGGAATCGCGGACGACGAGACTCATGCCCTCTTCACCCGTCTCCTGGAGCAGGGCGGTGCGATGCTCTGGGGCCGTACTACCTACGAAATGATGGAGAGCTATTGGCCCTTGGTGGCAAGCGGTGAAGTAGACGCACCGCCAGCGTTGCGGGAGTGGGCGCTGACCCTGGAGACAATACCCAAGTACGTCGTATCGTCCACTCGGTCAAAATTCCCCTGGACCAATAGCCACCATCTTGTTGGCGATCTGCAGATTGCGGTGCAGGAACTCAAGGACAGGACCCCCGAGGGCGTGCTGGTCGGCAGCGGCAAACTAGCCACAGAACTGGACCGCCTTGATTTGATCGACGAATACAAATTCCTTATCCATCCCATGATCGCTGGCCACGGGCCCACCCTGTATCAGGGCGGGCTGCCCAGCACCCGGCGCCTCAAGCTTGTCTCATCGGAGCCGCTCAGCAACGGCGCGGTCTACATGCACTATCGACGAGCCGATTGAGGGCCGGTCCCGCACCGCGCGCACCCGTTTCCGCCTACCGCACCCGTTTCCGCCTACCGCACCCGTTTCCGCCTACCGCACCTTTTCGGCGTGGGGACCGCTCCCTTTCGCGCCTTCCGCGCCAGAGGTTACGGGGGCGCCAGGCGGTAGAGACTGCGGTGCCTGGCGGAAAACCCGACGCGAACGCACGACGGCGACCTGCCGCCGTCGTGTGTTCGCCGTGCAACAGGCCTGCTAGAGGGTGGCCAGCAGGGCTTTCATCTCCTGAATCTCCTTCTCCTGCGAGGTCACGATGTCCTTGCTCAACTGGATGGCCTCCGGGAACTTGCCTTGGCTGGTCTCCGTCTTAGCCATGCTGATGGCGCCTTCATGGTGGGCAATCATCTGTGAGAGGAAGATCTTGGACGCTTCCGTGCCCTGGGCTTCACTGAGTTTCTGGAGGTCGCTTTCGCTGACCATGCCGTCCATGCCGTGGCCGCCATGACCTGAGGAACCCATGACCGGCATGTTCCAGCTCTGGAGCCAGCCCGTCATCTTCTCAATTTCGGGTGCCTGAGCCGCTTTGATCTTATTGGCCAACTCCGTTATCGCGGCAGGAATGTTGGCCTTTGCGAGCATGGCATCGGACATCTCCACCGCTTGGGCATGATGGGGAATCATCATCTGGGCAAACATGACGTCCGCCGCGTTGTGCTCTGCAGAAGTGATATTGGTGGGCGCGCTGGTATTGGAGTTTCCGTGGTCCATTCCCGGCATGGAGCCAGGGTTCGCGGGAGAGGCACAGCCCGCCACAGCAAGGAGACCTGCAAAAGTGGCGGCGCTAAGGGTGAGCTGGGTTTTGTTCATCAGGGTTGTGGTCTTTCGATAGTGGGGCGGCCCGGGGCGCGAGCCATCCTGGTGATAAGCACGATGATTGCCTCGTGGTCCTACGTGGAGGGATGCGAGGCCTTGCGAAGGCGGCAAAACTTGGGGCCGCCAAGGCAAAACGCTTACGTCCTACTGATCGAAAGTTGACTCAGGGACGGCTTGGGAGGGAGATAGGTCCACGCTCGCGGTGCTTCGACTGTGGCCCACGGACCATCAGCCAAGCCGCCAGCTCCGCTGCCCGGAAGCGGAGCGACCAAGGAGCCGGTCTTCAACGAGGGGGTGCAGTGCTCAGCGGTTGATTCTGCACATGAGCAGCTACCCGAGGAGCAGGACTGTGCATCAATGCTGGAACCCAGCGGGTGGTGGAGCGTGCTGGCTGCTTGGGAGCCGGGCGTTGCATGCCCGAGATGAGCACTGTGCAGCGCTAAAGCCTGAGTAGCGGGAGCGGAATGGGTCGCATGGGAGTCCGTCACCACATGCATGCCGAAAATTCCGGCAATGACGCCAAACACCAGTACGAGCAGGGAAGCCCGACGAAGGGGTTGTAGAAGTGCTGATGGGCTCACGTTGGGCCTCCTTCCGCCGACTATCCACTGGGGTTACGTTCACCTCTACCATACCCCTGGAGGGTATGGATGCAAACGAGGAATCAGCGTATGTGGAATTCCCTCGCCCCCCGCACGGTTGTCCTGAGCATGCACAAGAAACGGATCGGCTTCCTCTCCTTCGGACACTGGGCGCGTGTACCTGGCTCATTGGTTCCCACGGCTGGGGAGGCCCTGAAGCAGGGGATTGAACTCGCTGTCGCGGCGGAGGAACTGGGCATGGACGGGGCTTTCTTCCGGGTCCACCACTTCGCCCGGCAGCAGGCTTCTCCCTTCCCGCTCCTCAGCGCGATCGCGGCCAGGACCAGCCGGATCGAAATCGGCACAGGCGTGATCGACATGCGCTACGAAAACCCGCTCTACATGGCCGAGGAAGCCGCCGCCACGGACCTCATCAGCGATGGGCGTCTGCAGCTCGGCGTGAGCCGCGGTTCACCTGAGCCCGCCCGGAACGGCGCCGCGAACTTTGGCTACGTCCCCGCCGACGGCGAGGACGGCGGCGACATGGCACGCCGTCACACGGCGCTGTTCCGGAAAGCCATCGCCGGGCACGGTGTTGCCGAAGCCGATCCGCACTACGCTGGCGGAGCCACGGGGCTGCTACCCATCCAACCCCAGTCACCGGGCCTCTCACAGCGGATCTGGTGGGGAGCCGGCACCCGGAAAACTGCCGTGTGGGCCGCAGAGCAGGGCATGAACCTTATGAGCTCCACACTCCTCACCGAGGACACAGGCGTGCCGTTTGATGAGTTGCAGGCCGAACAGATCCACATGTTCCGTGAGGCCTGGGCCGCAGCCGGGCACGACCTTGAGCCGAGGATCTCAGTCAGCCGCAGCGTGATCCCGATTGTGGACGAGGTAGACAACCACTACTTCGGCCTCCGCGCCCAAGCCGACAGCAAGGACCAGGTGGGCGTCCTCGACGGCGCGCTGTCCCGCTTCGGCAAAAGCTACATCGGGGAGCCGGATCAGTTGGCGGAGGAACTTGCCAAGGACGCTGCGGTTCAAGCGGCTGACACCGTCCTGCTCACTGTGCCCAACCAGCTGGGAGTGGATTACAACGCCAAGCTCCTGAGGAACGTAGCAAAGCACGTAGCCCCTGCCATCGGATGGAGTCCACACCTGGCCACATAACCTATGGCTGTGCGTAACGTCCCTGCGTGTACGCCAGCGGTCCACACGGAGCCGCTTTAAGGCAGGTAGTGTTGCTGGCTGTGTGTTGTTGCGCCAAGAGCGCGCGAACACTTGTCGGTCCCTTCAACGGCGAGGGGGCTACGCAGAAAGCAAAGGTTATCCCGTGGACATTCAAAACCTTCTCGAAGACATTGTCGGGGCGGTTCAACCGCACATCGGCCAAGGCAAAGTAGCGGACTATATCCCGCAACTCGGCGCAGTAGACCCGCATCAATTCGGGATCTCGGTAGTCACCCGGGAAGGCGATGTCTTCTCCGCAGGGGACGCCCATGTGGAATTCTCCATTCAAAGCATCTCGAAGGTCTTCGCCCTCGCCCTGGTGTTGGCTGCCGACGGTGACCACATCTGGAAGAGGGTTTTCCGAGAGCCCTCGGGCAACCCCTTCAACTCCCTGGTCCAGCTGGAGAGCGAGGACGGCATTCCCCGTAACCCGTTCATCAACGCCGGAGCCATTGTGGTGACGGACAGGCTCCTTAGCCTTACGGGCAACGCCGCCCACGCAGTCCGGGACCTGATGCGCCAAGAGACCGGCAATGCCGGCGTCGACACGGATCACCGCGTGGCGTCCTCCGAATTGGGCAAAGGGCACCGCAACGCCTCGCTGGCGCATTTCCTGGCGAGCTGCGGCAACTTGGAAAACCCCGTGGAAGAGGTCCTGAACTCCTACGCCGAGCAATGCGCCCTGGCCATGACGTGCGAAGACCTGGCGCTCGCAACCCGGTTCCTTGCATCCAACGGTTTGGGTGCAGATGGGACACTGGTGCTTTCCCCCGCGCAGACCAAAAGAATCAACGCTGTCATGCTCACCTGCGGTACCTACGATGCTGCGGGCGAATTCGCGTACAGGGTGGGGCTGCCGGGCAAGAGTGGCGTCGGCGGAGGGATAGTGGCCGTGGTGCCCAACAAGTGCTCCATCAGTGTGTGGAGTCCCGGCCTGGGAAGGTCGGGCAACTCGGTGGCTGGTGTGGCCGCGCTGGACGAATTCACTACGCGTACTGGCTGGTCGGTCTTTTAGGCGCATTATTGAGTGATGACCCCCAAGTCCGGAAAGACCCCAGACACCGGTAAGAAACTCAACACCGGGAAGACGGCCACCGCTGCCAAGGCCCCCAAGGCAGGCAAGTCCCCAAGAGCCGCGCTGGCGCCGGGCACCCAGCCCACCGCCGTCGAGTTTCTGGCACGGCTGCAAGTGCGGCAGTCCGACGTCGAACAGGCCAAATACCAGCGGTATTTCAAGACGGGCCAAGGAGACTATGCCGAGGGTGACTTTTTCCTGGGCGTCCGCATGGGCGAGGTTTTCACTCTCGGCAAGGAGTTCGCAGCCATGCCCCCGAAGGAGATTGAGGAACTCCTGGAGCAGGACATCCACGAGGCAAGGGCCGGGGCCGTGAAGATCATGGCCCTGCAAATGCAGAAAAAGAAGACCACTGAAGATCGGCGCAGGGAACTTTACGAGCTGTATCTGCGCAGGCACGACCGCATCAACAACTGGGACCTTGTTGACCTGGGTGCCGGACGGGTTGTGGGTGGGTGGCTGATGGATAAGCCGCGCGATCCCCTCTATCACTTGGCCCGTTCGGAGGACATGTGGGAGCGCCGGACAGCCATCGTGGCGACGTCGGCGTTCATCCGCGAAGGCCAGCTGGACGACACTTTCGCCATCGCCGAGATCCTGCTCCATGACACTGAAGACCTCATTAACAAAGCCGTGGGTGGTTGGGTCCGGGATGCCGGGCGCAGTAGCCGCGAGCGCCTCCTGGCTTTCTTGGATGAACACGCTGCCACCATGCCGCGGACGGCGCTTCGTTACGCGATCGAGCACCTCGGCAAGGAGCAGCGGGCCTATTACTTGAGGCTCAGGGACAGTGTTTCTCCGACTTAAGCGGGGAATTATGTGACGTTGGATTACCCAGCGTTACCGGGTGTTTCCGAGCCTTTGAAGCATGTTACGGAGCCGCCCTACAGTTTTTTCATGGCAATACAGGACATTTACCCCACCGCCCTGCGGCTGCTCGGCCGCCCGGTGCTGGTGGTTGGCGGCGGCCCCGTTGCGCAGCGTCGCGCCAAGGGACTGCTCGACGCCGGTGCTGAAGTCACCGTGGTCGCACCCGTTGCCACCGAAACACTTCGCGGTCAGGCAGCATCCGGGCTTCTCACCTGGGAGCCGCGCGAGTACCGCACCTCGGACCTCGACGGCGTCTGGTTCGTCCAGACCGCCACTGGCACAGCCGCTGTGGACACCCAGGTAGCGGCCGACGCCGAAGCTCAGCGCGTCTGGTGTGTCAACGCCTCTGATCACGAAGCATCCGCTGCCTGGACGCCGGCCGTTGCCGTGGTGGACGACGTCAAGATCGCCATCAATGCCGGGGGAGACCCTCGCCGCGCCATGGCCCTTCGCAACGCTGTTGCCACCGCACTGGAAACGGGTGATCTTCCGCTCCGCCGGCACCGTAAGCTGGACGCCGCCGGCAAGGCACCCCTTGGCTCTGTGGCTTTGGTGGGTGGCGGCCCCGGCGACTCGGGACTCATCACCGTCCGCGGCCGACGCCTGCTGGGCCAGGCCGACGTCGTAGTGGCGGACCGTCTTGGCCCCCGTGCGCTGCTGAATGAACTCGCTCCGGATGTCCGTGTGATCGAGGTAGGCAAGACGCCCGGCCATCATCCCGTGCCGCAGCTGGAGATCAACCGCATCCTGGTGGAGGAAGCCCTGAAGGGCAACCGCGTGGTCCGCCTCAAAGGCGGCGATCCCTACGTCCTGGGGCGCGGAGGCGAGGAAGCAGAATTCTGCCGGCAGAACGGCGTCGAGGTTGAAGTAGTGTCCGGCGTGACGTCGGCAATCTCGGTTCCGGCCGCCGCCGGTATTCCAGTGACACACCGCGGCCTGGCCAAGGGCTTCAGCGTTGTGACCGGACATGAAGAGCTGTCCGAGGTCCCCGCGCGCCCCGATCACACTGTGGTGTTGCTCATGGGAGTAGCGCAATTGCGCGATTCCGCGGCTGCGCTGGCAGGCTCGGGTCTGCCTTTGGACACGCCAGTAGGTATCGTAGAGAACGGGTATTTGCCGGATCAGCGCGTCACCATCGGCACTCTGGGCACCATTGCGGACCAGGCGGAAGCCGTCGGCGTGGCCAACCCGGCGGTCATTGTGATCGGCGATGTGGTCCGTGTCAGCCCCTTTGCCCCGCAACATTTCAAGACCGCTGACTACAGCACTATTACCCCCAACCGTCCCCGCGTCCGCAGTAACTGAGAAGAAGAAGGAACACAGCCGTGTCAATTAGCACCCCCGTAGGTTCTGCGGACCGTCCGCTTCGCGTCGCCGTCATCGGCTCCGGCCCGGCCGGCGTGTACGCAGCGGACATCCTGACCAAGAGCGAGGCCGTCAAGAGCGGTGAGCTCACCGTCAGCATCGACCTCTTTGACCGCTACCCGGCACCGTATGGCCTCATCCGTTACGGCGTAGCCCCGGACCACCCCCGCATCAAGGGCATCGTCAACGCCTTGCACAAGGTGCTGGATCGCGGCGATATCCGCTTCTTCGGCAACGTGGACTACGGCACGGACATCTCCATCGAGGACCTCCGCAAGCACTACGACGCCATCATCTTCGCCACCGGCGCCATCAAGGACGCGGACCTGAACATCCCGGGCATCGAACTTGAGGGTTCCTTCGGCGGCGCGGACTTCGTTTCCTGGTTCGATGGACACCCGGACGTTCCCCGCGAATGGCCGCTGGAGGCCACCGAAATCGCTGTCCTCGGCAACGGCAACGTGGCCCTGGACGTAGCGCGTGTTCTTTCCAAGCACGCTGATGACCTGCTGGTCACCGAAATCCCGGACAACGTCTACGCCGGCCTGAAGGCCTCACCCGTCACGGATGTGCACGTCTTCGGCCGCCGCGGCCCGGCACAGGTGAAGTTCACCCCGCTGGAACTCCGCGAACTCTCGCACTCCAAGGACGTAGACATCATCCTCTACGCCGAGGACTTCGAATTCGACGAAGAGTCCGACCGCCAGGTCCAGACGAACAACCAGATCAAGACCATGGTTGGCACGCTCACCAACTGGATCGCCGAGCAGCCCGAGGACCTCTCCGAGCTGAAGGCTTCCCGCCGCCTGCACCTTCACTTCCTGCACAGCCCGGTGGAGATCGTTGACTCCGCCGAGACTCCGGGCAAGGTTGCCGGCATCAAGTTCGAGCGCACCGAACTGGACGGCACGGGCAACGCCCGCGGCACCGGCGAGTTCATCGACTACCCGGTCCAGGCCGTGTACCGCGCAATCGGCTACTTCGGTTCGGCCCTGCCGGACGTCGAGTTCGACCACAAGAAGGGCGTCATCACCAACGACGGCGGCCGCGTCCTGGACGCCGACGGCCAGCACGTCCCGGGCCTCTACGCCACGGGCTGGATCAAGCGTGGTCCCGTAGGCCTGATCGGCCACACCAAGGGCGACGCCTTGGAAACCGTCACGTACCTGCTGGAAGACCGCGAGAACCTGCCGGTTGCCGAGGTTCCCGCAGCTGATGCAGTGGTTGATCTCCTGGACTCCCGCGGCGTGAAGTTCACCAGCTGGGAAGGCTGGCTGGCACTGGACGCCCACGAGCTCGCCCTCGGCGCCGCAGCAACCGAGGCTGGCACCTCCCACGGTGTTGAGGTCAAGCGTGAGCGCATCAAGGTTGTTCCGCGCGAGGACATGGTCAACATTTCCCGCGATGGCGTCGCCGCACAGGTCTAGTCGTTCCATGCAGGGCGGGTCACTCATTTCGGGTGGCCCCGCTCCTGTTTAAAGCCCAGCGGTTCTGGGCCTCAGCGGTACCCTGAATCATGGATGTCGTCGTCATCGAAACTCCTCCGTTGGGCGACCGCAGCTACCTTGTGCACGACGGCGATGTGGCTCTGGTAGTTGATCCCCAACGAGACATTGACCGGGTGGAAGCCGCTGCGCGGGACTCGGGAGTCCGTATTACGCACGTGGCCGAAACCCACCTCCATAACGACTACGTCACCGGCGGGTTGGTGCTGGCCGAAAAACACGGGGCTGCCTATCTGGTGAACGCCGAGGACCACGTCACGTTCACCCGTGTCCCCGTTTCCGATGGCCAGGTCCTCCGCGTCGGCCGCCTTGTAGTCACCGTGGTGGCGACCCCCGGGCACACCCATACCCACCTGTCATATGTGGTGCGGGATGAAGCGCGCGACGGCGGCCCGGCGGCTGTGTTTTCCGGCGGCAGCTTGCTCTACGGCTCGGTGGGGCGGACGGACCTGGTCTCGCCCCATGACACCGCGACGCTGGCGCACCATCAGTATTCATCGGTCCGTCGATTGGTGTCCTCGGCTCATCCAGACGCTGCGCTCTACCCGACCCACGGCTTCGGGTCCTTCTGCTCGACCGGGCCTGCGAGCCGCCAGGAATCGTCAACCATTGGCGAGCAAGCTCTCTCCAACCACGCACTGACGGACCCTGACGAGGACCACTTTGTTGCAGAGTTGCTGGAGAATCTCACGGCGTACCCCGCGTATTACGCCCACATGAGCCCTCTCAACGCCGCCGGTCCGGGCGCAGCGGACCTGTCCGTGCCGGATTCCGTGGATGCCGGTGAGCTGGGCCGGCGGTTGAGGGCCGGGGAGTGGGTGGTGGACCTTCGGCACCGGGTGGCTTTCGCCGAGGACCATCTCCAAGGCAGTGTGGGCTTCGAGTACGGCACTGGAGAGAATTTCACCAGTTACCTCGGCTGGGTGATCCCGTGGAACCAGCCACTGACGTTACTGGGGCCTTTGGCGGAAGTGGAAAAGGCGATCCGCGATCTGGCGAGGATCGGCATCGACAGCCCGGATGCCGCCGTCGGGCCTGACCCAACACCTCTGGAGATTGGGGCGCTGGCGCCGGAGTCTCCCCGTGCCAGATACCCGCACGGGGACTGGACGTTGCTGTTGAGGGAGCGGAACCCTGAGGACGTGGTCCTGGATGTTCGCCGTCCGGATGAGTTCGGGACCTCGCACGTGGCGGGTGCGCTGAACATCCCCGTTTACGAGCTCCTGGGGAGGATCACGGAGGTACCGGATGCCCGGATCTGGGTGCACTGCGCCACTGGATACCGGGCGGGTGTTGCCGCGAGCCTGCTGGACCGGGCCGGGCGCGACGTGGTGCTGGTCAATGCGAGGTTCAGGGACGCGGCCGGGGCGGGGATCGAGGTGGCAACCTGATGCGTTGCGGTCCTGTCCTGACTGGGGCCAGGCTATTCCAAGCCATCAAGGCGGCGCAGCGCACCGATCCGGTGCAGAGGTACCAGCAGGGTACGCCTTATGGCGTTGCCTCATAGGTCCGGATTTTTGTGATCGCTGCGGTCTTTGCGGTGTTCGCGAAACGAAGCACATGGCAGAAGTTCACCACCTGACCGTCTTTGAACAGCGTCACGCCGTCAATGCTTGCTTCCCTGCCGTGGGTGATGACCGAGAGAACACGTAGCTCGACGGCCGGGCTCCTCGGCTCGGCATTGGCAAGAATTGCAGGTAGGCCCCGGGATGCTGCCTTTCCCAGAACGTCCCACTCGGCATCGGGAGAGAGCAGCGATTCCAGTTCTGTTGAATCAGCGCCTGCGAGAGCTACGGCTAAGCGGCGGGCAACCTCATGCCGAGGCGCGTTACCGCAGTTGGGTTCGGTGTGAACGCGGATGACCATACGACCAGTTTGGACTTTTCCTGAGGGCACGTGTCAACCGGACACGCCCTGAGTCGTTCCTCAGCATCACCTTCATCGTCTTCGTCGCCTTCATCGCCGAAAGTTACCGAGGCGCTGAGTCCGAGCAGTAATCCAGATTCCGGTACACGCTCTGCACGGCGGCATCGGGATCATGCGCTTCGAGGGCATCAACCAATTCGTCGTGGCCTTCGCGGGGGATGCCATTGAAGCCACCCTTGCGTTGCTGGCGCAGCAGATCGTTGTGGAAGACGCCGCCGAAGGAAGCGTAGAGCTGGTGCAGCAGCGGATTGCCCGAGGCCAGGGCTACGCGCTCGTGGAATTCCCAGTCGGCGCTGGCCCAGGTGGGGTAGTCCCCGGCCTGCCAGGCATCGTGCCGGAGGGCAAGGAGGCGCCGCATCTCGGCCAGGTCTTCGGTGGTGGCATGCTTGGTGGCCAGACGGGCTGCTTGGGTGTCCAGGCCCAGGCGGACTTCCACGATATGTTCCTGGGTGTGCTCCAGGTACATGCGCTGGGCTGCGCCGGACATCTCGCTGTTGGCCCTGACGTAGGTGCCATCGCCGCGGCGGACTTCCAGCATGCCGGAGTGGGCCAGCGCCTTGATGGCTTCGCGGAGGGTGCCGCGCGAAACGCCCAGTGTGGACATGAGCTCGGGCTCGGCAGGAATTCGCTCCTGGAGCGGCCATTCACCGGACTTGATCATGTCCCGCAGCTTGGCGGTGATCTCCTCGGCAAGGGCCGGGCGATGCGAAGGCGTAAGGGTCATGCTGTCCTCGGTCCGGTCTTGGTGGCAGTGCGCTTACTGGTGAGCATGTGGCAAGTAACCATGAGCGCCACGGCAACCACCGACAGCAGGCTCAGGGGCAACACCCAGCCGCCCGTGGCGCTGTGGAGAAGTCCCATGCCGAAGGGACCAATTGCCGCAATCAAGTATCCCAGCGATTGGGCGATGGTGGAGAGCGCGGTGGTTTCCGCCGTCGAACGTCCGCTGCGGCTGATGATCACCAGAACCAGCGGGAAAATGCCCAAGCCCAACCCGAAAAGAACAGCAGGGACAACGGCCAACGACGTCGGCAGCCAGAGCATGGCGGCAATGGCCACCAGCGTGGAGCTGCTGGCGAGATACAGTGCGGGGCGCAGCATTCCCGGGCGGGAGCCGAAGGCTAACAGGATCATGCCGGCGGCAACGGACACCAGCTGCATCACGCCAAACTGCAGGCCGCTTTCGGAGGCGCTGAGGCCTTGGGACGTGAGGATGTATGCAAACCAGCTCATCACGGCGTAGGCAAGGAAGGCCTGGAAGGTGAAGATTGCGGTGATCAGGATGCCCAAGCGGGTGCGCAGGAGAGGCCACATGGAGACCCTTGGGCGATCAGTTTTGGTGGTGTTCCGGTGAGTGTGCAGGACAACCGGCAGGAATCCAAGCAGGGCCGCGACGCCCAGCAAGCCCCAGGCAGCCAGGCCCATGGACGGGGAACCGAGCTCCTGGGCCAAGGGAACGCTGACGACTGCGGCGAAGGTGGCGCCGCCGGACATGGTGAAGGTATAGAGGCCTGTCATCATGGAGGTGCGCTCGGAGTAGTGCTCACGGATGAAGGACGGCATGGCCACGTTGCACACGGCCAGGCCGGACATCGCCAGGACGGTGCCTCCGAGGAGTGCACCTGTTACCGGAACGCCGCGGACCAGCAGACCGCCAGCCAGCAGTGCCAGCGCAATTGCGATGGCTTTCTCTACACCCACCCGACGCGTGAGCCATGACGTTCCCATGCCCGCAACCGCAAAGCACAACAGCGGGATGGACGGCAGGATGGAGGCCACCAACGCGCCATAGCCCAGTACCTGTTGCAGATCGTGGAACAACGCCGCGGCACTGGTGATGCCTGCCCGAAGGTTCAGGCCGATGAGCACCACGGCAATAATGCCGACGACGGCGACGACGCGCGTCTTGGGAGCCGAAGGGTTCGCAAGGACTGCGGGGGCAACCTGGGCGTTGCTCACAGTGGGGATGTTTCCAGTGCTGGGGGTAAGAGGAGTCGTCGCGGCCATATCTAAAGGTTAGACGTTTGACGTCTAATGTCTAGAACTTTGTGGCGAACCTCTCCACGCTCACTACAGAGGGGACTACCGCGGGTTGCGCGAACCCAGCCGCTGCACGGCAAGGGCAAGCCATAGCTGCACCCGGTCTTGCGTCTGTGAGGGGTCGTAGCCCGTCAGTTCTGTGATTTGCGCCAAACGGTAACGCACCGTATTGCGGTGCAGGGTCAAGGCCTCGGCGACGGCGGCCACTGATCCGTTGTGGTTCAGGTAGCTTTCCAGTGTGGTCACCAGTTCGGCGCCGTGGGCGGCGTCGAACTTCCGCAGCGGCGTGAGGGACTCGCTGGCCATATCCGCCAAAGGAACATCCTCGCTGGCGAGCAACAGCGACGTCAGGCTCAGCCGTTCGGGTTCGTTGACCGGCAAGCCGTGCGCCACGGCGTCGCGCGCTTCAAAGTAGCTCCAGCGCAGGCCGTTTGGCTTCGTGTAGGCACCGCCGATGCCGATCACGGCGTGGATTCCGGCCTCCTGCAAGTGATCACTGAGGCTTTTGGCCAGAGCGGTGGCCGAGCTGCCGTCGTCGTTGATGACCGTGACCAGGTCCTTCCCGACGACGGCGCTCACGCCGGCTTCCAGCGCCTGGGGCAGGGAAATGCTGACCAGCTGCTTGTGGTGTGCGGTGGACTCCGCCACGAGCACCACGTTCTTCCTGGTGCTGTTGATGCCCACTCCAGCCAGGCGCCGGGCGGCCTCGATGCTCTCCAAAGTGCCGTGGATAACGTCGTCCAACACTTGCCCGGCCATGGCGCGCTGGGACTGGCGCTGCTTGACCATGTTGTTGAGCTCAACGCTGATGAGGTTCTGCGCGTAGCTGACTATCCCGGAGTCCACAAAAGGCTGCCTAAGCCACAGCGTGCAGGCATCCCTGCGGCCGGTGGGAATCGGATATGAAGCCCAGCCGTCCGCCGTCGGGGCCGGTTTCCCAGCCATGCTGTTGTAAAGCTGCGCGCTGAACTGGGTGAGCACCACGTCGGTGCGGAGCATGCTGCCCAATTGTTTGAGGAGCTCGTTCAGGCCGCCGCCGGTGAGGAGTGAGCGTGCCAGGATCTGGTGCCCGGCGAGGAGCCGCTCCAAGTTGGAGTAGTGGTCAGCCGAATGCGATTCCGCCACCAGTTTGCCGATGGCTATGAAGGGGGTCTCGTAGGGGACTTCCACCAGCGGTAAACCCCAGCGGTTGGCTTCGGCGATGAGGGCTTCCGGAACGGACTCGTGGGTGAGGCCGATGCCGAAGCCGATCCCCACCGCGCCGGCGCGCTGGGCCTGACGAACGAACCGCCGCTGGTCCGCGGCGCTCTTGAGGCGGAGCCCGGTGGTAAGGACCAATTCGCCGCCGCTGAGGAAGCGCTGGGGATCTTCCAGTTCTGTCACGGCAACCCAGCTGATGTCCTGGTTCCAGGTAGTTTCGGCAAGGCCGGCCTGGCGGAGTTTCAGGGAGGGGACAGCGACGAGCGAAGCGAGGGACATTGCCATGCTTTAAAGCGTAACCCGGCACTGGTCAAGCGCACTAAGCGGAGGGTTCTTGTGTGTGCAGCTGGCTATTCCTTGGTCCACCTCCCTGGCATAGGCTCTGATCAGCTAAACCCATGCCCAGACTCCGAAAGAGGGTTGCACACCGTGGTTCAAACCTTGCAGAACTTCATCAACGGCGAATTCGTTACGCCGGCAGGTACGGGTCTTCTGGACATCGTGAACCCCGCCACCGGGGACATCGTTGCCAAGTCGCCGATTTCGGTGCAGGAAGACGTGGACGCCGCCATGACTGCGGCCAACCAGGCCTTCAAGTCCTGGAAGAAGGCCACCCCGGGCCAGCGCCAGCTGATGCTCCTCAAGCTCGCCGACGCCGTGGAGGCCAACAGCGACGAACTGGTCGAAGCCCAGCACCGCAACACCGGACAGGTCCGCTCCCTGATCGCCTCAGAGGAAGTTGCCGCCGGCGCAGACCAGCTCCGCTTCTTCGCCGGCGCTGCCCGCATCATGGAAGGCAAGTCCGCGGGCGAGTACTTCGAGGGCCACACCTCTTACGTACGCCGCGAACCGATCGGCGTGGTGGCCCAGGTTGCTCCGTGGAACTACCCGTTCCTCATGGCCATCTGGAAGATCGGCCCGGCCCTGGCCGCAGGCAACACCATTGTCCTGAAGCCCTCGGACACCACCCCAGAATCCACCCTCGTGTTGGCACGTCTCGCCGGGGAGATCTTCCCGGCCGGTGTCCTCAACGTTGTCCTCGGCACCGGCGAAACCGGCGCCATGATGGTTGACCACAAGGTCCCCGGGCTGGTTTCCATCACCGGCTCCGTCCGCGCAGGCATCGCCGTGGCAAGCGGCGCAGCCAAGGGCCTCAAGCGTGCCCACCTGGAACTTGGCGGCAAGGCTCCGGCCATTGTGTTCAAGGACGCAGACATCAAGAAGAGCGCCGCGGCCATCGCCGAGTTCGCTTTCTTCAACGCCGGCCAGGACTGCACGGCCATCACCCGCGTTCTGGTGGAAGACTCCGTTCACGACGACGTCGTGGCAGCCATGGTCGAACACACCAAGACCCTGCACACCGGTTCGCAGAACGACGAAGACAACTACTTCGGCCCGCTCAACAACGTGAACCACTTCAACGCGGTCACGTCCGTGGTGGAGAACCTGCCGGCCAACTGCAAGATCGAGACCGGCGGCCACCGGGCAGGGGAGAAGGGCTTCTTCTTCGAACCCACCATCATCTCCGGCGCCAAGCAGACCGATGACATTGTGCAGAAGGAGACCTTCGGCCCGGTCATCACTGTCCAAAAGTTCAGCTCGGAAGAAGAAGCGCTGGAGCTGGCCAACGACGTCGAATACGCCCTGGCGTCCAGCGTCTGGACCACCGACCACGGCACGGCCATGCGCATGAGCCGCGACCTTGACTTCGGTGCAGTCTGGATCAACACCCACATCCTCCTGACGGCAGAGATGCCGCACGGTGGCTTCAAGCAGTCCGGCTACGGCAAGGACCTCTCCATGTACGGCGTTGAGGACTACACGCGCATCAAGCACGTCATGTCCGCACTCGATGCATAACCCGGCTGCATAGCGCAGCCGCGTAACCCGTACGAATTTCCCAGAAAGGCAACCACCCCATGACCACCACCGCGAACGAGCTCTCGTACCGCATCGAGCAGAAGCGCAACATCAACGGCACCTTCCCCGGCCCCAAGTCGCAGGCACTTGCCGAGCGTCGCGCCGCCGTCGTTGCTGCCGGAGTTGCGTCCGGCGTCCCTGTCTACGTTGAAGACGCCGACGGCGGAATCATCCGCGACGTCGACGGCAACTCCTTCATTGACCTCGGCTCAGGCATCGCCGTGACCAGCGTCGGCGCGTCCGATCCCGCCGTCGTCGCCGCTGTCCAGGAAGCTGCCACGCACTTCACCCACACCTGCTTCATGGTGACCCCGTACGAGGGCTACGTTGCAGTTGCCGAGCAGCTTAACCGCCTCACCCCGGGCGACCACGCCAAGCGCACCGTGCTGTTCAACTCCGGCGCTGAAGCCGTCGAAAACGCCGTCAAGGTTGCCCGCCTGGCCACCGGCCGCGACGCGGTCGTAGCCTTCGACCACGCCTACCACGGCCGCACCAACCTGACCATGGCACTGACTGCCAAGGCCATGCCGTACAAGACCAACTTCGGCCCGTTCGCGCCCGAGGTCTACCGCATGCCCATGAGCTACCCGTTCCGTGAAGAGAACCCGGAAATCACCGGTGCCGAGGCTGCCAAGCGCGCCATCACCATGATCGAGAAGCAGATCGGTGGCGACCAGGTTGCCGCGATCATCATCGAACCCATCCAGGGCGAAGGTGGCTTCATTGTTCCGGCCGAAGGCTTCCTCCCGGCACTGTCCGCATGGGCCAAGGAAAAGGGCATCGTCTTCATCGCTGACGAGGTCCAGTCCGGCTTCTGCCGCACGGGCGAGTGGTTCGCCGTTGACCACGAAGGTGTTGTCCCGGACATCATCACCATGGCCAAGGGCATCGCCGGCGGCCTTCCGCTCTCGGCCATCACCGGCCGCGCCGACCTCCTCGACGCCGTTCACCCCGGCGGCCTCGGCGGCACCTACGGTGGCAACCCGGTTGCCTGCGCCGCAGCACTCGCAGCCATCGACACCATGGAGCAGCACGACCTCAACGGTCGCGCCCGCCACATCGAAGAGCTCGCCCTGGGCAAGCTCCGCGAACTGGCTGAAGAAGTTTCCGTGGTTGGCGACATCCGTGGCCGCGGCGCCATGCTGGCCATCGAGCTCGTTCAGTCCGGCTCCAAGGAACCGAACGCCGAGCTCACCAAGGCTGTTGCGGCTGCTTGCCTCAAAGAAGGCGTCGTGATCCTGACCTGCGGTACGTACGGCAACGTGATCCGCCTGCTCCCGCCGCTAGTCATCAGCGACGAACTGCTGATTGACGGCCTGGAGGTTCTCGCGAACGCCATCAAGGCTCACGCGTAAGTTTTACCCACAAGCAGGGCCGGATCCATTCGTGGATCCGGCCCTGCTTGCTTTAACCGGTCGCGCTCTCACATCCCACCGGTCTTTCGGGATTGCTCTCTCACATCCTGCAGGTTTTTGGCGGTTCCTCTCTCAGCTTCCGCCGGGCACGGGTGGCGGGGGCCGACGGCGGCTCCGGGCTAGGCCGCGGCCGTTGCCTCGCGTCGGGCCTGCTTTTTCATGACGGAGTTCTTGCGCGTGGTCCGGAGCATGTCGATGGTCAGCAGGACCAGCGCCAACCACACCACGCAAAAGCCGATCCAACGGGCCGTGGTCATGGTTTCATGGAACACCGTCAGCGCCACAATGAACTGAAGGACCGGGGCAAAGTACTGCAGCAGCCCGATGGTGGTCATGGGCAGGCGGCGTGCGGAGGCACCGAAGAAGAGCAGCGGCACGGCGGTGATCACGCCCGAGGCCACCAGCAACCAGAAGTGGCCGGCGCCTTGGGTGGTGAGCGTTGCAGCGCCCGTCACGCCCAGGACAACCATGGTGATACCGGCGAGGGGAGCCAACACCACGGTCTCGACGCTGAGGCTGGTGAGGGCGTCAACCTTGGGTCCCACGCGCTTCTTGACGAAGCCGTAGAGGCCAAAGCTGAACGCGAGGATCAAGGCGATCCAGGGAAGCTGCCCGTAGGAGAACGTCAGCACCCCAACGGCCACGAACCCGATGCCCACAGCTGCCCACTGCAGGGGACGCAGCTTCTCCTTCAGGACGAAAACGCCAAGCAACACCGAAACCAACGGGTTGATGAAATAGCCCAGAGACGTCTCAACGGCGTGCCCGGTGGTGACACCAAAGGTATATGTCAGCCAGTTGATGGCAATCAGCACAGCAGCCAAGGCTAACGGGCCGAACACAGTGCGGTCCTTAACCGCAGCGCCGAAAACCCGCCAGGCCCGGGTGATGGTGATGAGCAGGGCACAGAAGATCAAGGACCACACGATCCGGTTGGCTACGATCTCGATGGCGCTGGCCGGCATCAGGACAAAGAAGTACAGCGGAAGCAGGCCCCACAGGCCGTAAGCGCCGATGCCGAACAGGATTCCCGCGGTCGACTCGCTCCTCACGGGCTTGCCGCCCGCTTTACCGGAACCGCCGGTGCCACCAACGCCGCCCCCGACTGTCGCCGTCGTTGGCTGGTTTGAAGAGGGTGGGTTGGCAGCTATCTGATCCGGAGTCGACACAATGTCGCCAACGCCACCTCCCCCCGCAATATTCCGCAATCTTTACTAATTTCTGTGACTCCTGCCATATAGGCGGCCCGGTGTGGGGTGGACATCTAGAATTGGAATCTGCGCGCCCCACACAATGGCGTGGCTCACTGCTTCGGAAGGGCTAACGGTGTCCAACTCAGCCGCAACAACCCCCAATCGTCCGCTTCGCGTCGCGATCGTCGGCGCGGGACCCGCAGGTGTGTACGCCGCGGACATCCTGACCAAATCCAATGAGGTCAAGGACGGGCAGGTGGAGGTCAGCATTGATCTCTTCGAGGCATATCCGGCGCCCTACGGGCTGATCCGCTACGGGGTGGCCCCGGACCACCCCCGGATCAAGGGCATCGTCAACGCACTGCACAAGGTCCTGGACCGCGGCGACATCCGTTTCCTGGGTAACGTGACCTACGGCAAGGACCTCACGCTCCACGATTTCCGTGCTTTCTACGACGCCGTGATTTTCTCTACCGGTGCCATCAAGGACGCAGACCTGAACATCCCGGGCGTCGGTATGGAGGGTTCTTTCGGGGGCGCTGACTTCGTGTCCTGGTACGACGGACACCCGGACGTTCCCCGCGACTGGCCGCTTGATGCCAAGGAGATCGCCGTGATCGGCAATGGCAACGTGGCTTTGGATGTGGCCCGGATGCTGGTCAAGCACCCTGAGGAACTCCTGGTCACGGAGATCCCGGACAATGTCTACGCCGGGCTGAAAAAGTCGCCGGTTACCGACGTCCATGTGTTCGGCCGTCGCGGCCCGGCCCAGGTGAAGTTCACGCCGTTGGAGCTTCGGGAGTTGTCCCACTGCAAGGACGTGGACATTGTCCTGTACCCGGAGGACTTCGAATTTGATGAGGCCTCCGATGAAGCGATCAAGACCAACAACCAAATCAAGACCATGGTCAACACCATGACCAACTGGCTGGTGGAGGAGCACGCAGAATCGGAGCAGCCTTCCTCCCGCCGCCTGCACTTGCACTTCCTGCACAGTCCCGTGGAGATTCTCGACTCACCTGAGACGCCCGGCAAGGTCTCCGGGATCAAGTTCGAACGCATGCAGCTGGATGGCACGGGTAACGTCAAGGGAACCGGGGAGTTCATTCAATACCCTGTCCAATCGGTCTACCGGGCAATCGGCTACCACGGTTCGCCGTTGGAAGAGCTGGAGTACGACTCCCGCCGCGGCGTCATACCGAACGACGGCGGTCGCGTCCTGGACTCCGATGGCAACCCGGTGCCGGGAATCTACGCCACGGGCTGGATCAAGCGCGGACCGGTGGGGCTTATCGGACACACCAAGGGCGATGCTTTGGAGACCATCGGCTTCCTCCTGGAGGACAGGCTCAATCTGCCCCCGGCGGAAAACCCGGACCCGCAAGCGATCATCGACCTCCTTGAAGAACGCGGGGTGGAATACACCACGTGGGAGGGCTGGAACAGGCTGGATGCCCACGAGGCCGCCCTGGGTGCTGCGTGGACCGGCAGTGACGGTGACGGTAACGGCGTGGTCCGCGAGCGCATCAAGGTTGTTCCGCGTGAGGAAATGATCCGGATCTCCCGCGGCTGACGAGGGAGTTTTTGTACAGCTGATGCCCTCATTCGACCACTTTGGGGGCCTTAGCTGTACAAAAACTCCAGCCCTGGAACTAGACTGCTGGGTACTGTCCCGCCCACCACACGTGCAGCGCACTGTTGTTGCGGACTATCAGGGAGTTCGATGAGGAATCCAGTCCATCCGCCCGTTCCAGGCAGCGATGCCGCGGAGCTGCTGCAGAAGCATGCCCTGGTTGGCCATGAACGCTTGGACTCCCTGCGCCTTGGAGCACCGGAGGACATTGTTGGATTACGCCGCTTGGTTCGTGAATCCTGGCAGCGTTCGGCAAACCTGCAGGCCAATCCGGACGTCCCCGAGGCGCCCCTCGCGATGGACCAGGATGAGCTGGAGGAGTACCGCCGGCAGCATCCCTTGGCCACCATCATGCCCGTCATTAAGAAGCTCCTGGTTCAGCCCAGCCATGACAGTGGCCTGCTGGTGGCGGTGGGTGACGACGTCGGCCGGCTTCTGTGGGTGGATGGTGATCCGGTGATGCAGCGCCGCGCTGAAGGCATGATGTTCGTGGCCGGTGCTGACTGGTCCGAGGCCTCCGTGGGCACCAGCGCACCCGGTACCGCACTTGCTTTGGACCGCAGTATCCAGATTTCGGGAGCGGAGCACTTCAAGCGCTCCGTGCATCCGTGGAGTTGCACGGCTGTTCCCTTCCACGATCCCGATTCGGGCGCTGTGCTGGGCGTTGTGGACATCACGGGCACTGAGACTGCCGTGGCGGCGCACACCCTTTCCCTGGTGGAGGCGACAGTTGCTGCCGCTCAGGCACAGCTGCGGATCGAGCGTCTTCAGCTTGCCGCAGCGGTCAAGGACAAACCTCGACGCCGGAGCGCGGCTGCCGCCTCCAGCCACGCGCTGTACCGGAACAGCCTGCAGCTGTTGGGCCGTGACCAGGCCTTGCTCAGCATCGATGGGCGGACGGTTTCCCTCTCTGCCCGGCACAGCGAAATCCTGGCCATCCTCAGCAGCCAGCCCGCCGGACTCAGTGCTGAAGACCTCTGCACGCAGCTGTATCCGGGGGATGGCTCTGCGGTGACCCTTCGCGCGGAGATGGTGCGGCTTCGCAAGGTCATCCAGGAGCTCAGCCCGGACGCGGTCCCCGGGTCCCGTCCTTACCGTCTGCCGGTTGAGCTCTTGCCCGATTCCGGCCAGGTGCTTAGCTGCCTTCAGCGCGGCGCCCACCGCATCGCCTTGGAAATCTACAAAGGTGCGCTCTTGCCACGTTCGGAGGCGCCCGGCGTCGTGCAGTTGCGCGAGCGGGTTTCGCACCTGCTGCGCGAAGCGCTGCTCAGCGACGGCAGCGTTGATTCGCTCCTCAAGTACGCTGAGCTGCCCGAGGCGAAGTACGACGTCGACCTCCGCCTTGCGCTCCTGAAGCTGCTGCCGCCTCGCTCGCCCAAGCGGGCCGCCGTCGTGGCAGACCTTGAGCGGATCGAAACGGAACTGAAAGCGTGAGCTGACTCACATGGTTGCAACGTAGCTGCAACCTCCCCGCTCCTAGGCTCGGATCAATGGCGACAGCCACCGTGATTCGCAGCAAAGGAGCTAGCAATGACTGTTTACGCACAGCCGGGTGCCGAGGGTTCGAAGGTCACGTTCAAGGACCGTTACGAGAATTGGATCGGCGGCGAGTGGGTGGCCCCTGTCAAGGGCGGCTACTTCGAGAACATCACCCCTGTTACGGGCAAGGCTTTCTGCGAAGTTGCCCGCGGCACTTCCGAGGACATCGAGCTGGCACTGGACGCCGCCCACAAGGTTGCACCCTCGTGGGGCAAGACGTCCGCCACGGAACGCGCAGCCATCCTGAACAAGATCGCGGACCGCATCGATGAGAATGTGGAGCTCCTCGCGGTCGCTGAAACGTGGGACAACGGCAAGCCCGTCCGTGAGACCCTCAACGCTGACATCCCGTTGGCGGCGGACCACTTCCGCTACTTCGCCTCTGCCGTTCGTGCGCAGGAAGGCCACCTCTCCCAGCTGGACGAGGACACCACGGCCTACCACTTCAAGGAGCCGCTGGGTGTGGTGGGCCAGATCATCCCGTGGAACTTCCCCATCCTCATGGCAGTCTGGAAGCTGGCGCCGGCGCTGGCAGCGGGCAACGCCGTGGTGCTCAAGCCAGCTGAGCAGACGCCCACGTCAATCCTGGTTCTCATGGAACTCATCGGTGATCTCCTCCCGGCAGGTGTGGTGAACGTGGTGAACGGTTTCGGCGTTGAAGCCGGCAAGCCGCTCGCCTCCAGCTCGCGGATCCGTAAGATCGCCTTCACCGGCGAGACCACCACGGGCCGGCTGATCAGCCAGTACGCCTCCAACAACCTCATCCCGGTCACCCTGGAACTGGGCGGCAAGAGCCCTAACATCTTCTTCGACGACGTCGCTGACCAGAACGATGCTTTCTACGACAAAGCCCAGGAAGGCTTCACGCTTTTTGCCTTCAACCAAGGTGAAGTCTGCACCTGCCCCTCACGGGCACTGGTCCAGGAGGGCATCTACGATTCCTTCATGACGGACGTCGTGGCCCGGACCAACAAGATCATCCAGGGCAACCCGTTGGACACCGAGACCCAGGTTGGAGCCCAAGCATCCAATGACCAGCTGGAGAAGATCCTGTCCTACATCGATATCGGAAAGCAGGAAGGTGCCAAGCTGCTCACCGGTGGCGCCCGGGCGGAGCTGTCAGGCGACCTGGCCGGCGGCTACTACGTCCAGCCCACCATTTTCGAAGGCCATAACCGGATGCGGATCTTCCAGGAGGAGATCTTCGGCCCGGTAGTGTCCGTCACCAAGTTCAGCGACTATAACGACGCAATCGGCATCGCCAACGACACCCTCTACGGACTGGGCGCCGGTGTCTGGTCGCGCAACGGAAACGTGGCCTACCGCGCAGGCCGGGAAATCCAGGCCGGCCGTGTGTGGGTCAACAACTACCACGCCTACCCGGCAGGTGCCGCTTTCGGCGGCTACAAGTCCTCAGGTATTGGCCGTGAGAACCACGCCATGATGCTGGACCACTACCAGCAGACCAAGAACCTCCTGGTCAGCTACAACGAGAACAAGCTGGGCTTCTTCTAAGAGTTTTTGTACAGCAGATGCCCTTATTGAGCGTTCTTAGGGGCATCAGCTGTACAAAAACTTCCACTATTCGTATAGATCAAAGGAGATCGTCAATGACTACAACCATGCGAGCTGCAGTAGTTACGGAATTCGGAACCGACCTTACGGTCAAGGATGTTGAACGCCCGACGCCGGGGCCAGGCCAGGCGCTGGTCCGTCTCATAACGTCGGGGGTATGTCATACCGACCTGCACGCCGCCGAAGGCGACTGGCCGGTCAAGCCGACGCCACCGTTTATCCCAGGCCATGAAGGTGTGGGAGAAGTAGTGGCCCTCGGGGAAGGCGTCACGGATGTCGCCGTGGGCGACCTCGTAGGGAATGCCTGGTTGTGGTCTGCCTGCGGGGACTGCCAGTACTGCCGGACCGGCTGGGAAACCCTGTGCGAGTCCCAGCAGAACGGCGGCTACAGCGTGGACGGCTCGTTCGGGGAGTACATGCTGGTGGATACACGCTTTGCGGCGCGGATTCCCGAGGGCTCGGACCCCGTTGAAGTTGCTCCGGTGCTGTGTGCTGGAGTCACTGTGTACAAGGGCCTGAAGATGACAGAGACCAGGCCCGGCCAGTGGGTCACCATCTCCGGCATCGGCGGTCTGGGACACATCGCCGTGCAGTACGCGGTGGCCATGGGCCTGCGGGTAGCCGCGGTGGACATTGCCGATGACAAGCTGGCTCTGGCACGTGAGCACGGCGCCGAACTGACGGTCAATGCCTTGCACGAGGATCCGGCGGAAGTCATCCAGCGCGAAACAGGCGGCTGCCACGGTGTCTTGGTGACCGCAGTCCACCCCTCTGCATTCGGCCAGGCGATCGGCATGGCACGGCGTGGTGGAACCATCGTCTTCAACGGCTTGCCTCCGGGAGACTTCCCTGCGCCGATCTTCGAGATCGTCCTCAAGGGACTGACCGTCCGGGGCTCCATTGTGGGCACGCGGCAGGACCTTGAAGAAGCATTGGAGTTCTATGCCCAGGGAAAGATCAAGCCCACAGTCTCAACAAGGGAACTCTCCGAGGTCAACGCTGTGTTTGACGAGATGAAGCACGCCAAGATCGACGGCCGCGTGGTGCTGAAGTTCTGATGAACAACATCAGCGTAGAAGCCGCGGTGACGCTACCCGGGGAAAATTTCTCCCGGGTGGCGCTCACCGCGGTGTCCGTGGACCTGCTCCGCAAGCTCTGGAAGCAGCACGGGCCGCTCATGTTCCATCAGTCCGGTGGCTGCTGCGATGGATCCGCCCCTATGTGCTTTCCGGCGGGGGAGTTCGTGACAGGCGATTCCGACGTTCTCCTCGGCAGGTTCGATATCGGCACCGGAGGAGAGCCGCAGCCGCTCGAGTTTTGGATGTCCAAGGAACAGTTCAATTACTGGTCCCACACCCACCTGACCGTGGATGTCGTCAACGGCCGAGGCAGTGGTTTCTCGGTTGAGTCACCCGAGGGCAAGCGATTCCTGATTCGTTCCACCCTCATGGACTGGGATGTGCCTAGCATCTAGGGCCAGATAGCTGGTGTGACGGGGGTTACCGGACCTCCGTCACATCAGTCCCACCGGCCCCGCCTTTCACAAGCCGTCTCACTATCTGGGATAAATATGGTCGTCCATTGGCCGGACACTATTCTTGATGAGTCCTATACCACTCCCATCCAGAATGTGGCATTTTTATGAACATTTTCAGGACCAAGTCGATCGAGCAGTCGATCGCCGATGCCGATGAGCCCGGGCGTAAGCTGAAGCGCAGCCTCAGTACCTGGGACCTGATGATCATGGGCGTCGCCGTTGCTGTCGGCGCCGGTATCTTCTCCGTCGGTGCCAAGGCTGCTGCAAACTTTGCCGGCCCGGCCGTCACCATCTCGTTTGCCATTGCCGCTGTCACGTGCGCTTTGGCCATCATGTGCTACGCCGAGTTCGCCACGGCGATCCCCGTTGCAGGCTCCGCCTACGTCTTCACTTATGCCACTATGGGCGAGGTCCTGGCTTGGATCATCGGCTGGAACCTCATCCTTGAACTCTTCACCGCCGCTGCCGTGATCGCCAAGTACTGGGGTATCTACCTCAGTACGGTCTTTGGCCTGATGGGCGTGGAGATGCCGCCGTCATTCCAAGTGGCTGGTGTGGACCTCTACTGGGGTGCCTTCCTGATTGTTGCGATCTTCACGGTCCTGCTGGTGCTGGGGACAAAGTTGTCCGCACGTGTTGGCAACATCTTCACCCTGATCAAGATCGCCGTGGTGCTCTTCGTGATCGTTGTTGGCTTCAGCTACGTGAAGTTCTCCAACTACACGCCGTTCATTCCCGCCTCGGAGCCCACCGAATCCGGCGCCGCTGACGTCATGAAGCAGTCCTTCTTCGGCTTCCTCACCGGCGCTGCTCCCGCCCAATACGGAACCCTCGGCGTCTTCGCCGGTGCAGCCCTGGTGTTCTTTGCCTTCATCGGCTTTGACGTGGTGGCAACCTCGGCGGAAGAAGTCAAGAACCCGCAGAAGACCCTTCCCCGCGGCATTTTCGGTGGGCTCGCAGTGGTCACGCTTCTCTACATTTTGGTCTCCCTGGCGCTGACGGGAATGGTTTCCTACACGCAATTGGCCGAGGTGAAGAACCCCACCCTGACCACGGCTTTTGAGGCCGTGGGTAACACTGATGCTGCCAAGATCATCGCGTTTGGCTCCCTGGTGGGCCTGACCACCGTGATTATGGTGCTGCTCATGGGCCTGTCCCGTGTGGTCCTTGCTATGAGCCGCGACGGACTCCTGCCGCGTTCTCTGTCCAAGACCAGCGACAAACGCTCCACGCCGGCCCGCCTGCAGATCATCTGTGGCGCAGCAGTGGCCATTGTGGCTGGCGTAACCAAGGTGGACTTGCTGGAGGAAATGATCAACATCGGGACGCTCTCTGCGTTCGTGATGGTGAGCCTGGGCATCCTGGTGCTCCGCAAGAAGCGCCCGGACCTGAAGCCTGCCTTCCGTGTCCCGTTCGGCAAGGTCCTGCCCTGGGTCTCCGCAGTACTCTGCTTCTACCTCATGACCAACCTCGCCGTTGAAACCTGGATCTTCTTCGCCATCTGGCTGGTCATCGGCATGGGCATCTACTTCGCTTACGGCCAGCGCCACTCGCGGCTGAACGAGAAGTTCGCTGTAGCCAAGGCCTCTGTCAACAACAGCCCGGAAGGCCGCCAGGGCAAGGGCGACGAGGACGAGGATACCTTCACCAAGGTATAGACCAATGTGAGCAGCTTGTCAGACAGCTGCCTGATACAGCTGTACCAGTCGTCTAAATAGCTCTCTAGGCGCCCGGGAACCATCGGTTTACGAACCATCGGTCTCCGGGCGCTTTTGCGTGGCGGCGGCAGCAGCGCCGGCATCGGTTCGCGCCGGCATCGGTTCGCGCCCGCCTCGCCTCGGCTACGGCGCTGCATGCTCACCCACCCATTCAACCAGCGGCCTCAGCACTTCCCACCGGGCAGCAATCTCTTGACAGGCTGCGGACGTGGACACCCACTCCGGTTGGCCCACCTCTACGCCCGCTGACAAGGACTTGTGCTTGAGAAGCTCGGCCCGTGGATGGTCCTTATCGAAACCTCGCGGAACGGTCTTGAGTCTCTCACCTTCAATGGCGAAACCTGCCGCCGCCACCGCATCCACAATCTTCTGGAGCTCCAACCCGCTCTCAGGGGCGTCCACTGCAGCCCGGAAACGTGCCAGTTGCGCCGGAGTGTGGGAGTGGTAGCCGCCGCCGATCAGCAGGCCGTCGGCGCTGATCTGCAGATAGAAGCCCACGCCCTCCTGCCCGGCAGCAAAAGCCCCTTGAGCTGTCTTGTACGGGGACTTGTCCTGGGAAAACCTGACGTCCCTGTTCGGCCGAAAGATCTTTGCCGGCCCGAACTCCGGCTCCAGCTCCGAAAGGAGCGATACCAGCGGTTGCTTCACCTCGGCGTCGTACGTTGTTTTGTGTTCCAGCCACCACTCACGGTTGTTGTTCTCTTCAAGCTCGGCGTAGAAACGGAATGCGGCGGTAGGGATGCCTTCAAATGTGGTCATAGAAGGATCCTAGGGACGGCAACGTCTGCCCAGCCATAGCCTGGGTGGGCTATGTGGAAAACAAAAGAACACCCCGCCGCGGAGAAGATCCGCAGCGGGGTGTTCTGGAAAGCACTAGAGCAAAAGACGCTTAGACCTTGTTGGCTGCTTCGGCGTCGGACTCGGTCTGGCCTGCACCGAGGTTGGCACGGAGCTTGGCGCCAAGATCGGAGTCGACGTTGGTCCAGTACTGGATGGCGCGTTCCTTGATGTCGGCGTTCTTCACGCCGCCAACAGCACCGGTGATGGTGTCCAGGAGGCGGGCCTTTGCGGCGTCGTCGTAGACCTCGCGGTACAGGGTCCCGGCCTGGCCGAAGTCGTCGTCCTCAGCGTGCAGGGTGTGGGCGGAGAGGGTGAGCTCGCCGTCGTTCTCCCAGCCGCCAGCCGGTGAAGTCGGCTCAACAGCAGCCGGGCCACCCACCGAGTTCGGTGCGTACACCGGGGTGGAGGGGGAATTGAACAGGAAACGACCCTGGCCGTCCTGGCTGTAGTTGTTGACCTGGTTCTTCGGCTGGTTCACCGGGATCTGAGCGTGGTTGGTGCCCACGCGGTAGCGGTGTGCGTCTGCGTAGGAGAAGATGCGGGCCTGCAGCATCTTGTCCGGGGAAGCGGCGATGCCCGGTACGAAGTTCGACGGCGCGAAGGTGGCCTGCTCGATCTGCGCGAAGTAGTTCTCCGGGTTCTTGTTCAGCTCCATGGTGCCCACGTGGATCAGCGGGTAGTCAGAGTGCGGCCACACCTTGGTGAGGTCGAACGGGTTGAAGCGGTACGTCTTGGCATCCTCGTACGGCATGACCTGGACGTGCAGTTCCCAGGAGGGGAAGTTGCCATCGGCAATGTTCTCCTGGAGGTCGCGGATGTAGAAGTCCGCGTCCGAACCGGCGAGTTCTTCGGCCTGGTCGCCCGTGATGGTCTTGACGCCCTGGTTGGACTTGAAGTGGTACTTGACCCAGAAACGCTCGCCGGCGGCGTTGATCCACTGGTAGGTGTGCGAGCCGTAGCCCTGCATTTCACGCCAGGAAGCCGGGAGGCCGCGGTCGCCCATAAGCCAGGTGACCTGGTGAGCGGACTCGGGGGAGAGGGTCCAGAAGTCCCACTGCATGTCAGCGTCACGCAGGTGGCTGCCCGGGAGGCGCTTCTGGGAGTGGATGAAGTCCGGGAACTTGATGCCGTCGCGGATGAAGAAGACGGGGGTGTTGTTGCCAACGAGGTCGTAGTTGCCCTCGGAGGTGTAGAACTTCACGGCGAAACCGCGGGGGTCGCGCCAGGTATCGGGAGAACCGTTCTCGCCTGCGACGGAGGAGAAACGGATCAGCATGTCCGTCTCGACGCCCGGCTGAAGGAAAGCTGCCTTGGTGTAGGCCGAAACGTCCGAGGTGGTCTTGAACGTACCGAAAGCGCCGCCGCCCTTGGCGTGCACTACGCGCTCCGGCACCCGCTCGCGGTTGAACTGCGCAAGCTTTTCCACCAGGTAGTGGTCGGTGAGGATGATGGCACCGTCAGCGCCGACGGACTTCGAGTGCGCGTCGGAGGTAACGGGGGCACCTGACTGAGTTGTTGAAATGGCAGTCATTGTTCTCCTTTTTCTTATTTCTGAGTTACGGAAGTTACGGGAAGCTGTTGTTTGGACTGGCAGTCCTGGCAGATGCCTTGGTACAGGACATCTGCGATCTGGATGGTCATGGGCTTGGAATTCTCATCCCAGTGCGGGGTGAGGCATGGAGCATGGCCCACGGCGCAATCCACGTCCTCCACCTTTCCGCAGCTGATACAGACGGCGTGATGGTGGTTGTCGCCCACGCGGGTCTCGTATAGAGCAGGGGAGTGCGGCGGTTCAAAGCGGCGCAGCATCTGCAGGTCCGTGAGGTCGCTGAGCACAACATAAACGGACTGCGCCGTCAGTTCAGGAAGCTCTGTGCGGGCAGCGGCAAGAATGCCTTCTGCCGGGGAGTGCGGATGGTGCTGGACTGCGGCGAGCACTGCCAGCCGCTGTTTTGTCACACGCCGGCCGTGGGCATGCAGGGCGGCTGCCCATTCTGCTTGCTCGGCTGTGTGATCTGTCATGCACTCATTGAAACACTTATTTTGAGGAGTTCACAATAAGGCAAGGCTAACTTCTGGTGAACTCATCAGCGCTTCCAGCGGATTGGCTTCCTCTGCCGCGGATCGGCCCAGCGCATGGACCCGCAGCGGACTACCTGCTGTCTCCGATTCCAGTGCCAGGCAGCTGAATCCGCTCAGACCCCCGCTCAAGGGAAGCTCAGCCAAGGCGGCCGCCATGGCCAGCAACTCCGCCGGCAAAACATCACGGACCAGCGCCACCGCCCGGACAGGCTCAATCACTGTGTGGTGGGGTCCTGCTTGCACCGCCCGCACCAGCGGACCGGGAATAGTGGAAGGCTCGACGGCGTCGCCCGCCCCCGGCTCAGAACTCATGGCGGCTTCTGGCCGCCTCCGCCGCAGCGCCTCACGGACGGCGGCATCGGTAGCTTCCAAGTGATCAGGCTCCCCGAGACGACGGTGGGCCGGCAACGAAAGCTGAGCCCCCGGCGTCGTGGTCTCTCCGTCCCAGCGCCCGAACAGATGGAACGTAGGTGTTGAAGACTCAGCCACAGGCTCGCCGATGGCGGAGCCCAGCGGATGCCAACGGTGGGCGAACATCACAGCGTAGCGGGTTGCCCCCAACACGTCATGGAGTGCTGCGCGCACAAGGTTGTGGCAGAAAAGCCAGTCGGACGCTGATGCATGGGCGAATTCGGTGGCAGGGTCAGACAACCGGATCAGGATGTGCCCGGCCGTGAGGGGGTGGCGCGGCCGGGCTATTTCCCAAAACCCCGAACGGTACAGCAATCGTCGCTCCAAGCCCATGTCAACTCCTTCCCCGGGGTGAGCCTACCAAGCGTTACCGAAGGCGGGGAGAGTTACGGGAGGTTGCCTCAGGGGTAGTTAGGGTAAGACGGTGGCGAAACTATTGGCAGATATCACCCCTTTGAAGGAGAGCCCGGCTTTTCGGCGGCTCTGGCTGGGGGCCTCGGTAGCTGCCATAGGAACCCAATTGACCTTGGTGGCCGTTAGCCTGGAGGTCTACCGGCTCACACAGGAGAGCTTCTACGTGGGCCTCCTGGGCATCTTTGCGCTGGTGCCCTTGGTCATCGCCGGGCTTTACGGAGGCTCCGTTTCGGACGCCTACGATCGCCGCAAAGTTGCCCTCGTTGCTTCGCTTGTCCTATGGGCCACCACGGCCGCCCTGGCCTTGCAGGCGTGGCTGGAAATCGGGAACATCTGGCTCCTTTATGCGCTGGTGGCCGTACAAAGCGGCGCCCAAGGCATCAACGGCCCGGCCCGCAGTGCCATCATTCCGCTCCTGGTCCGCAAGGATCTGCTTCCCGCGGCCAATGCCCTGAGCATGCTGACATTCGGCCTGTCCATGACAGCCGGGCCGCTTCTGGCAGGTGTCCTGGTGGCAACCATTGGATTCGGATGGACGTACACCATTGACGTCATCAGCTTCACCTTCGCTTTGTGGGGGCTTTTCAAACTCCCGCCCCTACCGCCTTCCAAAGACGCTGTGCGGCCAGGGCTCCGCTCCGTGGTGGAGGGATTCCGGTTCCTGGGGACGCGGCCTAATGTTCGCATGACGTTCATCATCGACCTCATCGCCATGATCTGCGCCCAACCCCGGGCCTTGATGCCGGCCATCGGGGCAGTAATGATCGGCGGAGGCGAAACCACGGTGGGTGTTCTGCTTGCCTCAACAGCCGTGGGTGCTTTCCTGGCCGGGCTCTTTTCAGGGCCCCTGGGGAGAGTCCGCAAGCAGGGCAGCGCCGTGGTGTGGTCGGTGATCGGCTGGGGCGCGTCCATTGCCGGTTTTGGGCTGGTGGTGCTGCTGGCCGGCGACTCAGGGAAGGGTGGCGTCACCGCCTGGCTGATCCCCGCCGCGCTGTGTTGCGCCCTCGCAGGGATCTCGGACTCCATTAGCGCCGTCTTCCGTACCACCATCCTCCAGTCAGCCACGCCGGACCACATGAGGGGGCGGCTTCAGGGTGTGTTCATCGTGGTGGTGGCCGGAGGTCCCCGAGTGGGGGACATGCTGGCCGGCGGTGTCACCCAGTTCCTGAGTGAAGGCGGAGTGTTGCTCCTTGGGGGACTTCTCTGCATAGTCCTGGCCTGGGTGGCTTCGCGAATGCAGCCCGGATTCGTCGCCTACGACGCCAAGCATCCGGTGCCCTAGGCCACCAGGCTCACGCCTTGGCGTCCGGGCCCCTTCGCGTAGCCCCTTTGCGTTGTGAGGCCAGCTCTGCCGGGTTTCGGGGACGTTTACCCTGCGTAGCGGGCCCCGCAACGTAGGCTGACAACGGAACACGACGGCCGCCGTCGGCGTTAATCCGTACAGAACCCCTGCCACAGCCGAGGAAAGTGACCAGATCTACCGTGCATAAACACAACAATGGACTCAAGACCGCGGCGCTCTTTGGTGTGCTGTGGGCGGTGTTGTTGGGTTTGGGCGCCATCATCGCGGCCGGGACGCGCAGTACCACGCCCATCTGGATCATGGCGTTGATCGGTGTGGGAACCACTGCTTATGGCTACTGGAACAGCGACAAGATCGCCATACGCTCCATGGCCGCCTACCCGGTCACCGAGGCGCAGGCACCGCAGCTCTACCAGATTGTTCGGGAGTTGTCCGCGCGTGCCAACAAACCCATGCCCCGCATCTACCTTTCACCCACCATGACGCCCAACGCCTTCGCCACCGGCCGCAATCCCAAGAACGCTGCCGTGTGCTGCACCGAGGGGATCCTCCATCTGCTGGATGCCCGTGAACTCAGGGGCGTCCTGGGTCATGAGCTGATGCACGTGTACAACCGCGACATCCTCACTTCGTCGGTAGCTGCGGCCGTGGCCGGCGTCATCACTTCCGTGGGCCAGATGCTGCTGATCTTCGGCAGCGGCGACCGGCGCAACGCCAACCCGCTGGCCACCATCGCCATGGCCCTGCTCGCGCCATTCGCAGCGTCGCTGATCCAGATGGCGATATCCCGCACCCGCGAATTCGACGCCGATGAGGACGGCGCGGAGCTCACCGGCGATCCGTTGGCGCTCGCCTCAGCTCTGCGCAAGATCGAATCCGGCGTCACCCAGTTGCCGCTCCCGCAGGACCAGCGGCTGGTCAACGCCTCACACCTGATGATCGCCAACCCGTTCCGCGGTGGTGGCATGCGGCGTATGTTCTCTACGCATCCGCCCATGAAGGAACGGATCAACCGACTGGAACGGATGGCCGGGCGACCGCTTTTGTAATTGGCATAAACGTCGCTGGCCCGCTTTTCCGTGGTTGAACAACCACGGAAAAGCGGGCCAGCGACGTTTTAAGAGGGGACTAGCTGCGGAAGTTTACAAACTGCAGGTCAGCCTCTTCGAACTTCTTGAGGATGTTCATGGTCTCCTGCAGGTCATCACGCGACTTGGAGGTGACGCGGAGTTCGTCGCCCTGGATCTGGGACTTGACGGACTTGGGGGCCTCATCGCGGATGATCTTGTTGATCTTTTTGGCGATGTCCTGGGCGATGCCTTCCTTGATGGTGCACTCCAGGCGGAACTCCTTGCCGGAAGGGAAAGGTTCGCCCTGGTCGAGGGACTTCAGGGAGATGCCGCGCTTGATGAGCTTGGACTGGAAGACATCCAGGACAGCCAGGACGCGGTCCTCGGAGTTGGCCTTCATGAGGATCTTCTCGCCGCTGAAGTCGATCTCAGCGCCGACGCCCTTGAAGTCGTATCGCTGCGCAATTTCCTTCTGGGACTGGTTCAGCGCGTTGGCAACCTCTTGCTTGTCTACTTTGCTTACGACGTCGAATGTGGATTCGCCTGCCATGACTCTCCTTAGGTTGGGGGGCCTGTGAGGGCGGGTTGGTCTGGCATCCAGCCTAGTACGGAAGGCGTCGGTTGGGGCCGGGCAGTTCATTCACAGTTCGCTCACAGCGCATGCAGGGTTGGAACAGAGGCGGGCGGTTGAGAGTTGAACCAGTTGGAAGAACGCATCCACGGAGGATCAGCATGAGCAGCAAGGCCGTCCAATCCATCAGCAAGTCCGCTTCTGCAGCAGCAGGGTCCATTGGCACGGCCGCAGTCGCCGCAGCAAGTGCTGTAGCCGCAGCAGCTGTGGCGGCGTCGATTGTTCTGAGTCCGGTTCCCGATGCTGCCTCCCGTATGGACGGAGTGCATGCGGACTTGCTGCGCGCTGTGCAGCTCAACCAGATCACTGCCGAGCAGGCCGAAAAGTTCGAGGCCAAACTGGCCGGAAGGATCCTCGGCGAAGCATGAAATCCCGCGAAATCCCGGGCGTCAGACGCCGATTAGATTCTTCGCCGAAAGTTCTGTAAGGTTGTCTCTGCCTTCGGTTACCGGATCTAAATGAAACGGTCTCCGGAAGTGATCTTCTTTTGAAGTTCGGCAGATTACCCGAGCGGCCAAAGGGGGCTGACTGTAAATCAGCTGGCAACGCCTACGGGGGTTCGAATCCCTCATCTGCCACCCAAGGAAAATCCCCGGAACCACTGGTTCCGGGGATTTTTTGTGTGCCCACGAGTAGTTTTGGCTTCTTGATACCGCTTCGCCCAGGGAGGCGCCCTAGGAGGGTGTGCGGCTACCACCCACTTTGATTGCACTAACCCTGCAACACGCAGGAATGCGGGGCGTGTCGCAATACCCGGGTCGCAAAGTAGGTGGTGACGGTACGGGGGATAGGGCCCGACGCCGGATAGGGCCTGACGCCGGGACTAAGCCTCGCGCTCCGGCCCGCGTTCTGCAGCCGGCCTGAGTTCCGTGGCCTGCCTGACTTCGGTGGCTTGCCGGAGCTCGGCGATCTCCATCCGCAGCGCGGCGATCTCCGTCACGAGGTCCGCCATCTCGGCGCGGACCGGTTCCTCGGCAGCTGCGGCCTTGACTTCCGCTGCTGCGGCCACCTCCTCGGCATTCTCCTCGATTCGTTGCAGGAGCCAGGAGGCAATGGACGCCGTGACCATACCCAGGACCGCGATCCCGCTCATCATCAGGGCGGCAGCCACCATCCTGCCGATGGGAGTTACTGGGTAGAGGTCTCCGTAGCCCACGGTGGTGATAGTGGTGATGGCCCACCAAGCGGCGTCTCCGAAGGTGAGAATTTTGGCGTCGGGCGCGTTCTGCTCAACGTCCAGCACGGCCAGGGCTCCGATGAGGATCAGCATCGCGGCTGCGCCGGCAACATAGGTGGCCACACGCCCGCGCAGTGTTTCGCCCACGGTGCGCTGCAGGACGGAGAGCAGCGTGACCAGCCTCAGAAGGCGGAGGGGGCGGAAGAAGGGGAGTATCACGATCAGAAGTTCGTGGAGATTCCAGAGGAACCACCGCATGCGGTCCTCGGCAAGCCAAAGATTAGCGAAGTAATCCACCGCGAAAATTCCCCACGTGATCCACAGAACCACTTCGAAGGGGATTGCCTCGGCCCCGCTGACGCGACCGATGACCTGCCACGCGTAAGCCGTGAGAAAAATCAATGCGGTGGCCATGAGGGGCCATTCAACCAGGTCCCTGTATCGCGCTTGAGTCATACGGGAATACTAGCCACAGCGAGCGCCCTGTCTTGACGGGGCGGGATCAGGCGGCCGGCGTCTCCAGCCAGTAGCCGTCCAAGTGGTGCACCAGTTGGCGCCCCAAGCCACCCTTGAGCTGGATCCACAGGGTACTGCGATCGTCGGTCATGCCATCGATGGTTCCCTCGATCCGGTTGCCGCGGGCATCCTGGAGGACCACGTGCTGGTGGCGGGAAAGTTCGGGCCAAACGTCGCCTTGCGGCCTGACGGTTTGCAGCGTGCTCATAGGGGTCCCCCTTGTATCTTCCATCAATATGAGTTTCAGACATTATTCACGTCTTTGATGAACCGGCGGTAAACGTTAGACATAAACCTGCTGCGCCCATGAAAAGGGTCCACTATGCGGTCCATGCATTCCCCAACAAGTTACCGGTGGGTAACATTGAGTTATGCATTTGCTTCTTCGCACCCTCATGTTGCTGTTCACCTCCTCCAAGCGCTCGCCGCTCGGTGTTTGGGAAGAATCGTCGCTGCCCCTGCGGGTTCTGCCCACTGACATCGACATCGCGATGCACGTCAACAACGGCATGTATTTCTCGTTGATGGACCTCGGCCGTTTCGACCTCATGGTCCGCAGCGGCATCTGGACGAGAATGCGCAAGCGGGGTTGGAGCCCGGTGGCAGCCGGTGAAACCATCGCCTTTCGCAAGTCTCTTCAACTCTGGCAGCAATACACCATTGAAACCCGCATCATTGGCCTGGACACGAAGGCCATCTATTTTGAACAGCGCATGGTAGTAGACGGTGAAATCTATGCGCGGGCGCACATCGCCACCCGCTTGGTCTGTAAGGGTAAGCCAGTTACGCAGGAAGAAATCATCGCTGAGTTCGGGGCGCCACCGGCTGACCTTGAGTTGCCCGAATGGATCCACGAATGGCGGGAAAACAATGCCCTTCCCGGATCGCGGCGGCCAGCGCCGCACGTCTGGAGCTAAACCCCCACATCGCGTCGCTGCAGCGCGACTGCGCCCAGCACAATTAGCCCCGCCGAAATGCCGTACAAGCCCGTGGCAGCTCCCCAGTCTGCGCCGTTGGCTACAGGGGAGTTACCGTACGCCCAGTGGTACGGCGAAAGGTTCAGCAACCACTGGACGTCGGGACTTTGCCGTCCCACGGCGTTGAACACATAACCAAGAACAGCTACGGCGGCACCGGCGGCGATCCCGTAGACTTTCCGGCCGCTCAGTGCCCCGGCGAAGAGCGCGGCGGTCCCGCTGAGAAGTGCCAGGGCTGCGAACAGCAGTACCGCACCTGCGAGATGTCCGACGTCGATGCCCAGTTGCGAGGGCCCGTTCAGTCCCAGCACCAACAGAAAAACAAGGACCGAAAGCAACGCAATGCGAACCACGATTGCCAAGGCGCGTTCAAGGACTATCTGCACCCGGGTAACACTGTGGGCAAGCGTCAGTTCCAGCAAGCCGGATTCCTCGTCGCCCCCTACGGCCGCGGCACCCCAGCCGATGGAGGCCATGGACATCAGCAGGAATCCGATCAACCCGAACATGGTGGCCTGGGTGTAGCCGGGTCCCGAAGCGATTTGATCGTAGTTCAGGGCTTTGGTCATCTCAGGAGGAAGCGCATTGATCAGGTCCTGCATCTGCGCACTGCCTCCAATCGAGGGATAGAGCGGCAGGTACAGCATGCATGCCGCCGACAAACCAACTGCCCAAGCAAGCGTTGAACGCCATGAGTCAGTCAGGGCCTTGGTGAACAAGGGGAGGATTCTAGGCACGGTGTGCTCCTTCCACGTGCCGGCCCTGTGTTTGACCATTTCCAAGCCCCGGAGGTTGGCCAAGCCCCGGAGACTGGCCCGGCTGAGAAGACTGGCCCGGCTGAGGAGTTTGGGCTGTGTATAGAGTGAGCACAGCTTCCTCCAGGTCCGGTTCTTCGAGGACCAGGTCCGTCAAGTTCAACCTGGCCAGCGCCTGAACCAAGGGCTGAACGTGGCCGGACAGCATCGCCGTGGCCTCAACTGTTCCGGATGTGTGACCGTCGGCCTTGAGCTCCCGCACCACCATATTGGCGACGCCTGGCACCCGGGCCAGCAGCGCGCCGACGTCGTGCGCTTCCGTTTCGGTGCTGGTGAACCGTACCTGCCGGACTGCTGCAGTCCGGAGCGCTTCCACGGTGGAAACGGTCACGATGCCGCCGTCGCGGAGGATGGCGACGGCGTCGGCGGCCTGCTGCACTTCGCTGAGAACGTGCGAACTGAGGAACACAGTTGCGCCGCCATCCACTGCCTCGCGGACCATCGCATGGAACACCTGTTGGACCAGGGGATCCAGGCCGCTGGTGGGTTCGTCCAGCACCAGGAGTTCGGGCTTATGCATGAAGGCCTGAAGCAGCCCCAGCTTTTGCTTGTTGCCTTTGGAGAGTTTCCGGGTCTGTCGATCCAGATCAAGGTTCAGCCGCTCGGCGAGTTCGTTGACATGCTTGGGGTCCACCGGGCCGCTGATCGCCGCGAAGTGCTCCAGCATGCGGCGCCCCGTGGTCCTGTTTTCCAAGTGAAGCTCGCCGGGGAGGTAGCCGATCCGGCGGCGGAGGGCAGTGCCGGCAGAACGCGGATCTTCTCCCAAAACGGAAATGGACCCCGCGCTGGGCCGAATAATATCCAGCAGGCAGCGCATGGTAGTGGTCTTGCCTGCGCCGTTCGGGCCAATGACGCCGAAGACTGTCCCGCGGTCAACCGCGAAATCGAGTCCGTGCAGGACTTCGCGGTGACCGAACTTTTTGCGTAAACCCTCGACGACGATTGCCTGGGTCACGGGGCATGCTCCTTTCCGTGGTTGCTGGTTTCTTGTTCAAGGGCGTCGCGGGCCGCATCCAGGAAACGCGCATCGGTGTAGAAGCCGTGCGTGTAAATCTCCAGGGCGGGCAGGGTCAGTTGCCGGAGAAGGTCGGGGCCGATGCCGTGCGGTTCAGGGTCCACCAGTCCCAGCGTCCGTGAGAGGTGCCGGCCCAGCATGAGGATTGAGAAGCTGTTGGAGGCGATCACGACGGCGGTGGACCGGACGTCGTCGAACGCCCTGATGGTTCCCGCCGCTATCCCGGCGTGGATGATGTCCTGCGTTTGCTTCACGACGGCGTCGAAGAAGGCGTCGCCGGCCTCGGATTCGTCGCTGAGGGTGCGTCGGATGTAGGTGATTTCGTCGGAGTATTGGTCGGGGTGGTTCATGTAGTCCTGGATCAGCTGCCGCGTGGAGACTGGATCGGTTTTTTCGCGGCCCTGGGTGGCTGTTTGCGCGAGGACATGCTGATCACAGGCTTCACGAAGCCCGGTTTTGCTGCCGAAGTGGTGGATGACCAGGCCTGGACTGACCCCTGCGGCAGAGGCAACTGACCTGATAGTTGCGCGGGCGAAACCATCGCGGCCGAAGATCCCAATGGCGGCGTCGCGGATCCGGGCCCGGGTGGTCAAATCCTGTGCGTTTGAACGCATGTTTCAAAGACTAAACACTTGTTCAATCCGGGACAAGACGTGCTCTAAAACTTCCCGCTCGGCGTTTATTCCCGGTGACGCAGACAGCGAACAGGGAGGCCCTCCGCGGGACTTCGCGGGCGGGGTCGCGTACCGTGGAAGCATGGCTACAGTTGACATCACTGGAGAACAGTTCGCATCGACCATTGAGGACAATGACATTGTCCTGGTGGATTTCTGGGCATCTTGGTGTGCCCCGTGCCGTCAGTTTGCCCCCACGTACGGGGCTGCTTCTGAGAAGCACACTGACGTGGTGTTCGCGAAGGTAGACACCGAGGCTGAGCAGCAGCTCGCCGCCGAGGCCGGGATCACGTCCATCCCCACGCTCATGGCTTTCCGCGAAAAGGTTCTGGTCTTCTCGCAGCCGGGTGCCCTGAACGGCCCGCAGCTTGAGCAGGTCATCGAGGCCGTGAAGGGGCTGGACATGGAAGAGGTCCACGCGCACGTCGCCAAGGCACGTGCCGAGGCTCAGGAAAACTAAGACTCATCGGCGGCTTCGAAACATCGATGCCGCCGGAAAGCATCGAGGTCGCCGGAAAATTCCGGCGACCTCGATGATTTAAGGCGTTCTCACAGTCTTGCGGCGATTACAGCCGTTCGAGCTTGACCGGCTCGGCAAGCAGAGCGCTGAGGGATTCGTTGAGGTCCTGGACGGCGATGCCCTTGGAGTGCTTTTCCAGAAGCTCTTCGGATTCCCAACGCTCGGTCAGGACGAGCTTTTCCTCGGTCGCTTCGGTCAGTTCGTAACGGATGCAGCCGGGCTCGTTGACGACCTCGTCGATCGCGATTTCCAAAGCGAGCTTCACGCGGAAGAACTCGCCTTCGTTGGGGATGAACGTGGCCTGCAGGTCAATGGGTGCACTCATGGTTCCAACCCTACCGGCAGGACACGCCGCCGCTGGAGGTGGTTACGGTTCTGTTGCGGGCAGTCCCTTGGTAGCGTTCCGTCATGTTGTCCTATACCGCCGGAGACACTGCCGTCCCGCTGCTCGAAGAGACCATTGGTGCCAATTTTGAGCGCGTCGCGGCGCAGTTCCCCTTGCGGGATGCGCTGATCGAGGCCGCTGCAACACCAGGCGGCGATGCTCGCCGGTGGAGCTACCAAAAGTTGAACGACGACGTCGATCACCTCGCCCGCGCACTGCTCGCCATGGACGTGGGCAAAGGTGAGAGGATCGGCATTTGGAGTCCGAACTGCGCAGAGTGGACCATCCTTCAATACGCCACAGCAAAGATTGGCGCCGTGCTGGTCAATGTGAACCCGGCGTATCGCAGCCACGAGCTGGAGTTCGTGGTGAAACAGAACGGCATGAGAATGCTGGTGGCCGCACCAAGCGACAAGAACAGCGACTATGTGGGCATGGCCAGGGATGCGGCCGGCAACTGTCCCGAGCTTCGGGAGATCGTTTTCCTTCCGGGAGCGCCGGAACTGGGACTCACTGTGGGCGTCCCCGTAGCCAACCTCGAACTCACGTACAGCCAACTTCTGACCCGGGCAGACGGCGTCGGGCCTTCAGCACTGCGTGAACGCATGGCGGAACTGGACCCTCACGATCCCATCAACCTGCAGTACACCTCAGGCACCACGGGATTCCCCAAGGGCGCCACGTTGACGCACCACAACATCCTCAACAACGGGCACTCGATCGGCCGGCTCCTGAACTACACCGAGCATGACCGGGTGGTGATTCCCGTGCCGTTTTATCACTGCTTCGGCATGGTGATCGGAAACCTGAATGCCCTGAGCTTGGGCGCGGCCACCATCATTCCAGGACGCGGGTTCAATGCATCGGCGGCGTTGGAAGCCGTGCAGGACTTCGGCGGGACTTCCTTGTACGGAGTGCCCACCATGTTCATCGCCGAGCTCGCGCTGGAGGACTTCACCTCCTACGATCTCTCCACGTTGCGGACAGGAGTGATGGCAGGTTCCTTGTGTCCCATCGAAGTGATGCGCCGGGTGATCGATGAGATGCACATGGTGGATGTTGCCATTTGCTACGGCATGACCGAGACCTCGCCCGTGTCCACCATGACCCGCCCGGGGGACACGCTGGAGCAGCGGACCAGCACGGTAGGCCGGACAATGCCGCACCTGGAGAGCCGCATCATTGACCCGGGTTCCGGGGAAGTGGTGGAGCGTGGCGTGATCGGCGAGCTCTGCACGCGGGGTTACTCGGTGATGAAGGGTTACTGGGGCCAGCCGGACAAAACCGCGGAGGCAATCGACGCTGATGGCTGGATGCACACCGGTGACCTGGCCCGCATGGACGAGGATGGCTACCTGGTGATCGAGGGCCGCATCAAGGACATGGTGATCCGTGGCGGCGAGAATATCTACCCCCGCGAGATCGAAGAATTCCTGTACCTCCACCCGTCCATCCAGGATGTTCAGGTCATCGGCGTCCCGGACCGGAAATACGGAGAAGAGCTCATGGCCTGCATCATCCTCAAACCCGGTGTTGCCGCGCTGACGGTCCAGGACATTGCCGAGTACTGTCGCGGCAAACTGGCCCACTACAAGATCCCGCGCTACATCGACGTCCGCGAATCCTTCCCCATGACGGTCTCCGGCAAGGTGCGGAAGGTGGACATGCGGCAGGACGCGATTTCCCGGCTACATCTCCAAGCGCAAGGCAGGTAGTTAGTTGGTATTGCGCTTGATGGTCCGGATTCCCACCGCAAGCCCGACGGCGGCCGTCACCAGAGCGGCCACGAGCCCCCACATGGTGTCCGTACCGATACGTCCGGCAAACAACTCACGTTCAGCATTGACCAGGTAGGTCAGTGGATTGAACAGGCTGGCCACCTTCATCCACCCCGGACCGGCCTCAATGGGCAGCATGATTCCGGAGAGGATCATCAGCGGGAACAGCAGGGTTTGCTGCACGCCCCAGAAGATCCATTCCTTGTTCTGCGAAACCAAGGCCAGCGAATAGGACAAAGCGCCCAGCCCGATGCCGAAGATGCCCAGAATGACCAAACCCAACACCACGTGCATGGGGTAGAAAACGAAGCCGAAGGGGATGCAGACCACGGCGATCAGCAAGCCCTGCAGTACCAAGGGAGCCCACTCCTTCAACGCCCGGCCAATCATCAGGGAGGACCGCGAGAGCGGCGTGGCAAGAATCCGCTCATAGGAACCGGTCATGAGTTCGTACTGCAGGTTGGAACCGGTCATGGAGGTGCCGAACAAGGCAATCATCACCACCACCCCGGGAAGGAACCATTGAAGCGTGGACTGGCCACCGAAGGCTGGAGCCCCCACGGCCGCACCCAGCAGTGGCCCGAACAACCCGAGGAACACCAGGGGTTGGATGAGGGAGAAAATCAGCGAGAACGGATCCCGCAGCGGCAGCAACATCTCACGCCAGAACACAAACCACGTGTCCGTCACAACGCTGCGCGGCCCCCGCTTCTGGAGAGTCACACCCGGGGCAACGGCTTGTTCAATCATCAGACTTCAGCTCCTTCCCGCAGGCTGCGGCCGGTCAGTTCCAGAAAAACGTCGTCCAGCGTTGGCGGTTTCAACTCCAGGGACTGGGCGGGAGCGCCGGCGTCGTGCATTTCCTTCAGCAACCCCGGCGCAAGCCGGGCACCGTGGGCCAGCCGAAGCCGGAAGCGGACTACGCCGTCGTACGCGTTTTCCTCCATGTCGCCTTCGGCGGCAGCGCGGCCCAGCAGCCCCCGCACCTCGGACGCGGCACCGGCGGCGACCTCCACTGCCAGGAGGTCCCCGGCAAGATTCGCTTTGAGCCGTGAAGCGGTGTCGTCGGCGATGATGGTTCCGTGGTCGATCACAATGACGCGCTCGGACATCGAATCGGCCTCATCCATGTAGTGGGTAGTCAGTACGATGGTGGTCCCGTGTTCCTCGCGCATCCGCATGATGTGCTCCCAGAGGTTGGCGCGGTTCTGGGGATCCATGCCTGTGGACGGCTCATCGAGGAACAGCAAGCCGGGCGAGTGCATCAGCCCGAGGGCAACGTCCATGCGTCGCCGTTGCCCGCCGGAAAGTTTGATGACCGTGCGCTTGGCGAGTTCGCTGAGGTCCAGGGAAGCCATGAGAGATTCGGCGCGGGCTTTGGCGTCTGTGGTGTTCATTCCGTAGAAGCGGCCTTGCATGATCAATTCGTCGATCACCCGGTAGCTGTGCCCGCCCCCGTTGCCTTGTCCGATGTACCCGATCCGGGCACGGACGCCCGCAGGATCCTTGTCCACATCAACCCCAGCTACGGTGGCGGAGCCGGACGTGGGTCTCAACAGCGTGGTGAGCATCCGCAGGGTTGTGGATTTGCCGGCGCCGTTGGGGCCCAGGAAAGCAACCAGTTCGCCGGGGGCGACGTCAATGTCCACGCCCTTCACGGCCTCGACGGTTTCCTTCTTCACGGTGAAGGTCTTGGTGAGCTTGTTGGTGTGGATCACGGTCACTCCAGGGACGGCTGGTGATGGCTCCAAAGCGCCACGGTATACCCGCCCGGAGAGGCCGTCCATGCCCCTGCGGACACCTTCGGTCCGCAATGAAAGCTCAGTGTCCGCGGTGATCCTGAACGGTCATCCGGGGCCCGAACGTGGGCTTGCGGAAGCCGCTGAGGTACAGCATCCGGACCAGCCGCTGCCTGTGTCCGCGCCACGGCTCCAGGAGCTCGATCATGCCTGCGTCGTCTGTTTTTTGTCCTGTCAGGGCGTACCCGACGTAAGCAGCCAGGTGGTAGTCGCCTACGGAAATCGAGTCCGGGCAGCCGTGGGTTCGTTGAACTACTTCTGCTGCGGTCCAAATGCCGATGCCCGGTATGGTCTGCAGCTTGGCGCCGGCTTTCGCCGCGTCCAGCCCGGCAAGACGTTCAAGCGCGACGGCGGACTGCAGCGCCCGCATGACAGTTGCCGAGCGCTGTGGTCCAACACCGGCTTTGTGCCACTCCCACGAAGGGATGGCCAGCCACTGCCTGGCGGTAGGAGGGACCAGAAGCCCGGCAGGAGCCTTACCCGGGGCAGGCGTTCCGTAGCGGTACATCAAATACCGGTACCCGCGCCGTGCCTCCAAAGACGTGACCTTTTGTTCCAGGACGGCCGGCACCAGTGCGTCCACCATCCGCCCGGTGGAGGGCAGCCGCAAAGCCGGGTTCCGGCGTCGGGATTCTGTGACCAAGCGCGGGAGGGTTGCATGGAAGGTGGGTTCGTCGAAGGCCGACCAATCGTCGTCGGCGCCCAGCAACCTGGGCACAGCGGCCACGGCGTCCTCCGCCCCGGGCCCCCAGGCCTGTGCGTCCACGAAGGATTCGGTCCCCAGCCCACCTCCCGAGAGGCGCAGCGTCACTGGGCCGGAGGGTGCGGTGAACGCCATCCAAAATCCGCTGGAATGCGTTGTGAAGGACGGATCCGCCTTGCCGCGCATGAGCGGAAACATGGTCTGGTCCAAACGGAAGGAACTGCCCGGGTACCACCGGACAGCCGCATCTGCCGAGGCCGCGACAATAGGCGGGGCGTCTGCGATGGTCATGTATTTATGGTCCCACGATCGACCGACAATCTGCTGACGGTAACCCCCTGCAGTAACCCCTTACGGCAGCAGCCGGCCAGGTCTAGACTCCGTGATGTGGCGAGGACGCGCCGCACCATGAACCATCACAAATCCACGGAACAAGGAGCGCGAACCATGGCCGCCATTGTGCATTTCGAGATTCCTACGGACAATCAAGACCGGGCCAACACCTTCTACCAGAGTGCCTTCGGCTGGAACCTGAGTCCCATGCAGGGGATGGACTATACGATCGCCATCACAGCACCTTCCGATGAACAGACAGGCGCGCCAAAAGAGCCCGGTTCCATCAACGGCGCCCTGTTCCCACGGACCGACGCCTTGAAGACACCCGTCCTCACCCTGGACGTAGAGGACATTGATGCCGCGCTCAAGCAGGTGGAATCTGCCGGCGGCAGTGTGGTCCAAGCCAAGGAGGCCATGCCCGCCATGGGCTGGTATGCCTACTTCAAGGACACCGAAGGCAACGTTTTGGGCCTATGGCAGAACGACACCTCTGCCGGCGCATGATCGCTGACGGCGCCGGGTCCAGACCCTAAGCAACCAGACGGTAACTTTGTATCTATGAAGTATGCCCAGTCCGTGTTGGACCTCATCGGCAATACGCCGCTCATCAAGCTCAACCACGTCACCGAGGGAATCAGGGCCACCGTCCTGGTGAAGCTCGAATACATCAATCCCGGCGGATCCATCAAGGACCGGATCGCCGTGAAGATGATCGAAGACGCGGAAAAGGACGGTCGGCTCAAGCCGGGCGGAACCATCGTTGAGCCGACATCGGGCAACACCGGGGTGGGACTGGCGCTTGTCGCCCAGCAAAAGGGTTACAAGTGCGTTTTTGTGGTGCCGGATAAGGTGGGCGAGGACAAGCGGGCCGTGCTGAGGGCGTACGGGGCCGAAGTGGTGGTGACGCCCACCGCGGTAGCACCTGACAGCCCGCAGAGCTACTACGGCGTCTCCGACCGTCTGGTCAAGGAGATCCCAGGCGCCTTCAAACCGGACCAGTTCTCCAATCCCGCCGCCCCTGGCAGCCACTTCGAGACCACAGGCCCGGAAATCTGGCGGGACACGGACGGCCGGGTCACTCACGTGGTCATTGGCGCCGGAACCGGCGGCACCATCACCGGTACGGGCCGCTACCTTAAGCAGGTCTCGGCGGACCGCGCGGATTCCGACGGCGGCCAGGTCAAGGTCATTGGGGCGGACCCGGAAGGCTCGGTCTACTCAGGCGGAACCGGCCGGCCGTACTTCGTGGAGGGCGTGGGCGAGGACATGTGGCCCGGCAACTACGATCCCGCGGTGCCGGATGACGTGATTGCCGTATCCGACGCTGACTCCTTCTCCATGACCCGCCGCCTCGCCCGCGAGGAGGGCCTGCTGGTGGGCGGTTCCTCCGGCATGGCCGTCGTTGCGGCGTTGCACGCAGCCAAGGACCTGGACGAGTCCGCCGTGGTTGTGGTGATCCTCCCGGACTCGGGCCGTGGCTACCTTGCCAAGATCTTCAACGATCAGTGGATGCGTTCCTACGGCTTCCTGGCCGGCGGCGAGGAAGCTTCCGTGGGCGAGGTGCTCAAATCCAAGACGGGAGAGATGCCGGACCTGGTCCACATCCACCCGAACGAAACGGTCCGCGATGTCATCAACATCATGAACGAGTTCGGCGTATCCCACATACCGGTTCTTTCACAGGAACCCCCGGTGGTGATGGGCGAGGTCCTCGGGGCAGTTGATGAGCGCAGCCTCACCACAAAACTGTTCCGCGGCGAAGCCAAGCTGGCTGACAAGGTCTCCGAACACATGGGCGAGCGCCTGCCCGTGATCGGCTCCCTGGAGACCCTTTCCGCCGCCCGGGAGCTGCTGTCCGACGTCGATACCCTGATGGTGACCTTCGCGGGAGCCCCCGTGGGAATCCTGACCCGGCACGACCTCCTGGCCTACTTGAGCAACTGAGCGCCCCGCGCCGATTCCACTGCAATCCCTGAACGAAACTAGAGGAGCTTCAATGTCTGCCATCAACAACGCCGGGTTCAACACGCGCGCCGTCCACGCTGGACAGGCTTTCGAACCGGTGACCGGCGCTGTTGTGCCGCCACTGCACTTCAGCACCACGTACGCCCAGGACGGGATCGGCAATCTCCGTTCAGGATACGAATACGGCCGTGGAGGCAACCCCACCCGCGACGCCCTCCAAGAGCAACTCGCCGCCCTTGAAGGTGGCACGGCTGCGTTTTCCTTCGGCTCGGGGCTGGCAGCGGAGGATTCACTGATCCGGGCGCTTGCCCGGCCGGGGGACCACATTGTGCTGGGCAATGATGCCTACGGTGGCACCTATCGCCTGATCAACCGCGTGCTGGGGGACTGGGGCATCGGCAACACCCCGGTGGACATGGCCGATCTCGATGCCGTTGCTGCTGCTGTTGCTGCCAACAAGACGCGCCTGGTGTGGGTGGAGACGCCGTCCAACCCGATGATGAAAATCACGGACATCGAGGCGCTCGCCGCAGTAGCGCACGACGCCGGTGCCCTCCTTGTGGTGGATAACACCTTCGCGTCGCCCTACTTGCAGACCCCGCTCGCCCTGGGGGCCGATGTTGTGGTGCACTCCACCACCAAGTACATCGGGGGCCACTCCGACGTTGTTGGCGGCGCCGTTGTGGTCAAGGACGCGGATCTTGCCGAGAAGATCGGGTTCGTTCAGTTTGCGGTGGGTGCGGTGTCCGGCCCGATGGATGCCTTCCTGACTACCCGTGGCTTGAAGACGCTGGGTGTTCGCATGGACCGCCACAGTGAGAATGGCCAGGCTGTGGCCGAATGGTTGCTGCAGCGTCCCGAGGTTGAAGCCGTCCTTTACCCGGGCCTCCCGGATCACCCAGGTCATGAGCTCGCTGCCAAGCAGATGAAGAAGTTCGGCGGCATGGTGTCCGTACAGTTCAAGGGCGGCGAAGCGGCAGCCCGTACGGTCGCCGAATCCACCTCGGTGTTCACTCTGGCAGAGTCCCTGGGCGGCATCGAGTCCCTCATGAACTACCCCTCGGAGATGACCCACGCTTCGGTGAAGGGGACCGAGTTGGCTGTTCCGGTCAACCTTCTGCGCCTTTCCTGCGGCATCGAGGAAGCGGAGGACCTGATCGCAGACCTGGAACAGGCCTTCGCCAAAATCAGATAGTCCTTCGCTGCCCGTCCTTCGAATCCGGCTCTTGTTCGCACTCTCACCGGGGAAGTGAGGAACAAGAGTCGGATCTTTTCGCCTGCGCAACACCTAGCTTTCTTTAGCGAAGTCAGCTAATTTTGTGCGCATGCCTCTTCGTTCTGACTGGTCTGCGCGCACGTGCAGCCTTGCCCGTGGGTTGGATGTCCTCGGCGACCCCTGGGGGAGCCTGGTCCTCCGCGAGATCTTCTTCGGCAACGGCCGCTTCGATGCGATCAAGCAACGCCTCGAAGTAGCCGACAACGTCCTCAGTAAACGCCTGGGATGGCTTCTGGACGCTGGGCTGCTCGCCCAACGCCCCTATCAGGACGGCGCCCGCACACGGCAGGAATACGTCCTCACCCCCAAGGGAGAGGACACGCTTCCCGTGCTCAACGCCATCATCATCTGGGCTGAGAAACACCTGGACGCTCCCAACGAGGTGTCCCACATGAAGGTCATCCACACTGACTGCGGTCAAGCCACCATGTCCGCCGATACCTGCACCAGCTGTGGCGCCCGGCTGACCGCAGCCAACACCAGCTGGCACAGCTTCAAACGCAGTGACCATCCACTTCCGCTCGCCGTCGCACCCCTTGAAACCCGAAACACAGCTGAAACCCGAACTACAGCTTCCCCTGGTACGGAGATCCCCGCATGACCGCTCCCGACGTCACAGGGACCCCGCCCGAAGAAACACGGACCCCCACGGGAAAGGCGGGCAGGCGCCGACGCCTCCACCCCGCCTGGATCGTTGCAGCGGTTGCCTTCCTGGCGCTGGTTGGAGCCGCCGGGTTCCGTGCGGCGCCCGGCGTCCTCATGGTCCCGCTGCAGGAGGAATTCGGCTGGTCCACCACGGTCCTGTCCCTGGCCGTAAGCATCAACCTGGTCCTGTTCGGCTTGACGGCTCCGTTCGCCGCGGCCCTGATGGAGCGCTTCGGTATCCGGAAGGTCACCTCGCTGGCTCTCTGCCTCATCGGGCTCGGCTCCGCCCTGACGGTCTTCGTCAACCAGTCCTGGCAGATCCTGCTCACCTGGGGCCTGCTGATCGGACTGGGCACCGGTTCCATGGCCCTTGTCTTCGCCGCCACCATCGCCAACACCTGGTTCGCCGAAAGCCGTGGCCTGGTGATCGGCATCCTGACTGCCGGTAGTGCAGCCGGCCAGTTGGTATTCCTGCCCTTTATCGCGGCCCTTGCCCAAAACCCGGGCTGGCGCGGTGCATCCTTGCTCATCGCGGCAGGTGCGCTCGCAGTAGTCCCGCTGGTGCTGCGCTGGCTGCGGAACTCACCTGCCGACGTCGGGGTGTTGCCTTACGGTGCCGAGGAAGCCGCAGCGGCTGAACCCGCCGCCGCTGAATCTGACACGAAAGCCGCCGACGCCGGAACAACCGCTGCGACGTTTGGCAAGCCCGCCGTTGTGGTTGCTGTGCCGGGGGCAGGGGATTCTCCCAACGCCGCGATTCGTGCACTGCAGGTCCTCAAACGCGCGAGTAAGGTCCGGACGTTTTGGGCATTGGCAGCGGGATTCGCGATCTGTGGGGCTACCACCAATGGACTGATCGGCACGCACTTCATTCCGTCCGCACACGATCACGGCATGCCTGAAACCACAGCGGCGGGTTTGCTGGCCGTCGTCGGGATCTTCGACATCGTGGGGACCATCGCGTCCGGATGGTTAACGGACCGCTTCAACCCCAAAGTGCTGCTGGCTGTGTATTACCAGTTCCGGGGGATCGGTCTGCTGGTGTTGCCGCTGCTTCTGGGCTCGTCGGTTGAGCCGAGCATGATTATCTTCGTGGTGGTCTACGGGCTCGATTGGGTAGCCACCGTGCCTCCCACCGCCGCTATTTGCCGCTCGGTTTTCGGTGCCGACGGGTCTGTGGTGTTCGGCTGGGTGTTCGCAGCCCACCAGCTCGGGGCTGCCGTTGCGGCACTCCTGGCCGGGTTCATCCGCGATGCCACCGGGCACTACAACTACGCCTGGCTGGGCGCAGCCGCCATGTGCACGGTGGCCGCTGTCATTAGTGCCACCATCCGCAAGGATGCAGCTAAGAAGGAGCCCGTGGCGGTCGCCTGACACCCCTGTCCTTTCGTTGCGGGGCCCGCTCTGCGTGGTATTCCCGCGTCGAATCGCGCAAAACGGGCCCCGCAACGCACGGGGGTGGTGTTGTGGGGCCCGCTCTGCGCGCTATTCGTGCCCGGAAGCATGCAGAGCGGGCCCCGCAACGGGGGGATCTAGCCCGCTTCAGTGATCCGGAACGTCAGCGTCCGTGCTTCCGGACGCAGCGCGTGGTCCGGCCAGACGTCCGGACCGCACGCCCTGGACCCGAGCCCATGCTGGGCGGCATCGAGGTACAAGTAGCTGCCCTTGCTTGCCGGCAACTCGTGCGGGTGGGCTGCGGCAGAAATCTCCTGCGCCGTGTGCCGTGAGAGCGTGAAACCGGGCAGGCGCCCACGGGAATCAGGGATAGCGCTGAACCCCAGCCAGTGTTCTCCGGAGTTCTGCAGGTCCAGCGTGCGAACCGCACTCCGGTGTCCCGCTTCCTGCGGTTTGGCGTAGCTCACCGAAAGCTCGTCGATGCCCGCCGAGTAGCGGCCCACAAGCGTTGCATGCATGCTGTCCGGGTATGACTCACGGGGGCCGGCGCCGAACCACGACGCGCCATCCACTGATCCGGGCAGGTCAAAGCGGACCCCCACCCTCGGCCAGATAATGTCCCACCCCGAGCTGGGAACAATGTCCAGACGGAGCCACAGCTCGCCATCGGACAGCTGCCAGTTCTCCTCCACAGAGACCCAATGTGCGGCATCGGCTGCAGCGTAGCGGGTACGGACGGAGACGTCCGATCCGCTGGCCGAGACCTTCTCCACCCTGGCCGTCAACCGGTCAAGACCGGCGGCACGCCAGATGCTCTCGGATGACGGTGCGGCAACACCGTCGCCGTTGTTGAGCCACGGATCGGCGAGGTCGTAGCTGCCCCGGCCGGCGCCGGCGTCGTTATCGGTGGGAGCCCGCCACAATTCCAGGCGCGGCCCGGCCACCGGCAGTCCGGCCAGCGAGACCAGCCGGCCGTTTTCAAAGACCCCGGGCCCCAGCGCAACCGTACCCGCCACTCCGTGGACGGCACGGTTGGACGAAGAGTGAGGGCGCGGGATGCTCAGACGCGGCGCAGCGTCTGAGAGTTGGAGCTGCGCAGCGGAGATCACGTGCCCGGCCTCGGCCCACGCTGTGTCCTTGCGAAGGACCGACTCCACAGTCAGCCAGCACTCTCCCGAGTCCATGGATGCGAACTCCGGCAACTCAATCAGCGCCGAATTCCCCGCGGGGAGGGGGACGCCGGCCGAGGTGACGACGTCGAGCTCACCGGACGCGGTCACCTCGCCGTCCACTTCGGTGCGCCAGCGCAGGACGACGTCGGACGCATCAGCGGTGTGCCGCAGGTTGGCGACGGAGACGGAACGGCGCGTGCCGCCGTCGTGCGTTTCCGTGCTGAAACCCAAGCGCAGGGGCGCGACGATCTGTTTGTACTCAAAGAGTCCAGGGCTGGGTGTGGAGTCGGAAAGGACCATGCCGTCCATCACAAAGTTGCCGTCGTGGACCACTTCGCCGAAGTCCCCGCCGTAGGCAAAGAACTCGGTGCCGTTGGCGTCCGTGGTGCGGATACCGTGGTCCCGCCATTCCCAGACAAAGCCGCCATGCAGCCGCGGGTAGCGGTCCACCAGGTCCTCGTACTGGTCGATTGCGCCGGGTCCGTTGCCCATGGCATGGACGTATTCGCAGAGAATGAACGGTTTGGTGCGCTGGCGTGCGGACTCCGCCGCGGAACATCCCAGGAGCAGCGAGCCGGAATCGTCCCGGCCGATCGCTTCGGTTTCCGGCACGGAGGAGTACATCCGGGAATAGACGTCGGTATAAGCGCCGGTGTAGTCGCCTTCGTAGTGGACGGGGCGGCCAGTGTCCCGGGCATGCGTCCATGCGGACATCGCGGCCAGGTTGGAGCCGCTGCCCGACTCGTTGCCCAGGGACCACATGACGATCGAGGGGTGGTTCTTGTCCCGCTCCACGGTCCGTTCCATGCGGTCCAGGTACGCTTCACGCCACGCGGGATCATCGCTGGGGTTACCCACCCAGCCGTGCCGTTCAAAGCCGTGGGTTTCAAGATCGCATTCGAGGATCACCCAGAAGCCCATCTCGTCCGCGATGTCCAACAGGCGGGGATGCGGCGGGTAGTGGCTGGTGCGGATGGCGTTGACGTTGAACTTCTTCATCAAGGCAAGGTCCTGGCGGGCAAAGTCCTCGTCAAACACGCGGCCGCGGTCAGGGTGGGTCTCATGCCTGTTGACGCCATGGAACACCACGCGCTTGCCGTTCACCAGGAACCGGTCGCCCTTGATCTCCACGGTCCGGAATCCCAGGCGCAGCGAAATGGTTTCCCCATCGCTGGACACGGTGGCGTTGTAGAGGCGCGGAACCTCTGCGGACCAGGGCTCGACGGCGGCAATTGCCACCGGGGTGACGTCGGCAGGGGAGTTCCAGACGACGTCGACGTCCAGCTCGGGTACGGACAGCCGCACCGGGTAGGCGGCGTTGTCAGCCGTGATTTCGGGGTCGATGACGCCCGCGTTGTTGGCATAAGACGTGCGCAGCCAGACGTCGTCGATGCCCTTCGCAGAGCGGGCCTGGAGGGTGACATCGCGGAAGATGCCCGGCATCCACCACTGGTCCTGGTCCTCCACGTAGCTGGACGCAGACCATTGATGGACCCGCACAGCCAGGACGTTCTGTCCGGGGCGTGCTGCCTCGGTGACGTCGAATTCCTGGGCGAGCCGGCTGCCGGTACCCACCCCGATCTCGCTGCCATTGAGCCACACCTTGTAACGGGATTCGACGCCGTCGAACCTCAGAACAAGGCGTTCGGCGTCCTTCCAGTCGGCGGGCACTTCGAAGCTTCGGCGGTAATCCCCGGTGGGGTTCTCATCCGGGACATGGGGTGCATCGGTAGGGAACGGAAACTGGACGTTGGTGTAGATGGGCCGTCCATAACGGCCATCGCCTTCCAGGACCCAGTGCGCGGGAACCGGGATCTGGTCCCAGGTGGAGTCATCCAGGGCTTCCTCGGCGACGCCTTCAGTGGGTTCGCCGGCGGGGAGGACACCCCGGCCGCCCGGGGTTCCGGGAGCCCCCGGGAGAAGCCGGAAACGCCACGTCCCGTTCAGGGAGATGGTGGGTGCGTCGGTGTGCAGCCAGGAACGGGCAGGGAGTCTCTTGCCGGATCCCGGACCGGTGTCAGTGATGTAGCTGGCGTCCAATGACGTGGTCATTACTTAACGGCTCCTTCTGTCAGTCCGCCGCGCCAGAAGCGCTGCAGGACAACCATGGCGATGCTGAGAGGAATGATGGAAAGCAGCACCCCGCCCGTGGTCAGTTCATAGAATTCGGGCAAACGGTCAACCTGGCTCAACCAGTTGTTCAGGCCCAGCGTGATGGGGTAAAGCTCGGAATCGGACAGCATGACCAAAGGCAGGAAGTAGTTGTTCCAGATGCCCACCAGTTGGAACAGGAACACGGTGACCAAGGCCGGCGTCAGTACCTTGAGCCCAATGGTGTGGAAGATGCGGAGCTCGCCCGCGCCGTCGATCCGTGCGGCCTCAATCAGCGAGGTATCCACTGTGGCTTGGGCGTAGATCCGGCAGAGGAACAGGCCGAATGGTGAAACCAGGGAGGGCAGCAGGACGCTCCAGTACGTGTTGGCCAGGCCCATCTGGCTGAACAGCAGGAAGAGCGGCAGGGCAGTGGCAGTACCCGGAACGAGGACGCCGCCAAGGATGGTGCCGAACACCAGGTTGCGTCCCTTGAACTGGTACTTGGCCAAGGCATAGCCGCCTGCTGCGGCAAAGTATGTGGCCAGGAGCGCGCCGACACCTGCGTAGATGGCCGAGTTCAGGAACCAGCGGCCAAAAATGCCGTTGTCGTAGCTGACCACACGGCCGATGTTTTCCCACAGAGAGAAAGTGGGCGCGAACCAGAAGCCATTGGTGGAGAAGAGGTCTTCCGTGGATTTTGTGGAGGCCACGAACACCCAATACACGGGAATCAGGAAGTACAAGGCCACCACCACCAAAAGTGCGGTGACAATGATGGTGGATGACCGCCGTCGTCCGGCCGAACGGTCCGGACCCGCCGATGTCTTGCTGCGGATGGCGGGAGTGGCGGGCTTCGTTGCTGTGGAGGTCATGAGGACTTCCTGTTCGTCAGTGCGAGGAAAGCGAAGGAAAGGGCGAATGCGGCCACGGCGATGATGACCGACTGGGCTGCAGCGACGTTGTAGTCGTTGTAGGCGAACGCGGTGGTGTACGCGCTGAGATTGGGCGTGTATTGGCTGTCGATGGCCGGAGCAACGGTCTTGAGGACCTGCGCTTCAGCGAACAGTTGCAGCGTTCCGATGATGGAAAACACCGTGGTGAGCATCAGTGCGGGGCGGATCAAGGGGAGTTGGATGCTCCGGGCAACACGCCACGTGGAAGCGCCGTCCACCTTGGCTGCCTCGTAGAGTTCCACCGGGATGGCCTTGAGCTGCGCCACGATGATCAGCATGTTGTAGCCCGTGTAGCTCCACGTGACGATGTTGGCAATGGACCACAGGACGCTGTTGGCGCCCAGGAAATCGGGAGTCAAGCCAACGATCTTGGCTGCGTCAAACAGCGGGCTGAGCCCGGGCACGTACAGGAAGGACCAGAGGATGGTGGCGATGACGCCCGGTACACCGTAGGGGAGGAAGTAGGCGGCACGGAAGAAGCCAGGCCACTTTGCCGATGCTGACTCGAGCATGAGAGCCAACGCCGTGCACAGGACGATCATCACGGGAACCTGGACGATACCAAAGAGCAGCATTCGGCCAATGGACGCCACAAAGCTGCCGTCGGCCAGAGCCTGGGCGTAATTGCTGAAGCCGGCGAACTCACTGGTCACGCCGGCTTCACCGAAGAGCCCGCTGCGGGTCACCTTGGTAAAGCTGGACATGATGGCCACAACAATGGGCAGCAGGAAGGTGAGGACAAAGAGCCCCAGGAACGGAGCCAGCAGAAGCCAAGGGGCGCGTGCAGCAGCGCCGGCCCGCTTGCCCGGACGGTTTGGTGCCGTGGCGGCGGGGCGCTGCACTGTAGATGCGGTGCGGGTGGTGGTCATGCCGTTTCCTTCCGAATGCTGAGGCCCTTGTTCTTGAAAACGGTGATGATCTGCTGCTCGGAAGCTGCGATTGAATCGACCAATGAGGTACCGAAAGCCTTTTTGCGGAAGCCGTCGCTGAGGATGTTGAACGACTGCTGGGTCACCGGCCACCAGGACCAGTCCGGGTTCTGCTGTTGGGCGGCGGGAACAAAGACTTCCTCGTTATAGCGTTGGCCACCGAAGAACGCCGAGGGCTGCTGCCGATCCGTGCCAATAAAGTCGGGGTTGGGTGACCAGCCGATGCCGCTGTGCTTGATCTCGGCGTCGATTCCCTCTTTGGACGTGGTCAGCCACACCGCAAACTCGAGTGCTTCCTTGGGGTGTTTGCTGTTGGCCAACACCGCCGCCGTAGAGCCACCCAGGTAGCTGGAGCCAAAGCCGGTGTCGCCCCACGTGGGCATCGGCGCGACGCGCCACTTACCTTCGGAGCCACTGACGCCCTGCACCAAAGCATCGCCCCAGCTGCCGGTGACGGTGGAGGCAATGCCACCCTTGCCGGCGGCCGCAAACCAACCCGGGGAGAAGGCGCCGTACGCGGTGGTGACGAGGTCGTCGTCGATCGCTTTGTCGAAGAAACGCGCGGTGTTGAGCGTGGCGTCGTCGGTCATGTTGATGACCCAGCCATCCTCTTCCGGTCGCAGCCACTGGGCGCCGGCCTGCCCCGCGAAGGACGCGAAGGGAGAGGCATCGCTGATGGGGAAGCAGTCCAAGTAACTGTCCACGGAGCGAAGTTCGGCGGCTAAGGCAGCCCACTCGTCCCAGGTCTTCGGGGCGCTGCCCCCCACCTTGTCCAGGATGGCGGGCTGGTAGAACATGCCCATAGGGCCGGCGTCCTGGGGGATGCCGTAAACGCCCCCGGTGTAGCTGACTTGCTTCCACAGGGTGGGGTCGTACAAGTGTTCGTGGTCCTTGGCGCCATAGCGGTTCAGATCAACCAGTCCGTTCACCAGCATGAACTCCGGGATGGACCGTAGTTCCACCTGAGCCAGGTCAGGTCCGCCGCCAGCGGCCAGGGCTGAGTACAGCTTCTGGTACCCGCCTGCGTTGCCGCCCGGGATCCACACCACATCCACTTGGATGTTGGGATTGGACGCATTCCAGACATCAGCGACGTTTTGGAAGTCCTTAAGCCAAGCCCAGTAGGTCAGCCGCACGGGCTCCCCGGCGGCGGGGATGGTTGGTGCGGCGTTGACGGACTGCGTTCCTGGAGTAGCGCACCCGCTCAGCAAGCCCATGGCTGCTGTTCCCAGGCCTGCGCCCAGGAGTTGTCTTCGCGTGAATCGGGTCACGAGCCTTCACCTCTTCGTGTCAGGTTGACGATGACGCGGCTGGGAATTCCTTCAGTCCGCCGCGGCAAGTGTGACTACGGTAACAGAAAATTCGAGTAGTCACTCGAATTTCATTTTTGAGTCGAAACACACATGTACACTGGCTAGCCATGACCACAAAGGACGTGGGCCGAGCAGCGCGGCGGGGCCCCTACGCAAAATCCGAAGAACGGCGCCGGACCATTCTTGATGCCGCCCATGAGGTGTTCGCTGCCCACGGCTACCGGGGCGGGTCACTGCAGGACGTTGCCGACCGGGTGGGGCTGAGCCAAACCAGCCTGCTGCACTATTTCCCGTCCAAGCGTGATCTCCTGATGGCAGTCCTGGAGCGACGCGACGAAATCACCGGCGATGCCTTCCCTGATGACATGGAAGAGGGCCTGGTCGATTCAGTACTCCGGACGGCGCTGTTCAACGAGAACATTCCGGGCCTGGTTGAGCTGTACACCATTCTGTGCGCGGAGTCCGTTACCGATTCGCATCCAGGGCGCGTTTACTTCACCGAGCGCTTCGATCGGCTGAGGAAAAGCTATGCACGGCGCTTCGCCGAGCTGGCTGCAGAAGGCAGGTTGAGGGCCGGCGTCGATCCTGATGAAGCTGCAATGTCCTTGGTTGCACTGTGGGACGGGCTCCAAACACAGTGGCTGCTGGCCCCCGACGACGTAGACGTGGTCAAGGGGCTCCGCGGCTACTTCAATCTGCTGGTCCTCCCTTAGTTGGGGGGGCTAGCCACGGAAAGCTCCGATGCCCGTGATGTGCTGACCCAGGATCAGGGTGTGGACCTCATCCGTTCCCTCATAGGTCCGCACCGACTCCAGGTTGTTGGCGTGCCGCAGCGGTGAGTAGTCCAAGGTGACGCCGTTGCCGCCCAGGATCGTCCGAGCCTCCCGGGCGATCTTGATGGCCTCGCGGACGTTATTCAGCTTGCCCAAAGAAATCTGCTGGGGCTGAAGATGGCCGGTGTCCTTCAAGCGGCCCAAATGAAGGGCCAGCATGGTGCCCTTCTGGATTTCCACCAGCATGTTCACAAGTTTCTCCTGCGTCAGCTGGTAGCCCGCCAGCGGCCGACCAAACTGGAGGCGATTGCCGGCATAATCCAACGCAGCTTCGTAGCAGTCCCGGGCCGCTCCCATTGCACCCCATGCGATCCCGTATCGCGCCTCATTCAGGCATGAAAATGGTCCCCGAAGTCCCGAGGCACCCGGGAGGATGGCTTCAGAACCCAGCCTCACGCCGTCGAACTTTACATCGCACTGAATGGAAGCGCGCATGGAGAGCTTCGGCTCAATCGGCGTAGCGCTCACACCGGAGGTCCCGGCGGGAACCAGGAACCCTCGGATGCCGTCTTCAGTGTTCGCCCATACCACCATGACGTCTGCAATGGTCGCGAGGCCGATCCAGCGTTTGGCACCATCCAGGACCCAACCGTCGGCTGTTTGGCGGGCAAAAGTTGTCATGGATGACGGATCAGACCCCGCCGTCGGCTCGGTCAGCGCGAAACAGCCGATCAGCTCCCCGGCGGCCATTCGAGGAAGCCATTGCTCTTTCTGTTCCTCCGAGCCCCACTTATGGATGGCCGTCATGGCAAGGGAGCCCTGGACCGAGACGAACGTGCGGATCCCCGAATCGCCGGCCTCAAGTTCCATCGCGGCGAGGCCATATTCGACGGCGGTCCGGCCGGGGCAGCCGTAACCGTCCAGGTGCATTCCCAGAACACCGAGCTCACCCAGCTCCGTTGCGATCCCGCGGGGGAAATGAGCGTCCTCGTACCAGCGTGCGATGTTGGGGCGGATCCGCTGTGCGGTGAAGTCGCGGACCCGCTCGCGGAGGGCCAGCTCGTCTGCCGTCAGCAGGGAATCGAGGGCAAGGACGTCGGAGGTGTTCGTCGTTGAATCGCTCATTCCAGCATCTTAAGCGGCCAACGCTGCGTTCCTCCCCGGTTAGTTCCCCGGTTCACCGAAAGAAGGGCCGGAAACGCCCGTGTCACAGGGTGTTTCCGGCCCTTTCGGGAGACTAACTGGGGAGGAACGCAGCCTACTCGCCGCGGACCACACCCACCTCGGCGCGCTCACCGGTGAAGTAACCCCGGGTGGAGGGTGCGAAGCGGCAGACGACCGCCAACACAACGCCTAGGGCCAACAACAGTACGCCGCTGACGAACGCCCCGCCAATGCCGAAGATCTGTGTGTCCCCATAAGCCGGATCCCACATCTGGACTGCGGAGATGAAGAAAGCCGCAGCAAGAGATAGTGCACCAAGGAACGGCAGGATGCCGCGGAACCACAGGTTCCTGGCCGAATCCCGGAGCGTGGAGCGGAAGAACCATACACAGGAGAAACCAGTCAGCGAATAATAAAACGCAATGAACAAACTGATAGCACTGATGGAGTCCGAGAGCAGGTTTTCACTCAGGAAGCTCATGGCAACGTAGTACACCACAGCCACCGCACCCATCACCTGAGTGGAGAAGCCCGGAGTCATGAAGCGCTCGTGGACCTTGCCGAACCGGGGAGGAAGCGCGCCGTGGACACCCATGGACAGGGTTCCGCGGGCGGTGGGCAGGATGGTGGTCTGCGTGGAGGACAGGACTGAGGCAAGCACAGCCACAATGATCAGCCAGCCCCAAGGACCCAGCACAACGTCTTTCATGGCCAGGAAGACGTCGTCCTGGTTTGCCTCGTTGCCCAGTCCGATGCCGTCGGTACCGATCGTGGCGTACATCATCACCAGGAGGGCCACGGAAACGTAAATCGCCAGAAGGACTGTGGCGGAGAGAACGGCGCCACGGCCGGGGGTCTTGGCAGGGTTTTCCGTCTCCTCATTCAGCGCCAGGCACGTGTCCCAGCCCCAATAAATGAACAAAGCCAGCAGGACACCATGAACCACGGCGCCGGGATCTGCAAAGGCGCCGGCAGGATTGAACCACTCAAAGTCGAAGGCCTGCCCTTCAGGCGCACCGCCTGCGATCCGGAAAACAATGGCCACCGCAAAGATGCCCAGCGAAATGTACTGAATGTAGGTCAGGGTGCGCTGGACATGCTCGCCCAAACGGATGCCGCGGTGGTTCACGTACGTCATGAACACAATGAACAGCACACCGGTGGCAGTGACCAGCCAGGTGTTATCGGCCAGTGAACCGTCGCCGATCAGCAGCCACACGTACTTGCCCGCGATTTGCGCCAGGTTGGCCAGCACCACCACACCTGCCAGGGCCACGCCCCAGCCGCCCAGCCAGCCAGCCCACGGACCGAAGGCTTTGCGGGCCCAGAAGAACGTAGTACCGCAATCCGGCATGGCGCTGTTGAGCTCACGGAAAGCGTAGGCAATGAACAGCACGGGGATGAAGCCGAGGATCAGGATCAGGGGAGTGTAGTTGCCGTTGACTGCAACGATGAGTCCCAGCGTTGCCGCAAGCGAGTAGACGGGCGCGGTGGAGGCGAGGCCCAGCATGACGGAGTCGCCCAGGTCCAGGATCCCGGCGTGGAGGCCTTTGGAAGGTACGACGGCGGTGCGGTCGCCGCCCGCTGAGCCGCCACCCGGCGTCGAGGTTTCTGTGCTCATAGTGCAGCTCCGTAGGCAGTAGCAGGGGGCGCGATGGGCGCCGGGGCGTCAATGGTATTGGGGACAAAGCGGCAGAAATAGTCCGTGATGGGTCCGTCTGATTCGCGGATTCCGCAGCCCACGGATTCGCCATCCACTACCCACAGGCCCAGGACAGGATGGTTGCCGTCGAAGTCGGGAAGGGAGTGGTACTGCTGGAAACACCAGCCTTCGCGACCATAACCACCTGGCTGTTGGATTTCGATGCCGGGGGCGTGAATGCGAATGTTGTCGCCCTCGCGTCCATGCAGCGGCTTGGCCACCCATTCCTTGAGAGGACCGGGATCGCCGAGGTAGGCAGGCAGCAGGTTCTCATGATTGGGGTAGAGGTGCCACAGCGCAGCCAGCAGGGCTTTGTTGGACAACAGCATCTTCCACGCCGGCTCAACCCAGCGTGGGTTGTGGGCGCGCTGAAGGAGGCGGTGTCCGAAGGGTTCCTTCATCATCAGTTCCCACGGGTACAGCTTGAACATGGTGCTGATCATGAAGTTGTCCAGGTCCACGAACCGGTTCAGGTTGGGGTCCCAGCCAATATCGGACATATTGATCCCGATGGTGGTCCAACCGCCCTGGCTTGCAACATCCCGCATGTACGCCGCCGTCATCCAGTCCTCGCCGGATTCCTCCGCCTCGGAGTGGGCAACATGCAAGGTGCTCATGCCGGTGCGGAACTGCAGCTTCTTCCACTGACGGATCAGGGCCTCATGGATTCCGTTCCACTGGTCCTTCTCCGGGAAGACGTCCTGCAGCCAGAACCACTGAGCCACGGAAGCCTCGATCAGCCCGGTAGGGGTATCGGCGTTGTACTCCAGCATCTTGGCCGGACCACCCTTGCCGTCATAGATGAAGTCGAAGCGACCGTAAATATCCATGTCGCCGGCCTGCAGCGACTCCCCGGCCAATTCCAGAGCCTGCCGCCCGATGCCGATATCGCCCATGGCCCCGGTGGCGAGGTACTTCGCCGCCTCCAAGCACATGATGTGCATGTCCTCGGCGGTTTTCTCGAGGGTTTCCACCTCGTCTTCGGTGAATTCGTAATAGGCCGATTCGTTCCAGTACTCGATGTTCCGGCCATCGGGCATGGTGGTAGTGGAAAATACCAGGCCCTGTTCTTCGATCTTCTGCTTCCAGTCCGGCCTGGGCTCGGAGGGGAGTCGACGCACGCCTAGCCCCCCGAGCTTCCGCCGCTTTTGGAGCTGCTGCCAAAGCCGCCGCGGCTGACCGTGCCGCCCTTGGTGCTGTACCCCTTGGAAGCCTTGGCGTCCGTGGGCACATTCTTGGTGTAGCTCGGGTAGGAGCTGCGGTTTTGGCCCACGGCAGGCACGCTGGCCCCGCGGGAATAGAAGTACCAGGCGTATACCCCTGAACTGCGGCCCGCCGAACTGCTGTTGTCGCACTGGTTGTCATCAACGCGCTCGCCGGTTTCCTCATTGAAACAGACCTGTGCGTAGTCAGCTTCCTCCTTGTTGCTGGCCACAATCGCAGTGATGGTTCCGGCCAGGAGGGCAGTCACACCCAGACCCACCACCAGGGTGCGGCGATGCGAGCGCTTCTTCTTCTTGGCCGCCTCGGCCTCACCGCGCTCGCGTTCTTTAGCGAAGGGGTCAACCACGGGGAGGGGTTGGCCGGGCTTGGGTGCTCCAGCCCCAGGCTGGGGTGCCCCGGCGGGCTTTTTCCTGCGCTTGCCGGTGCTGCCCTGCGCCGGTTCTTTCTCGACGGGCGTGAACAGCTCAGGGTGGAGCTCGGGCTTGGGTACCTGCCACGGAGGAGGCTTGGGCGGATTGTTGCCCGCCGCAAAGTCGCCGTTGTTGTCCCTGCTGCCGCCGTTGTTGCCGGCTGCGTCAGGGCTGTCATTCGGGCCCATGTATATCCCCCTGGATAGACCGTTGAAGTGTCCGGCGCCACGCCGGACCAGAATACTCAGAGCAAGCCTAGTCCCTGTGCGCCGCGCAGGCACGGGTGACGGCCGTGAATGGGGATAAGTCCCCATGTTTGGAAGCATGTAAGGATGTAGCCATGGCGGGACCTGAAGCAAACAGCAGCGGCGACGACGGCGTGCTGCTGCGGCTCCCGCCGATCCGCGGCATCGGCACCGCCCGGGTGATCACGGGCCTGGTGTTGGCTGTTGTGTTGCCGCCAGGCATTGAACTCATGGTCACGGTCCTCGGATTCCGCAACTTTGCCATGATCATGCTGTTGCAACTGGCAGTAGCTGTTGCGGTGGCGGCCATTGGTGGTTTGTGGCCGGCTGTGGTGGCCGCGGTGCTGGGCAGCTTCCTCCTTAACTACTTCTCAGCGGACCCGGTGGGGTCCCTCTCCATCGCCGATCCCACCACCTTGTTTACATTGGTGGTTTTCCTTGCGGTGGCCTGTGGGGTTGCCCTCGCGGTGGGCCTTGCCAGCCGCAGGGCGCAGGAGGCAGCCCGCTCAGGTGCAGAGGCTACGGCCTTGAGCGAGCTGGCCCTACGCATCCTGAGCTCTGATGGGAGCCTGGAGTCCTTCCTTGAGAAAGTCCGCAGCAACCTGGGAATGGAAGCGGTGACGCTACTGGGTTCATCGCAGCAGGGCGCGTCAGCCGGTTCGACGCCGGAGTGGCGAGTCCTGGCGGGTGCCGGCCCGAATCCGCCGGTGACCCATGCCGCCGCAGACCATGCCGCCGTCGTCGATCCCCATTACACGTTGCTGCTGCGCGGCGGACCGTTGTCAGCCCACCAGCAACGGATGCTGGCCGCCTTCGGGGCTTTTGTTGTGGCTGTCCGGGATCGGCAACAGTTGGTGAAAAGCCGGAGGGACAACGTGAGGTTGGCTGAAGGCAACAAGATGCGGACCTCCATCCTGCGCGCCGTCTCCCATGACCTCCGGACTCCTTTGGCCGGGATTAAGCTCGCTGTCAGCAGCCTGCGCCAGGAGGACGTGACATTTCCTCCCGACGTGGAACGCGAGTTGCTGGAGACCATCGAAGAGTACGCCGACCGCTTGGACCATTTGGTGGACAACCTCCTGGACATGTCGCGCATTACGGCTGACGCGGTCAATCCGCTGCTGACGGGCATTGTGTGGGCTGAGGTGTTGCCGCAGGCGCTACGGGGGGTCCCCAGGGAACGGCTGCGCAATGAATTGCCGCCCAATCTTCCCCCGGTGCAGGCCGACGCCGGGATGCTTGAACGGGTGGTGGCCAACATTGTGGAGAACGCCATGAAGTATGCGCCGGAGTCCGATGTGGTCCTCACGGCGCGTGCCGGAGAGGGCATCACCCTGGGGGACCGGCCCGCCAGCGAACTGAGAATCATCGATCACGGCGGGGGAGTGGGGCATAAGGAAGTGGTGGATATATTCCAGCCGTTTCAACGCTTTGGTGATTCCCCATCGCAGTCGCCTGCCGGCGGGATCAGCGCCGGTGGCGGGATCGGATTGGGCCTGGCTGTGGCGAAGGGCTTCAGTGAAGCCATGGGCGGCAGGCTTGCTGCGGAGCCGACGCCGGGCGGTGGCCTGACCATGGTGGTCACGTTGCCGCTGTGGACCGGGGGTGCGCAATGACGCTGGTGCTCATTGTTGAGGATGAAGCCCGTATTGCCCGCGCCATGCAGGTGACCCTCCAAGCGCATGGCTATCAGGCGCTGACCGTCGGCACCGGTGCCGAGGCCTTGCAGGCTGCGGCCAAGCAACCAGTGGAGATTGTGGTGCTGGACCTCGGGTTGCCGGACATGGACGGAGTGGAGATCATTCGTCGCATTCGCGGGTGGAGCAGCATGCCAATCATTGTGCTGTCCGCGCGGCACGCCTCTGAGGACAAGGTAGAAGCGCTCGACGCCGGTGCGGACGACTATGTGACCAAGCCCTTCGGTTTGGATGAGCTGCTTGCGCGGCTTCGGGTCGCCTCGCGCCGGGTTGTTACCGAACATGAGGAACCAACACTGGCCACCACGGACTTCATGGTGGACCTGGCTGGCAAGAAGATCATCAAGGATGGCGCGGAAGTGCGCCTGACACCCACGGAGTGGAACATCCTGGAGCTGCTGGTCCGTAATAAGGGGAAGCTGGTGAGCCAGCAGCAGATCCTCACCCAGGTGTGGGGGCAGGCGTATGCGAAGGAAACGCAGTATTTGCGCGTATATATTGCCCAGCTTCGGCGGAAGTTGGAGCGGGATCCTGCCGAACCCAGGCACCTTCACACGGAAGCGGGCATGGGCTACCGTTTCGATCCTTAATCCTGGCCCCTTGCGTCCGTACACTGTTGTCCATGAACACCGCATCCCTCCTTGCCGTCTGCCGTGTGCACCAGTTGCTGCCCGACCCCGAGGGGAGCGTGGGCGTCACCGGCATGGACAAGCGCCCCGTGGAGGGGCCGGTTAAGGTCCACAGACTCGGACTGCATGGGGATGTGCAGGCAAACCGGGTTGATCACGGCGGGGAGGACCAGGCTCTGTACGCGTATTCGCAGGCTGATGCTGACTATTGGTCAGGTGAGCTGCAGCGGGAGATGCCAGCCGGAATTTTCGGCGAGAACCTGCGCGTCACCGGCATCGAAACCACCGGGGCTGTCATTGGCGAACGTTGGAAGATCGGTTTGGATGTGGAGCTGGAAGTCACCTCACCACGGGTTCCGTGCGCCACCTTCCAACGGGTGATCGGCGAGCCGCAATGGGTGAAGCGTTTCACGCAGGCCGGCCGGGTTGGCACCTACCTTCGGGTGATCAAGACAGGCACCATTTCCGCGGGGGATCACATCCACCGCACTTTCGTCCCCCGGCACGGAATTACCGTGGGTCAGTGGTTTAGTGAGCCCACTCCGGAACTGGTCCAGATCCTGCTCGATGCCGATGCCGACGGCGAGATCCGATTGCAGGAGGACTACCACCCCGTCTTCGAAAAGGTCCTGCGCAGAAACGGACTCTAGGTCCCCACCGTGTGGCCGTAGATCCGGGTGTGAACAAGCTCACCCCGCCCTTGTGCTCCCTCGGGTCGCGCTGATGGGCCTGCGTGCCCTACACTTGAAATATCCCCCACTCCGGAAATCCCTTTATCCTGCCCAATTCTTGAGGCAGGACTGGTAAGTGTTGGGGCCCGCAAATGTGTGTGGGCATTTTCATAGGGAGAGCCGGCTAAAGAAAACGCTGTACAGACTGCTGGGATAGCAGCCAAGAGATGCAGCGGGAAGTCCTGCCATGGGATTGCGATAGCGCCGGACTTCTTGCGACAAACAGGGCACCTTTCCTGTTTCTCGCGACGAGTAATGCGGCCAAGCCCAACCGGGCCGCGCCGACTGCCCTATGGATGAGGAATTTCCCCCTATGACCGAAAATCTCAACGAAAACTTCGACGCCCAGACCGCCGAGTCCGCTGCTGTAGCTGAGACCTCCGCACCCGCCGAAGCTGAAGCACCGGCTGCTGCCGCTGCCCCCGTCGAGACTCCTGCAGCTGAGACTGCAGCCCCCGCCTTCACCGAAGCTCCTGCCCCCAAGGCAGGGGACGAGGACGAAGAAGGCGTCAAGTTCGTCGATCTTGGCATCGATGGACGCGTCCTGGCCGCCCTGCAGGATGTCGGCTATGAGAAGCCGTCCCCCATCCAGGCAGCCACCATTCCGTTGCTGCTCGAAGGCCGCGACGTCGTAGGCCTCGCCCAGACCGGTACCGGCAAGACCGCGGCATTCGCCGTTCCTGCCCTGTCCCGCCTGGCTGAACTCCACGACCTCAACGGCCCGTCCCGCAAGACCCAGGCGCTTGTCCTGGCTCCGACGCGTGAACTGGCCCTCCAGGTTGCTGAGGCATTCACTTCCTACGCCAAGCACATTGACGATTTCACCGTCCTCCCGGTGTACGGTGGCTCCGCTTACGGCCCACAGCTGGCCGGCCTGCGCCGCGGTGCACAGGTAGTTGTCGGCACCCCCGGCCGCGTGATTGACCACATCGCCAAGGGTTCATTGGACCTCTCCGAGCTCCAGTACCTGGTGCTGGACGAAGCTGACGAGATGCTGCGCATGGGCTTTGCCGATGACGTTGAGCAGATCTTCCAGCAGACCCCTGATACCCGTCAGGTTGCGTTGTTCTCCGCCACCATGCCGGGCCAGATCCGCCGCATGTCCAAGCAGTACCTGAACAACCCGGCTGAGATCTCGGTGAAGTCCAAGACCACCACCGGTGCCAACACCAAGCAGCGCTACCTGCAGGTCATGGGCCCGCACAAGCTGGACGCCCTGACCCGCATCCTCGAAGTTGAAGAGTTCGACGGCGTTATCGCCTTCGTGCGCACCAAGATGGCTACCGAGGACCTCGCCGACAAGTTGAAGTCCCGCGGTTTCCAGGCTGCCGCCATCAACGGCGACATCCCGCAGCAGCAGCGCGAACGCACTGTTGACGCGCTGAAGGAAGGCCGCATTGACATCCTGGTTGCTACCGACGTCGCCGCCCGTGGCCTTGACGTTGAGCGCATCAGCCACGTGATCAACTACGACATCCCTCACGACACCGAGTCCTACGTGCACCGCATCGGCCGCACGGGCCGTGCGGGTCGTTCGGGTGACGCTATCCTCTTCATGACGCCGCGTGAGAAGTACTTGCTGCGTTCCATCGAAAAGGCGACGCGTCAGCCGGTTGAGCAGATGCACCTTCCTACTGCCGAGACTGTGAACACCCTGCGTCTGGGCAAGTTCGCAGAGCGCATTACGGAGACCCTCGCATCCGAAGACGTTGCCGCGTTCCGCGACCTCATCTCTTCCTACGAGGAAGAGCACAACGTTCCGGCCTCTGAGATCGCCGCAGCCCTGGCCGTCATGGCGCAGGGTGGACAGCCTCTGCTGGTGAAGGAACTGCCTGCAGCTCCCGAGTACCAGAAGCGTGAGCGCTCCAAGGATGGCTTCGGCTCACGTGGGCCGACCCGCGCGCTGACCGAGGGCAACGCCACCTACCGTATCTCCGTGGGACGCCGCCAGCGTGTCATGCCGGGTTCGATCGTAGGCGCCATTGCCAACGAAGGCGGCATCTCCTCCGCACAGATCGGCGGCATCGATATCCGCTCGGACCACTCCTTGGTGGAGCTCCCGGCAGACCTGAGCGCCGATCAGTTGCGTGCATTGTCCCGCACCCGCATCGGTGGTGAGCTGATCAACCTCGAGCTGGATAACGGCCGCAGGCCCAACAGCGAGCGCGGCGGCTACTCCGGTGGCGGCGCTGGCGGACGCGGTGGCTACGGCGACCGCGAAAACCGCGGTGGCGGAAACTTCAAGGGTTCCGGCGGCTTCAAGAAGGACTTCCGTAAGTCCGACGGCGAGCGTACCTCCGCTGACCGCGGTGGCCGCTCCTACAGCGACCGCTCCGAGCGGACCGCAGGCAGCTTCGGCGACCGCGATCGCGGCCAGGCCAGCGGATCCCGCTTCGGCGGCCACGGTGATGGTGCACGCAAGCCCCGCAGTGGCGGCGAAGGCGGACACCGCGATTTCAACCGCAAGGGCAAATGGTAAACACTTTCGCAAGTGGTAAACACTAAGTAGTTCCCGTCAGGGGGCCGGCTATCGAGCCGGCCCCCTGACGTGTTTAACGCTTACCTCCGGGTCCTGGTGGCTGTGCGCGCCACTGTGCGGCGGGAATTTCCCATGAGGCGGGTTCCCGCGGCCGCGGACGCTGCAGCAGCGCAGGCGGCCGCTACGGGGGCCGGACAGCCAGGTCCAGTGGCGCCGCGGGCCACTGAGGTTGTGGTGGAGCAGGGTGACACCATGAACGGGATCGCCGCGCTGTATGGGTGGACCTTGGTTCCCTGATTGCCGCCAACGCGGATACGGTGCCAAATCCGGACCGGATCTACCCTGGACAGGTGCTCCGGTTGCCCTGAAGCTTGGCTGTTTGAAGCCGAAAATAGATCAAGGATTGAGCGTCTTCGCAAATTGTGTCGGCGCTGTCTTTTCGCGTTTTTTCGCCGATTTGTAGCTTCCGAAAACGTCCGGTAGAGTATTTACTCGTTGCCCCCCTAGCTCAGTGGTAGAGCGCGTTCTTGGTAAGAACGAGGTCACCGGATCGATTCCGGTGGGGGGCTCTGGATGAGGGCCTGTGTCAAGGCGGTTTTGACCGGCTTGACACAGGTTTTTCTCATTCGTGGCGGTGTAGCTCAGTTGGTTAGAGCGCACGACTCATAATCGTGAGGTCGGGAGATCGAGCCTCCCCACCGCTACAGAGCAAGACCCCGCAGCTTCTGCCTGCGGGGTCTTTTTTCGTTGAGTGGGACAGAATGGTTTCATGAGCCGAATCGCAATCATTGGTGGCCACGGGAAAGTGGCCCTGCATCTGTCCCGCATTCTTAGTGGCGAAGGTCACGACGTCACATCCTTCATCCGAAATCCCGACCATGTGGCAGATGTCACGGAGACCGGTGCCTCGGCTGAGGTGCTGGATGTGGAGAACTCGACGACGGCGGAACTCGCCCAAGCGCTCAAGGGCCACGATGCCGTGGTCTGGTCGGCAGGAGCCGGTGGAGGGAATCCTGACAGGACCTATGCCGTGGATCGGGACGCAGCCATCAGGTCGATGGACGCCGCCGCAGAGGCGGGGGTTAAACGGTATGTGATGGTTTCTTATATTGGTGCTGCCAAGGACCACGGTGTGCCCGCCGACAACCCGTTCTTTGCCTATGCCGAGGCCAAAGCGGCGGCCGACGATTACCTGCGGGCTACCGAGTTGGACTGGACCGTCCTGGGCCCTGGAACCCTGACCGACGGGCCGGCCACGGGTCAGATCCAGACTGACCCGGAGAACCCCGGTAGCGGCACGGAGACCTCACGGGCCAATGTTGCCTTGGTCACTGCGGCGGTGCTGGAGTTGCCGGGCACCATCCGCCGGACCATCGCCTTTAAGGACGGATCCAAGGACGTGGTGGATGCCCTCACGGAGGACTGATCCTGCACTGGAGACGCGGACCACGCACAGGGTGAGCCTGCGCACCGGGATATGTTGGTAGGGACCTTTTTCGGCTTCGCCCGGGGAAGGGCCTTACAACCTCTGGGGAAGCAGGAACATGGATCAGTTGGCGCTCATTGTCGGGTTGCTGCTCGCGACGGTGGTGGCAGTGGGCTTGGGGGACAGGCTTCGGCTTCCGTACCCGGTGTTGATGTTGCTCCTGGCCGTTGGGCTGACCTTCATACCGGGCTTTCCCGAGTTTGAGATTTCGCCGGAACTGATCCTGCCGATCTTCCTTCCGCCCTTGTTGTTCGCGACCGCGCAAAAGAGCTCCTGGGCGGTTTTTCGCGTACGCTGGCGGACACTGCTGCTGTTGGCCGTGGCCCTGGTGGTGGTCTCCACTGCAGTAGTGGCTGGTGCTGCCTGGCTGATGATCCCGGGTATCGGCATTCCGGCGGCAATTGCGCTGGGTGCCATGGTGGCCCCTCCGGACCCCGTTGCGGTGGAATCCGTGGCGGGTCGTGTGCACATGCCGCGACGGCTCATCACTGTCCTCCAGAGCGAAGGACTCTTCAACGACGCCGCGGCAATCGTGATCTTCCAGGCAGCGGTTGCGGCAACCATGTCCGGCAAGGAAGTTGGCCCCGAGGTCATTCCCCAGTTTGTCATTGGCGCCGCACTGGCCGTGGTGATTGGCGTCGCGATGGGTTGGCTGACCAAGTTCATCACTACGTTGGTGACGTCCATGGTTGCCCGCAGTGCCGTGACCCTGGTTGTTCCCTTCGCCGCCTACATCCTCGCGGAGGAGCTGCACGCCTCAGGTGTGGTGGCCGTCGTCGTCACCGCCTTGGAACTGCAGCGCCATACGCGGCCTCAGGATGCCGCCGAACGCATCACGCGGACCGCCTTCTGGGACGTGGTGGAGCTGCTGGCAACCGGGCTGGCTTTTGGGCTGGTGGGGCTGGAAATCCGTCACGTCATCCGCGATGAAGGCACTGCTATCTTTGGCATGATCGGCATGGCGGTGGTGATCTGCGTCCTGGTGTTTGTGGTGCGCTTCCTGTGGTTGGGTCTACTCGCCCTCACCGCTCGAAAACGCCGAAACCTGTTGCAGCCAACCTCGCCCAAGGAAGTGTTGATCCTGACATGGTGCGGCATGCGCGGCCTCGCCACCCTGGCGCTGGCCCTGGCACTCCCCATGACGTTGCCGGACGGCAGCGACTTCCCGGCCCGCCACGAGATCCTGGTGATCGCCTGCGCGGTGCTCCTAGCCACCCTGGTCCTGCCCGGGCTCACGCTGCCGTGGCTCATGCGGGTCCTGGATGCGACCGAGGACGGATCACACGAACAGGACGCCGCGAAGGTCCTGGCGAAGCGTGCACAGTCTGCCGCCGTGGCCGCTCTGAAGGACCACGACCTCATGAAGGAACTCCCGGCCGAGAAGGTGACCTTGGTGAAGGAGAAGATGCGCCGCCTTCACGCTGAGCTGTTGGACGGCACATTGCAGAACGAGTCCGTCGCCGAGAAGCGTAAGCGTGGACGGGAACTCTCCATTGCCGTGCAAACCATCGCCCTGGACGCAGCCCGCCAGGAAGTGGTGGCGGCCCGCAATGAGCCAGGCACCGATCCGGAAGTCGCTGATAGGGTCCTCCGGCAGCTGGACCTGCGGACCATGTCCATGCCGGATTAGGATCGACACCGGACGGGGCTCAGCGAATCAACTGGCCGTCACTTGCTGTGACAGTGAGGCCGGGTAGAGATCCAGTGCGTGTTCCTCGACGTAGTCCAGTGCGTGCCGGATTGCGCCGAGGGAGACAATGCCGTCCCCGAGGGGCGAGGTTGCCAGGCGCGGGGGAGTGAAGGTGAACTCTGTCATCTTTTCCTCTATGCCCGGAATCAGTGTGTGGGCCGAGGCCGCCACGGCCCCGGCTATGACCACCAGGTCCGGGTTCACCAACGTACTAACTGAACCGATGACCCGGGCCATGCGTTCGGACAGGCGGTCCAGCACGGTTCGCGCGGCGTTATCGCCCTCTGCTGCGGCTTCGAAGACCATCTCGGCGCTTAGGGATTCGGGATGGCCGCCACAGAGAGTGTGCAGCGAGGTCGTGGCGCTGGCTTCCATGGCTTCGCGGCCCCACCGTGCAGCGTAGTGGGCAATTCCGTAGGTGTCTCCCACGCCTTCCACGGTGTCCAGGTAGCCCAGTTCACCGAAGCCTCCGAGCTGGCCGCGGAGCAGGCGTCCGGATTCAAGGATGCCCGAGCCCAGGCGGTCACCGGCCAACATGACTACGAGGTTGTCCACTCCTTGCGCGGTGCCCTGCCACCGTTCGGCCAAGGCGGCCAGGTTGGCGTCATTTTCCAGGAGGACATGCCAGCCGTGCCGCTCAGCGACGATCCTGCGGACGTCGAAGGACCTCCAGAATTCCTGGACGGTGAGGACTTCGCCGTCGCGGCTGACCGGTGCAGCAACCCCCACGGCGACCGCCAGCACGGAATCCGCAGTGACTCCTGCCTGCTTTAGGGCGTCTGCGGCAATGCGGTCCAGCACGTCGGCGCGTTCATCGGCAGAGAGGTTGAAGGCACGGAAGGGCATGGTGACCCTGGACAGGGATGCCCCTGCCATGTTGGCCACGATTGCCGTGATCTTGGTGGCGCCGATGTCGATGCCGATGACGCTGGCCGCGTCGTCGTCGAACACGAAGCGGCGGGCCGGGCGTCCCTTGACGTAGTCCCCGGTACCCCGCTGGTTCTCCAACTCCCGGAGCCAACCGAGCCGGACCAGTTCATCGCAGATCGATATGACGGTGGCGCGCGAGAGTCCGGTGGAGTCCATCAACTCGGTTCCGGTGAGGACACCGGCGCCGCGCATGGCCTTGAGCATTGCGCTGGCGTTGACCCGGCGTACCAGTTGGGTTGACGGTGCAGTCCCGCTCAGCATGGGGTACTCCAAACTCTTGGGCGTCCATCGGGAGCGATGGAACGATCTCTCTAAATTTAGTACATAAATTTAGATTGTGACGCAATTCCGCCCAAAAGCTTGACCCTGTGGTGCACGTCACTCAGACTAGTGATAGGTCATAAATTTATCTCCTATCTAAACTCGGGCTGGTCAGTAGCGATCTCCCGGGCACGGCGGCCACAGCGGTCCGCACGACGAAAGGACCACGGAGTCTGTGAAACCTACGCGTAAGAAGCGCCTTGCGGCGATGACCCTCGGACTGGCCCTGTTGGCCGGTCTCCTCTCCGGTTGCACGGGGGAATCGGGCAAGGAAACCATCCGCTTCACGTTCAGCAAGCGCGAAGCCATTGGCTTCATGACCAAGCTCGTTGCCGACTACAACGCCTCCCAGAACGACACCGAGGTTGTCCTGGACACCTCGGGGGTGGATGTGGTGTCCGCGAGCTTCGTCCGGGGAAATCCGCCGGACATCGCCTTGGCGAACTACAACATGGAAACCTCACGCTTTGTCCAGCGGGGCGCCTTGAGCGATCTCTCCGGTACGGCAGCGGCGTCAAAGATCCGGGAAGATCTCCAGCCGTTGATGGACCAATACGGGACCTATCCGGACCGCACCAGCGCGCTGCCGTACTCGATCATGGCCTCCTCGGTCATCTACAACAAGGAAATCTTCGCGGCCAACAACATCAAGGTGCCCACCACCTGGAGTGAGTTGACCGCAGCATGCGAGCAACTCAAAGCCGCTGGAGTGACGCCGTTCTACGCCACGTGGAAGGACGACTGGACCATCGCCCAGGGCTGGTTCGACTACTCGGTGGGTGGCCAGGTGGACACGCTGGACTTCTTTGACAAGCTTTCCGCCGAAGGCGCCAACGTGGGGCCAAAATCTGCAGTGTCCTTCCAGAAAGACTTTGAAAAGCCTGTTGGCAAGATGCTGGAACTGGCCTCGAAGTACGTCAACAAGGATGCTGCAAGCCGGGCCTACGGCGACGGCAACCTGGCCTTCTCCCAGGGCAAGGCTGCCATGTACCTGCAGGGTCCGTGGGCCTTCAGCGAGATCGCCAAGACGGCCCCTGACCTGAAGCTTGGAACCTTCCCGCTGCCCATGACCGAGAACCCCGAGGACCTGCGCGTGCGCGTCAACGTGGATCTCGCGGCATGGATCCCGGAGGCCTCCAAGCACAAGGAGGCCGCGCAGGACTTTCTCGAGTACCTTTACCGGCCCGAAGTAATCGATGCCTACAACAAATCTCAGCTGGGCTTCACGCCCACCAAGGACTCTGCGAACGTCCCCGACCCCCGGATTGAAGGAATGGTGCGGTACTACGAGCAAGCCCAGGTCTACCAGGGTCCTTCAGTGCTGGTACCAAAAACCATCCCGATCATGAACTACACGCAGGCACTCGTTTTCGGCGCCAGCCCCACCTCCACCCTTAGCACCCTCGACGCAGATTGGGCGCGGCTGGCTTTCCGCCAGTAGCGCTGAAGCAGGGAGTCAACATCATGTCCATCATCACCACCCCCACCACGTCCGGGCAGGACGGCCGGAAGCAGGATTCGGCCAAGCAGGGCCGTCAGCAGCAGGGCAGCAAGCGCCGGGTCGAGCCGATCTTCTACTTTTTCCTCGTCCCCAGCCTCATCCTCTTCACGTTGGCCATCACCGTTCCGGGAATCATCGGCATCTTCTTCAGTTTCACCAACTCGATCGGAATCGGTGACTGGGAATTTGTCGGCCTGACCAACTACATTGCGATTTTCAGCGATCCCGCCATCCTGCAGAGCTACCTGTTCACGTTCGGGTTCTCCATCGTCACCGTGATCGCCGTGAACGTGGTGGCGTTCCTCCTGGCCGTCGGGCTGACCTCACGCATCAGGATGAAATCGGCGCTGCGGACCATTTTCGTCATCCCCATGGTGGTCTCGGGCATCATCATCGCCTATGTCTTCAACTTCCTGTTCTCCAACTCGCTGCCGTCCCTGGGTGCCGCTGCCGGGATTCCCTGGTTGGAGAACAGCTTGCTGGCAAACCCGGACCTCGCCTGGGTAGCCATTGTGTTGGTCACTGCCTGGCAGGCTGTGCCGGGTGCACTGCTGATTTATATCGCAGGACTCGTGGCCGTGCCGGGCGACGTCTATGAAGCTGCGGAGATCGATGGAGCCAGCAAGTTCCAGCAGTTGGTCAAGATCACGCTTCCGTTGGTGTCGGGCTACGTGGTCATCAACATCATCCTGGGATTCAAGGGCTTCCTGAACGCCTACGACATCATTGTTGGCCTGACCAACGGTGGCCCGGGCACGTCCACCCGAAGCATCGCGATGACCGTCATCTCGGGCTTCAACGGCGGCGACTACGCCTACCAGATGGCCAACGCCACGATCTTCTTCGTAGTAGCCATTGTTATCTCTCTCGTACAGCTTTCGCTGACTCGCGGACGGAATGCACTCTGATGACCAATCAAGCCACCCTCGCCATCACCGAGCCCACCACCCAGCCCGCCGGAAAGAGCCGGCGCCGGTCCGAGTCCGCCGTCGAACGCGTGAACTGGCCGGCAACCACCATCCTCATCCTGTGCGCGGTCACCGTGCTGCTTCCCCTGTATGTCACGGTCTCCATGGCGTTCAAGACCCAGGGGCAAGCCGTGGACGGCAACGCCTTCTCCTTTCCCGCCCCGTTCAGCATTGAGGGCTTTGTCCAGGCCTGGACCCTGACCAACTTCCCGGTGGGGGCTGCTATGTCTTTGCTGGTGACAGCGGGGACCGTGGTGGCCACCATTGTCCTGGCTGCCTTCGCCTCGTACGCGATCGTGCGCAACTGGGAGCGTCGGCTGTTCAGGTACTCGTTCTTCTACCTTCTGGGAGCAATGTTCATTCCGTTCCCCGTAGTTGCGCTGCCGCAGATTCAGCTCACGGGCCGCCTGGGCTTGGATAATCCGTTTGGCGTCATCCTGCTTGCCACCATGTTCCAGCTGAGCTTCAGCGTCCTGCTCTTCACTGCCTTCCTGCGCTCCATCCCGATGGAACTCGAAGAAAGCGCCAGGATAGACGGCGCAACTACGTGGCAGACTTTCTGGAAGCTGATTTTCCCGCTCCTGGCGCCGATGAGCGCTACCGTGGGCATCTTCGCCTTCCTCTACGCGTGGAATGACTTCATGATGCCCTCGCTCATCATCTCGGACCCGTCCCTCCAGACACTGCCGGTGCGGCAGAACCTGTTCCAGACCCAATTCAGCAACAACTACCACGTGTCCTTCGCGTCGTACCTGATGGCGATGGCTCCGGCGATCATTGCGTACTTGTTCACCCAGCGCTGGGTCATGGCAGGGGTGACCCAGGGTGCCGTCAAGGGCTAAGCACTGTTGACCTTCAACCTCCGGGCGTTTCATACTGGTCCGGGACATAAATTTAGATTCTAAATCAAAGGAGTTTCGTGAGTACTTCCGCCACTCAGGCACACCGTACCGATTCAGACCGCATGGCCGATCCGAACTGGTGGCGTCAGGCAGCCGTTTACCAGATCTACCCGCGCAGCTTCTACGACGCGAACGGTGACGGACTCGGGGACATCAAGGGCATCACGGCCAAAGTTCCGTACCTGAAGGAGTTGGGGATCGACGCCGTCTGGCTGAGCCCCTTCTACCCGTCGGCGCTCGCGGACGGCGGCTACGACGTTGACGACTACCGCAATGTGGACCCCAAGCTGGGCACCCTTGAGGACTTCGATGAGATGGCCGCTGCCCTCCACGCCGCAGGAATCAAGATCGTGGTGGACATCGTTCCCAACCACTCCTCGGACCGGCACGAATGGTTCAAGGAAGCGCTGGCCTCGCCCAAGGGCTCCGCGGCACGCGACCGCTACATCTTCCGCGACGGCCGGGGCGAAAACGGCGAACTGCCGCCGTCGGACTGGGACTCTGTCTTCGGCGGACCCATCTGGGACCGCATCACTGAACCCGACGGCACTCCCGGCCAGTGGTACCTGCACATCTTCGCCAAGGAGCAGCCGGACTTCAACTGGGAGAACCCGGAGATCCGCGAGGACTTCCTCAAGACGCTGCGCTTCTGGTCGGATCGCGGCGTGGACGGATTCCGCATCGATGTTGCCCACGGCATGGCCAAGGACCTGTCCGAGCCGCTGCCCATGAAGGCTGACTTGGAAGCCAAAGCGCACGGTACGGATGGCTTCACCGATGGCTCCCACCCATTCTGGGACCGTGATGAAGTGCACGAGGTCTACGCCGAGTGGCGCAAGCTCTTCAACGAGTACAACCCGCCGCGCACTGCCGTTGCCGAGGCCTGGGTTCACGAGTCCCGCCGTGCCCGCTACGCCAGCCCTGAGGGACTGGGCCAGGCGTTCAACTTCGACCTGCTTCAGTCCGATTTCGATGCCGCGTCCTTCAAGAAAATCATCACGGACAACCTGGTAGCCGCCAAGGAGTCCGGGGCCTCATCCACGTGGGTCTTCTCCAACCACGACGTCGTCCGCCACGCCACGCGCTACGGTTTGCCCAAGGGGGGTTCTGTGGCGCAAGGAACAAACGCGGCCCAGGACATCACCGGCGGAGAGCCCAAGGGACAGGACGGCAAGGGCTGGCTGCTGGCCGGCGCGCCGGCAGAGGAGCTCGACGTCGAACTCGGCTTGCGTCGTGCCCGCGCCGCAACGCTCCTGCTGCTCGCCCTTCCCGGTTCTGCCTACCTCTACCAGGGCGAAGAGCTTGGCTTGCGCGAAGTCTCGGAAATTCCCGATTCCGAACGCCAGGACCCGTCCTTCTTCCGTAACCCGGGCGTTGAGATTGGCAGGGATGGTTGCCGCGTGCCCTTGCCGTGGACCGAGGAAGGTTCTTCCTTCGGTTTCGGTGCTGGCAAGGCACACCTCCCGCAGCCGGAGTGGTTCAAGGATTACGCAGTTGCCACCCAAGAGGGAGTGGAAGGCTCCACACTGGAGCTTTACCGGAAGGCACTGAGCCTGCGCAGTGAACTCCAGACTGACGAGGAACTTCAGTGGGTGGAGACCGGCAACCAGGACGTACTGCACTTCAGCCGCCCCGGTGGCTGGCACACGGTCACCAACTTCGGCAGCAAGCCCGTTGAGCTTCCGGAGGGAAGCATCGTGGTAACCAGCGGCCCGCTGGAGGATGGCAAGCTGCCGTCAGACACCACGGCGTGGATTGTCAGCAACGCCTAGGGCCTGCGGACAATACTGAAGTATGACTACTGCGAACGGGCGGGGACGCCTGATCTATGGCTGTATGGGACTCGGTGGTCCGTGGGACGGCACGTCCTACGGGGCGTCGGAGATTGATCAGGCCGCGGCGGTGATCGAAGCCGCGCAGGGAATTGGCATTGGGCTTTTCGACCACGCGGATATCTATCGCAGCGGAAAGTCCGAGGCTGTCTTTGGCGAAGTCCTGGCCCGTTCGCAGGGTCTGCGCGAAAAGATCCAGCTCCAGACTAAGTGCGGGATCCGGCTGGGGGAGCGCGGGTTGGAGACGCATTATGATCTCTCCCGCGAGGCCATCCTTGAACGGGTCAACCAGAGCTTGAAGCGGCTCCAAACGGACTACGTGGACGTGTTGCTCCTGCACCGTCCAGATCCGTTGATGGACCCGCGCGAGGTGGCGGACGCCGTCGGGCAGTTGATGGCCGAAGGCAAGGTGCGGCAGGTAGGCGTGTCAAACATGTCCGGCGCCCAGATCGCCTACCTCCAGGATGAGTTGGAGACGCCCCTTGTGGCGAACCAATTGGAAATGAGCCTGCTGCACCGGGACTGGCTGGAAAGTACTGTTCTGGTCAACCATGCAGAGGGGCTTGAGTACAGCTTCCCGCACGGGACTCTTGAACACTGCATGGCGAAGGGTATTGAACTGCAGGGGTACGGTTCACTGGCCCAGGGGCGCTATACGGGTGCGAAGCCTGAGGAGATGTCACCGGCCGAGTCGGCAACGGCGGGCATGCTGGAACGGTTGGCGGGGGAGAAGGGCACCACGCCGGAATCGGTGCTGCTGGGTTGGCTGATGAAGCACCCCGCCAGGATCTCGCCGGTTGTGGGCACCACCAACCCTGCGCGCATCAAGGCGTGTGCCGATGCCGCCTCCGTTGCTGCCACCATGACCCGCGCCCAGTGGTACGGCCTGTGGGTGGCAGCACGTGGGATCAACATCCCCTAACCCCGGTTTTAACCCAACTGAGTCGCAGTTGTGCGCGTTATGACCTCTCTAAACGCGCTTAACTGCGACTCAGTTGGGTGCGGACAGCAACACACAGCTACGAGGCGGGGCTGGCCGGAGCCACCACGGAGTAGGTGCTCGAGTCACCCTGCAAGGCTTGGCTGGGCTTGCCATCGATGCTCACCGGGATGTCCCCGGCAATGGTCACACGGTTGAGTTTGCGCGGCTGGCCATCGTAGTTGTCTGGGGCATAGTGCTGGGTGATGCGGTTGTCGAACAGGACCACTTGGTTGGGCTCCCAATTCACCCGGACCACATTCTCCGGGCGCGTCACGTAAGCCTGCAACAGACGGATGATGTCCTTTGACTCAGTGTTGGACAAGCCCACAATCCGAAGCCGCTGCGCGAAGCCCCCAATGAACAATCCGCGCTCGCCGGTCAACGGGTGGACCCGCACCACAGGGTGGGCGGTTTCGAACTTCAGCCGGGTGAACTCCTTGCGTCGCTCCTCCGCGTTGGAGTGCTCAAGGTTCTTGGGCACCGAGTAGTCGTAGTCGTTGGTGTGAATGGCCCACAGGTTGTCTGCGAAGCTGCGCAACTCCTCGGGCAGGTCCTGATATGCGCCGGCCGAGGACGCGATCAGGGTCTCGCCGCCGTATGCCGGAAGGTCGATGCTGCGCAGCGTGGAGGCCTGCGGCGGGTTGACCACGAAAGTGACGTCCGTGTGCCAGTTGTTGGCCGAGCCGTTCTCGCTGTCCACAGGCAGGACATTCTCTTCGCCGTCCACGGAGGCCACAGTGGGGTGTGCCTTGGTCAGCGGACCGAAATGCGAAGCGAACTTCACCTGGGCTTCGTCTGTGACGATGTTGGCCTCGCGGAACACCAGTGCCTTGTGCTCGTTCAGTGCTGCCCGGATCTGCGCCACCGTTTCGTGGCTAAGGTCACCGCTGATGTCCAAGCCACGGATTTCGGCGCCGATGCGGGAGCCGAGCTTTGCGAACTCGAGTTTGGTTTCGGTAATGACGGTCATGGTTCTTTCCTTACTTGTTGTGATGGTTGCGGCAAGAGCCGCGGGGTGGGTCTAGGAAGCGGCGGCGCCAACAGCGGTCCGCCAGCGGGAGAAGTGCCGTTCAAGGGCTACCAACAGGAAGTTCACGCCGAGCCCCAGCAAGGAAACCGTGAGGATGCCGGCGTACATGTCCGGGATGAGGAAGCTGCTCTGTGCATTCACGATCAGATAACCCAGGCCGGCCTTGGCTCCCACCATTTCGGCGGCGATCAACACCAGGATGGATGCGGTGCCGGCCATGCGGATGCCCGTGAAAATGGTGGGAACCGCCGAGGGCAGGATGACTTTCTGGAACAGCCGGAAACTGTTGAGCCCCAAAGAACGCGCGGCCCTGATCAACAACGGGTCCACGGTCCTGACGCCGGCAATGGTGTTCAGGAGCACCGGGAAGAACGCAGCGTAGGCCACGATGCTGATCTTGGATTCCTCACCGATACCCAGCAGCAGCGTGAACACCGGAAGCAGAGCCAACGCGGCGGTGTTGCGGAAAAGCTCCAGCAAGGGATTTAGGACCGAGTTCAGCCGCCCGTACCAGGCAATAAGCAGGCCCAGCGAGACACCCGCCACCAGGGCAGCGCCGAAACCGGCAACTGAGCGTGTGAGGCTGGCTGCGATGTGGCCCTGGATGGTCCCGGCTTCGAAAAGCTTGCCCCAGGCCACCAGCACTTCGTGCAGCGGCGGGAGGAACACCCTGGTGGACGGGCTGGCCAGGTACGTCGGCCCAAGCTCCCAAAGCGCCAGGAATGCCAGGATCGCGGCGGACTTCCACAGACCCGCCCCCACCGCCCCGGTGACTCGTCGCACCAGGCCAGGTGCCGGCGTCGTACCGTCTGCCGCTGCCGTCGAAGTAGTGGAATGCTCGACGGCGGCACTGGGGTCGGGCGCGAAGCCCGTCTTGGGCGCGGCTTCTGTTTGCGTGAGCGTGGTGGTCATCAGGCGGCACTCCTTTCGGTGATGGTTGCCTGTTCGTCCGGTGCGCTGCCATCAGGCAGGATTTTGCGGTGGCCGGCGTCCTGGGCTCGGCGGACTTCGTCGTGCAGGAGCGTCCATACCTGGTGGCGGTGCTCAACGAAGGCTGGGTGAGAGCGGATGTCCTCATCGCCGTCGCGGTCCGGAATGTTGATGTCCACGATTTCCTTGAGCCGGCCGGGCCTCGCGCTGAGAACAGCCACGCGCTCGCCGAGGTACACGGCTTCATCGATGCCGTGGGTGATGAAGACGATGGTCTTGCCCGTGGCTTTCCAGATCCGGAGGAGTTCGTCCTGCAACTGCTCGCGGGTCTGGGCGTCCAACGCAGCAAACGGTTCATCCATCAGCAGCACATCGGGCTCGTACGCCAGGCTCCGGGCGATGGCCACGCGCTGCTTCATTCCGCCGGAGAGCTCATGCGGGTAGCGGTCCTCAAAACCGGCAAGCCCCACCAAAGCCAGGTATTCCTTTGCTTTGGCAGCCCGTTCACGGCGGTTCAGTTTCCTGCCGTCAGGGCCCGCTCCCTCAAGCCCGATGGACACGTTGGCAGAGGCCGTCCGCCACGGGAACAACGCGTACTGCTGGAACACCACAGCGCGGTCCTTGCCCGGACCGGTGACAGCTTTGCCGTCCACCAATACCTCGCCGGAGGTGGGCGTGGAGAGCCCGGCCAGCAGGTCCAGGAGCGTGGTCTTGCCCGAACCGCTGGGACCCACCAAAGTGAGGAACTCGCCGTCACGGACATCCAGGCTCAGCGAATCGATGGCGGTCAGCCGGGTAGCTGCCGCGTCCTTCGTTGCCCGGACCGTGAATTCCTTGGTGACGTTCCGGAGACTGATTTTGGCTGTCATAACTATCCCTTCTTCGCTGCAGCGAGCTCGTTGAACTCGTTCGTGTAGTACTTGGAGGGTGAGAGCTTGTCCTTGACGATCCCGGCTGAGCTGAGCCAAGCCTCCCAACGGGTGAAGTCTTCGTCCGTGATGACCCCGGCGTCCGGAACTCCGGGGCTCTTCCAGAACTTCAGGTTTGCGGTGCTCTCATTGCGTCCACGGCTATCGATGATCTTGGTGAAGCGGGCAATGACTTCGTCACGGGGTGTTTCAGCTGCCCACTTGATGGCTTTGGCAACGCCGGTGGTAAACGTGCGGGTGGTGGTGGGGTTCTTTGCGATGAAGTCGTTGCGGAGCACGATCTGTCCGCCGGCGAAAGTTCCGAACAGCTCCACGTCGCTGAACAGTGACCTCAGTCCGCCGGCCTCAATGGCCCGGTCCTGCAGCACACCGCCCAGCGTTCCGGCGTCCACTTGTCCCCGGCGAATGGCTTCCTCAGTATCGTTCGGCGCCAACGGGACCAACTGAACCTGCTTGATGTCGTCCTGACTGAGTCCGTTCTTGGTCAGCCAGGTGTTGATGACGGCTTCGTGGTGTGCGCCCAGAGTATTGACAGCGATCTTCTTGCCGATCAGGTCACGGGGTTCCTTGATGGTGCTATCGGCCTTGACGTAGTAACCGCTGAAGGTCTTCTCGTCGGAGCCGTAGTAGTTGGTCACTGCCTTGACGGGAGCGCCGGCTTCGATCAGCTTGACCACCGCTCCGGAGAACGCGCCGCCAAAATCGGTCTGATTGGTCGCAGCGGACTGGATGTCCTGCGGGCCGCTGGTGGTGTTTCCCACCCAGTTCAATTTCAGGTCCCCGAGGTAGCCCAGATCGGCAGCGAGTTCAGGAAAGGTGACGTTGTTAGCGGAGCCTTGATACCGAAGTTCCTTCACTTCGTTACCGGCTGGCGCGCCAGGTCCGGCTTCGGCTGCACCGCCGCAGCCGGACACCGTCAGCGCAAGTACGACGGCGGCCGCGACGCTCAGCAGGGGCAGGTGCAGTTTCATGGGAGCTACTTTCGATGGATTGGGATGTGTTGGGTGGCCGGCTGATGCATGAGTTTGCAAACCCGTGCAACGGCTTGGGAACGATGTAAACCCATCCCAACGCCGGCTGGGAAGTGCCGCGGTAACGCCCGGAAACGCTGCGAAACAGCCCGAAACGGAAGGAAATCCGGGGCCATTCCCGGCAACTCTGGGACACAAAGACGCCGTGTTGAGCCCTATGAACAACAGCGACAGGCGGGCCGGATATGACTGGCGGGTACCGGCGTCGGGCGTTCATACTGCCGGACCCCACAGTCATATGGGGTTTAGTTCGTATTGATCCTCACAAGCGGGCGGAATTCTTCGCTGTGCAGGGCGCTGGCCGGATACGGTAGATACATGACGTCTAGCATCGCCGCCGAATCAGTTCGGCCTACCCGCAATATTCCCGCCGACATCGCCCGTTCATGGCTCCTTGTGAATGCCATGAAAACGGAGCTTTTTGACGAATCTGCGGGTTCACGGGCAGACGCGATCATCCTTGACATCGAAGACGCAGTTGACCCTTCGCAGAAGGACATGGCCCGAGAAAACGTAGTCAACTGGCTGACCGCCGGTGGCAAGGCCTGGGTCCGCATCAATGACGCAACCAGCAAGTTCTGGGCCGATGACCTCGCCGGCCTGCGCGGCACCCCCGGCCTGCTCGGCGTGATGCTGGCAAAGACCGAGTCCTCAGACCAGGTCACCGAGAGCTTCCACCGCATGGATGGCAAGACCCCCGTCATCGCGCTGGTTGAGTCAGCCCTTGGCATCGAGGAAGCCAACCACATTGCCCGCGCGCAGGGTGCTTTCCGCCTGGCGTTCGGCTCCGGCGACTTCCGCCGCGACACCGGCATGGCAGCCACCCCGGAGGCCATGGCGTACCCGCGTGCAAAGCTCGTTGTCGCCAGCCGCGTAGGTAACCTGCCGGGCCCCATCGACGGTCCCACCGTCGGCACCAACCACCCCATCTTGCGTGAGCAGACCGGCATCACAGTGACCATGGGCATGACCGGCAAGCTTTGCCTGGCCATCGACCAGACCACTGTGATCAACGAGGTCATCAGCCCCACGCCGTCGGACGTCGCCTGGGCCACGGACTTCATGAACGACTTTGAGGCCAACGGCCGTGTCATCCGCGATGGCTCCGACCTCCCGCGTCTGGGCCGCGCCGAAAAGATCATGAAGCTCGCAGTAGCCTTTGGAGTCCAGCCTTCCCTGTAAGCGTGCTGGTCAGGTAAAGATGCTGGTCCAAGGAGTCGCTTGGGATTCGTCGTCCCCTTCGCTGCGTATCTTCACGCTGGACGAGGAGTTCGTTGATATGGCGTTGGCCCGGGGTTCAGCCCTGGGCCTGCGCGTTCTCCCGGGTTTGTGGTGCCTTGGGCACACGAAGGTCCACGGCCCGGGGGACCGCACCCATGTTCCGTGCCGCAGCGGTTCCCCAGCCGAGCGTGGAAAGCAATGCGGGGCCTGCTTTGCGCGGGACGACTCCCGCCTGATGCACGACTTCCACCGCGGAACATCCGTTCCCACCGGCCTCCGTGCTTACCTGATGCAGCCTCATTGGCTCTATGTGGCCACGTTCGCGAACGGTGCCACCAAAGTGGGGACTGCCTCTGCGCCCCGAAAATGGAACCGGCTCGCTGAGCAGGGAGCTGTGCACGCTTCCTATGTGGCACACGCTGAAGACGGACGCGTTGTTCGCGTTCTCGAGGACCTCGTGACCCGCGAGCTCGGCCTCGTCCAGCAAGTCCGCTCCGCGGCCAAGGTGGCGGGCCTCGTGGAGCCGCGTGCCGCCGTCGAGCTTTCAACCGTGTACCGTCAGCACGCGGGCAGGGTGCGTGAGTTGCTGGGCGGGCTGGCCATGACAGGTTACGCCGTTGTGGAGGAAGAGTGGGAGCGGCCGGCATTGGCCGACGCGCTGTGTACCGCCCGCGCCCAGGGCGGCTTGCGGCACCCCTACCCGGCAACGTTCGACGGCGGCGGGCACGGTTTGCGGATTCATTCAGTGTCAGGGGCGATCGCCTTGGCGGCCCTGCCCGACGCAACGGGGACCGAGGTGGAGGGCAGTTTTGTGGCGGACGTGGGTGCGTTGAAAGGCCGCAAAATCGAGTTCGGCCCCCACACCACGGAAATCCCGGCCCTGCAGGACTCCCTCTTCTAGCGTTCCCTCCCGGCAACGACCCTCGAGTTGCGAGGCCCGCTTTGCAGGGTATTTCGGGTTCCAAGGGTGCAGAGGAGGCCTCGCAACACCCGGCCACAACGCACCACGTAGACTTGGACGGTGCTGGAACAATTTTGGGCCACGGCCTCCACATCGTACAAAGTGCTGGTTTTCGGTGCCATGGGACTGATTGCCGTCGGGCTCGTCCTGTCCATTGTGGGGAACACGTCAGGGAACCAAGGCCTGGCCATCGCTTCGTTGCCCATCATTGGTGTCGGGCTGTTGCTCCACGTTGCCGGGCTTGTGGTGCGCGGCCAGAAGATCCGCAAGAGCTACAAGAAGTAACGCCTTCACCTCTTAAGGCGCTGCCTGCGGGCCTTAAGGCCCGATAGGGTTGGATCATGAGTATCAATCCGGACTTGCAGGGCCGTAGCTACCCTGCCGCAGAGGTATACGACGTCGGCCGTGAAAAGATCCGCGAGTTCGCCAAGGCTGTGAAAGCCGGCAACCCGGCGCATTTTGATGTTGAGGCAGCCAGGGCCTTGGGCCACAGCGACCTCGTTGCCCCGCCAACGTTTGCCATCATCATCGCCCAGCGTGCTGACGCCCAGCTGGTCCAGGATCCCGAGTCGGGCATCGATTTCTCCCGCGTGGTCCACGCAGATCAGCGTTTCACGCACCACCGCGCCATTGTTGCCGGTGACCGCCTCGTGGCCGAACTGCACGTTGACGGTGTCCGGGCCATGGGCGGGGGAGCCATGATCACCACCCGCTCCGAGATTTCCACCGAAGCCGGCGAGAAGGTCGCCACCACAACCTCGTCCATCCTGGTCCGCGGAGAGGGACAGTAACCATGAGCCCTACATTCGAAGAACTGACGGTCGGCCAGGAAATCGGTACCCGCAGCATTGACGTCACCCGTCAGGACCTGGTGAAGTACGCCGGAGCATCGGGCGACTTCAACCCGATCCACTGGAACGAATCTTTCGCCACCTCCGTGGAACTGCCGGGCGTCATCGCCCACGGCATGTTCACCATGGGCGCCGCAGTGCAGCTGGTGAGCGACTGGGCCGGGGACCCTGCCGCCGTCGTCGATTACCAGACCCGCTTCACCAAGCCCGTCCTTGTTACCGATACCACTGGCACCGATGAGGCCGGCGCTGTCATTGACGTGACCGGTGTTGTGGGAGCGCTCGACGCCGATGCCCGCACCGTGCGCGTCGACCTCACCGTCGTTGCGGGTGGACAGAAGGTCCTCATGAAATCGCAGGCGGTTGTGAAGGTCTCTTGAACCTAACGAACACCTGGCAACATCGCAGCAAACCGAGCGCCACTCCGACCGAAATGTCGCGGTGGCGCGCCGCTGTTCTTGCTTCCTACGCGGCCAGCGGCATCGCCTTCGCCACGTGGGTTTCACGGCTTCCCGCCATTCGCGACGGACTGAATCTCACGCCGGGTGGCATCGGCCTTTTGCTGATGTGCATGACGGTGGCGTCCTTCATCTCGATCTCGGCTTCGGGCCTGATTGTGCTGCGGCTCGGTCCTCAGCTGACCACGAGGATCGGCAGCAGCATGGTGGGGGCGGGCCTTGTCACTGTGGGTGTTGGAACCTCCTTGGCGGCCAACCCCTTGGTGGTGGCGGCAGGCTTGATCATCCTGGGCCTGGGTACGGCCAGTTGGAATACCGCATCCAACGTGGAAGGGGCCTCGCTCGAACGCGAATTGGAGCGGCACATCATGCCGCATTTGCACGGTTCCTTCAGCCTCGGAACGGTAGCCGCTGCGGGCTTCGGCGCCTGGGCGGCCGCCATCCACATGCCGGTGTTCTGGCATTTTTTGATCTCCGGCGTAGTAGTGACGGCGTCTGTGGTCACCGCTACCTTTTGGTTCCGCGCCGAAAAGACCGCTGCAGTGACAAAGACCTACCACCCTGAAGAGACCGATACTTTCCAGGACCCCTCCACCGGCCCGCTGCCCATCATCTCCGGCGAGCCGGACGGCGCTCAGCCGGTTGCCCGTAAGACTGCCGTCCCGCTGGACAACAAGCGACTCGTGGCTTTGGCATGGCGTGATCGTCGGACTCTACTGATCGGTGTCCTGGTCCTTGGCCTGGCATTGGCCGAAGGAGCCGCGGGGGACTGGGTGGCCCTGGCACTTGCCGACGGTTATGGGCAGTCCGATGCCGCTGGCGCTGTGGGTTATGGGCTCTTTGTGACGTTCATGACCATTGGCCGTTTCGCGGGAACGGTCATCCTGGACCGTTTCGGGCGGGTGGTGGTGATGCGCTGGTGCTCGGCAACCGCCGTCGTGGGTCTTTCACTCTTTGTGTTTTCTCCGGTTCCGTGGCTCGCGTTCGTGGCGTTGGCGGTGTGGGGTCTGGGCGCTTCGCTCGGGTTCCCGGTGGGTATGTCCGCCGCCGCCGATGATCCAGTGCACGCGGCGGCCCGTGTATCGGTAGTTTCCACCATTGGTTACGGTGCCTTCCTGTGTGGCCCTCCGCTCCTGGGGTTGCTGGCTGAACATTTCGGCATCCTGCATTCGCTGCTGGCACCCCTGGTTCTGCTGGTGGTCAGTTTCTTCCTGGCACCCCTGGCTGGCCGCAAGGCGGCGGAGTCGGCGCAGCCCAACGAAGCCCGTTAGGCTTGATTGGTGACCCAAACGCTGCTTTCTGAACTGACCACTGCTGCCGTTGGCGGCCCCGCGGGCAACTACGTTGAGGCCCGCACCGAGGCGGAGATCATCGACGCCGTCCGGTCGGCCGACGCTGCAGGTGACAAAATCCTGATCATTGGCGGTGGCTCCAATCTGCTGGTCTCCGACGACGGCTACCCCGGAACTGTCCTGAAGATCGCCTCCGAGGGCTTCACCGTGAACTCCGAGGACAGCTGTGGCGGAGTGTCTGTGGTGGTTCAGGCGGGCCATAACTGGGACGCGCTGGTGGAATACTCCGTCCTGCACGCATGGTCCGGCTTGGAGGCGTTGTCCGGGATTCCAGGTGCCACTGGTGCCACTCCTGTGCAGAACGTTGGAGCCTATGGAGCGGACGTTTCACAAACCATTGCGGCCGTTCGGACGTGGGACCGTGAGCGCAACGCAGTGCAGACGTTCACCAACTCGGAGCTCAAGTTCGGGTACCGCGACTCCATCTTGAAACAGACCACCGTTGAGGGCTCGCCCCGCTACGTTGTGCTGACCGTGGAGTTCCAATTGCCGTTGGGGCGGATGAGTGCGCCAATCCGTTACGCCGAGCTGGCCCGCGTGCTGGGTGTGGAGGCAGGGAAACGCGCCTACTCAAACGATGTCCGCCGGGAAGTCCTCCGGCTCCGCGCGTCCAAGGGAATGGTCTTGGACGCAGCAGACCGCGACACCTATTCCACGGGCTCATTTTTCACCAACCCGATTGTGCCTGCGGATCTTGCCTCGACTTTGCCGGACAACGCGCCCAAATACCCGGCAGGGGATGACGGACTGGTGAAGCTTTCCGCTGCCTGGTTGATTGATCAGGCAGGATTCGGCAAGGGCTTCGGACTGGAGGATTCCAGTGTCTCCGGCGGACGGGCCTCCCTTTCCACCAAACACACTCTTGCCATCACCAACAGGGGCTCAGCCACGGCCGCGGACATGGTGGCCATCGCGCGTGAGGTGCGTTCCGGCGTCGTCGAGCGTTTTGGTATTGAACTGCACCCGGAGCCCTTGCTGATCGGCGTTAGCCTCTAGCTAAAACTCAGCGCGTGCGCCGTTCCGCGATCGGAAGCACCTTGTTGAGCAGCAGGAACGTCAGTCCGCAGCTGACCGCTCCCAGCAGGAAGATCTGGCTGAACGCGATACTTTGCGGTGAGGGTCCGCTGGGCATGAACAGCCCGGCCGTGGCGAAGCCGACCAAGCCCAGGAGAAGGACGATCGCTCCGAGAAGGAAACTGCGGACCTGCGCCGCGGCGGCCGGGTAGAACCAGGGCTCGGGGGCGTCGTCGTCCCGGTCGGCAACTGGCTGGGTGGCGGCAGCGGTCCCAATGAGAACCGCAGCAGCTGCAGTTGCTACCAAACTCACTGTCTGGATTGCCTGCATCGCGGGGGAGAGACTCACACCGGTCCCTACCGCCACTATCAGTCCGGCGGCGAGCCCGGCGAGCGTGCAGAACCAGCCGGCGGTAGCCAACCACCGGCTCATCGGCCGCACGAACGGAGCAAGATCACCAAAAAGCATGAATCCATCCTAGGATCCGCTGCTGGGTGACGGCTGGGAGGCACGGCAAGGTTCCCTGTGCTGGATGGTCCTCTTAGGATGAAGCATGCCTGCCGAGAGAACCAACCCCACTCCGCGCGTCATGGGCCGGTTGCGGCTTGTCAGTCAAGGCCTGTTGGGCGGTGGCTTTCCAACGGTCCCGGAGGCGGTCCGGTGGATGACGTGCATGCAGGCGCAGGACCTGGGCTCAGCACTGTGGGCGGTGGGGCAGCGGGTACCTGGAACGACGGCGTCAGACGTTCGGGCTGCCCTCGACGCCGGGACGGTGGTCCGTTCATGGCCTATGCGCGGCACGCTGCATTTACTGGCACCGGAAGATCTCCGCTGGATTCTGAAAATCACGAGTGACCGGCTGATGAACTCGTTGGCGGGCCGACACCGTGAACTCAACATCACGTCCCATGACATCAGCCACTGCAGGGACATCGCTTTCAAAACCGCGGAGGTTCTCAAGGCCGGTGGTGCCCAGGGAGCAAGCCGCGAGCAGCTGTTCCAGGCTTTCGAGGATGCCGGTCAGATCACCAAGGCCCAGCGAGGCATTCATCTGTTGGGCAGTCTCTGCCAGCTCGCGTGGCTGGTGCAAGGACCCATGGCCGGAACCAACGGCAAAGTGGGCGTGCAGCAGCTGTTTGTGCCCTTCGAGGAGTGGATTCCGGACTCGCGGGAGCTGGGACGTGCAGAGGGGATTGCTGAGCTCCTGCTCCGCTATGTAAGGAGCCACGGCCCTGCCACCATCAAGGATTTTGCCTGGTGGAGCCAAATTCCGCTCACCGAGGCCCGGGCCGCCCTCTACGAGGTGCAGGACCGCCTGGTTGAACTTGAGTTTGGGGGCAGTAGCTATTGGCTCTCACCGGAGACTGCGGCAATGCTCGACGACGGCGTCCCCGGCTCGCGCTCGTTGCTGGCGCTCCCGGGGTTCGACGAGTTCCTGCTCGGCTACCAGGACCGGAGCCTGGTGCTGGCTCCTGAACACGCGGAGTTGGTGGTGCCGGGCAAGAACGGAGTTTTCAAACGGATCATGGTGTCCGGCGGAGAAGTGGTGGGTACGTGGGCCAGGACCGTGAATGGCAAGACCATAGGTGTCACGCCGGAACCGTTTGCGGGGGTACTGGGTACAGCCGCTGAGCGTTCCTTCCACGCCCAGGGCCGTGCCTACCTGAAGTTCATGGCAGGGTGAGCCCCCTTGGCCTGCTGAGCCCTAATACGTCGAAAACCCGCTGTTCCGTTGCCGGGCAGCAACGGAACAGCGGGTTAGGGACGTGCTAAGCCGGGCAGGCTAGAGCTTGCCCGTCACAATGTTGAGCATGCGGCGGAGCGGCTCGGCTGCACCCCAGAGGAGCTGGTCTCCCACGGTGAAGGCGCTGATGTATTCCGGGCCCATTTCGAGCTTGCGGATACGGCCCACCGGGATGTCCAAGGTGCCGGACGCTGCCACAGGGGTCAGGTCAGCCATGGAGGCTTCCTTGGTGTTGGGAACAACCTTGGCCCACTCGTTGTCCTTGGCCAGGAGATTCTCGATTTCCGTCACGGACAGGTCTTCGCGCAGCTTGAGCGTGAGGGCCTGGGAGTGTGAACGCATGGCGCCGATGCGGATGCACAAGCCGTCCATGGCGATGTGGTCCTTGCCGGCGGTGCCGTTGCCGGTGCCGAGAATTTTGTTGGTCTCTACTCCGGCTTTCCACTCTTCCTTGGACTGGCCGTTGCCGAGGTCGGCATCGATCCACGGAATGAGGGATCCGGCCAGCGGAACGCCGAACTGGGTGGCGTCAACGCCGGTGCGCTGGGCGGCGAGGACCTTGTGATCGATTTCGAGAATGGCAGACGCGGGATCGTCCAGCTCGCTGCTGACCTCGTTGTTGAGGGTGCCGAACTGGTTGAGGAGTTCACGCATGTGCCGGGCACCGCCGCCTGAAGCCGCCTGGTACGTCATGGAGGTGCCCCACTCCACCAGATTGTTCTTGAACAGGCCGCCGAGGCCCATCAGCATGCAGGAAACCGTACAGTTGCCGCCGATGAAGTCCTTCACGCCACCGGACAGGCCGGCGTCGATGACGTCGCGGTTGATGGGGTCCAGCACGATGATCGAGTCATCGTTCATGCGCAGGGTGGACGCAGCGTCGATCCACAGGCCATCCCAGCCGCGGTTGCGGAGCTCGCCGTGGACCTGCTTGGTGTAGTCGCCACCCTGAGCGGTGACAATAATCGGCAGCTTGGCCAGGGTCTCAATATCGAACGCATCCTCGAGCTTGCCAGCCCCCTGCGCGAACGTCGGGGCGGCACCTCCTGCGTTCGAGGTGGAGAAAAATACCGGGTTGATGTTGGCGAAGTCGTTCTCGTCCTGCATGCGCTGCATCAGGACGGAGCCGACCATGCCACGCCAACCGACCAGTCCAACGGACGGATTAGCTGCTGTAGTCATTTCCCAAGTCTAAACTTTCGGGGCTCAGTGCCGCTGTTGGTTACGTCACGCACGCACTGCACGACGACGGCACCCGCCACAGCGGCCCGCAAGCCGACCGCCCGGGCTAGTGGCCGGCGTCGTGTTCCTGCAACAGGACTGCCTTACGCTTGCGCAGGGCAAAGAACGCACCAAAGGTAAACACCTGCGTGACAACGATCAGCACAATGATCCCGGCAATTTTGTTCCCGCCCAGGATCATGGTGAGTCCCACAATGGCGGAGATCAGGGCAAAAAGCGGCAGGAGCATGTAGCCCAGCACGAACAGGGTTTCGGGTTTCTTCAGCATGCTTAGCTCTCTTGGCTTTCCTGGTTTGCGTTCCGGCGCCACGTGGTGAACCGGTAGTTGGTGCCGTTCTTGGAGGTGAGCCACCCGTCGGAAGGGGCTACGGCATCGAAGGTCCAGTCATCACCGAGTTCGGGAGCGAAGGTATCGCCCTCTAGATCGGCATCAATGATGGTGATCACTGCGAGGTTGGCGATACCCATGGACTGTTCAAAGATTTCGCCGCCACCAATGATCCACACCTTCTGGCCACCGGGCGCGAACTGCGATTCCAGCAGGGCGGCATCAAGGGAGGAAACCACGACGGCGCCCTCGGCTTCAGGCGTGGAAGCCCACTCAGCGTTACGGGTCACCACAATGTTGGTGCGGCCGGGCAGGGGGCGGTACTTTTCGGGGAACGACAGCCAGGTCTTGCGGCCCATGATGACGGGGTGTCCCGTGGTGAGCTGGCTGAAGTGTTTGAGGTCCTCGGGCAGGTGCCACGGCATAGTGCCGTCCTTGCCGATCACGCCGTCCTTGGTCTGGGCCCACACCAGTCCGATGCCGGTCATGCGGGCCGCGGTCTCTTGGGTGAAGATGACACCGGGGAGTTGGGCCGGAACCTCTGAAGATGATGTGCTCATACCGCGATCGGCGCCTTGATAGTGGGGTGGTGGCGGTAATTCACAACCTCAAAGTCATCCAGCGTGTAGTCAAAGATGGAGTCCGGCTTGCGGAGGATCTTCAGCTGTGGGTACTCGTACGGCTCACGGCTGAGCTGCTCGGAAACCTGGTCCACGTGGTTGTCGTAGACATGGACGTCGCCGCCGGTCCAGACGAATTCGCCCGGCTCAAGCCCAAGCTGCTGGGCCACCATGCGGGTCAGCAGGGCGTACGAGGCAATGTTGAAGGGGACGCCCAGGAACGTGTCCGCCGAGCGCTGGTACAGCTGGCAGGACAACTTGCCGTCAGCCACATAGAACTGGAAGAACGCGTGGCATGGGGGCAGCGCCATGTCTTTGAGTTCGGAGACGTTCCACGCGGACACGATGTGCCGCCGGGAATCCGGGTTGGAGGCCAGGTTGGTCATGAGCTCGGAGATCTGGTCGATGTGCCCGCCGTCGGGAGTGGGCCAGCTCCGCCACTGCACCCCATAAACGGGGCCCAGCTCGCCGTCGGCATCCGCCCATTCGTCCCAGATGGAGACGCCTTGGTCCTGCATCCACTTCACGTTCGAATCGCCGCGCAGGAACCACAGGAGCTCCACCGCCACGGATTTGAAGTGAACCCGCTTGGTGGTGATCAGCGGGAAGCTCTCGGCAAGATCGAACCTCAGCTGACGGCCAAAAACGCTGCGCGTTCCGGTTCCGGTGCGGTCCGACTTGTGCGTGCCGTTAGCCATGACATCGCGCAGAAGGTCTTCATAAGGGGTGGGGATGCTCACGAGTCAAGCTTACTGGCCAGCCGCCCGCGGAGAAGATCAATGAGCGTTTCATCACTCACGCCCGCGTCGCGCGCCGTCTGAATCAAGCCGTCGACGGCGGCAATCACCGCGGCGTCTGCCCGGATAGTGCCGTTCGGTGCCTGAGGCGGCCCGACGACGATTGTCCCGTTCCGGCGTCGTGACTCGATCAATCCCTGCTGCTCGAGTTCTTTGTAAGCGCGTGCCACCGTGCCAGCCGCGATGCCAAGGTCTGCCGCCAGACTCCGGACCGTGGGCAGCCGACTGCCGGGTTCAAGGACCCCGATGGCAATCAATGAGCTGAGTTGCCTGCGGATTTGTTCGAAGGGAGGTACGGGATCCGCGAGGTCTACTGTGATTCCGGCGGTCATTGCGCCCGTTCTTCATGATGAGCAGGATCACTACGTGGGATGGTTCCGAGCAGGCTGCGAACCGGTACCACTGCCACGATCACTGCGATGGCCGCCAAGACCATGCCCACTGTGATGGCCGGGCTGGGTGCCAACGGGTATTCGCCGTCGCCCGGTGCAAATACGCTGTACCACGCATCGCCGGTGATCATGAGCAGCGCTGCGGCCTGTCCGAGGCAGTAAGCGGCCAGTATCCTCACGATTCGATACAGGCTGATGGCCCTGAGCGCGGCGTCCAGGCCCGCATCGCCCTCACTTTCCGGGATACCACGACGGCGGCGCACGGCGAGGATAGCAGCCGCACCCGCCGCGGCTACTACCGCCGAGAGCAGAAGAGCCGCCGGCCAAGCCTTGGGGGTGAGGGTCTGTGATTCCGCGGCCACGGCGAAAGACACAGCCACGGCAAATATCGCGGCGCTTCCGATTGCGAAGGAGAGTAGTCCTCGCGAAACGGCCTGCCGAGGCCAACGGAGCTGAGCTTCGGGTTGGCCATAATTTCGCGCCATCAGCACCTCGCCGGCCGCAATGGCTGTCAAGAGGGCCGCGGCGGCGATGGCGATCACGATGGGAAAGGCCCCAGGGTCGAGGGGGCGTGAGGCCATCAGAATCGCCACGACACCCGCCACTAGTGCAAGTCCGCCAATCACGCCCAACACTGCTCCAAGGGAAATACTGAGCCGGGCGGCTCCGTGGGTTAGAGGATCGGAGCGGAGTGTTTTTGCGCTCGTGACTTGAGGAGCTTTGAGGATCGAGGGAAGTTCAGGCACCCGCCACCACCACATTGCCGCGAGAACTGCCATGTTGATCAGCCCCAGTATGTTGAACCAGGACGACTGCCACGTGGCTCCGGGGGCCGGTTGTGATGCGAAGTTCCCGGCGATACTCGCGAGCCCGGCGGCGATGGTCGCCACGGTCCGAAGCAGCCGGTTGGTGGCTATTGTTCGTAGAGTTCGGTTGTCATCGCCGTCGAGCGTTTCCAACTGGCGTCGACGCGCAATCAAGAGGAGCACCAGCCACGTTCCCACGGCCAGAACCAGCAAGGTCCCGCCAAGCCAAAGGGCAAGTTCAAGGCCCGGAATCCGTCCGTCCTGCCCTTGTCCCATGTAGCCGTTGTCCTCAGGTGGAGACTGGCCCGGCGGCGTAGGCGGCACGGCTGTGTACGCTGGCAAGGTTGCGATCCAAGCGATGGCCAAAGCTGCGTAGCCGAAGATGGCCGCCGTGGTCCAAGCGAGTTTGCGGGGAAGGAAGTCCCTGATCCTCCGGACCTTCAGCTCTGCGTACCGGCGTGGTGCCTTCGGTGCGGGGTAACTCAGCTGACCGAGGGCATGGACGGTGAGGCACGCGACAATTGGCCAGGCAAGTGCGTTGGCGATCTGGTCCGGAGTTGCAGGAGCGCTTGATCCCAGGGGATTCGACCTGATGATTCCGGCGCTCATGGCACCCTGCAGGGAACTTGCCATCCAACCAATGATGCCCACCCAAAGCCCATGGGAGGCCACGGACTGGGCATCAGGCTTGGACCAGACCTGCATCCTCAGGAACAGGTACACGATGATGGCACCGACTACCGGTCCCAGGAAAAACATTGTTGGCAGAACAACCACGGCAAGACCCCCACATCTTTTGTATCAATCTACTGACACAAAGAAGTGAGGGTCAAGCCGTTTGCCGGGTCAGTCGTCGAACGGTTTGACCTGCTCCACAGACACAATTTTCCGCTCGGATCCCCGCGCTACCTGGCAAACAATGACTTCGCCGGGAGAAAGATAAGGATCTGTTGTGGGAAGGAGTGCACGTAGGGCCTGCGACATGTGCTGGCCCAACTGCTTCAACGCCGTCGGCAGAGCCGGGCGATGCGTGCACACAGCGATCGGCAGCTGCTTGTCGAACAAAGCCTCAACAGCGGCAGCCGTCTTCTTGGGGGAGCGCTGATGGGTGTGCTCGGTGAGTGCTTCCACCAGTTTCACCTTGACGCCGCTGGCCTTGGCATAGGGGGCGATGGTGGCAACGCAACGCGCCCAGGGGCTGGTGACCACACGTTGTGGTTTCCACACCTCCAGCAGGCGCTGGACGGCAACTGCTTGCCGCTGGCCTGTGGCAGCCAAGGGACGGTCGCCCTCGGCTTTGGTCCATGAGGACCGCGGCTTCGCTTTGGCATGGCGGATCAGCACCAGCGGCCATGTGTCTAGTTCACCGCGGACGTGGGCCTTCTGAAGGTATTCCAGCGGCTCCACATCTGATGGGTTACTCAGGAAGCTTGCAGCCCGGTCCGGGCTGCACCACATGACACTGTCCACTTCTTTGCCATCGGGCCGAAGCTGGGCGCCGTTGACCTTCACTGCCCAGTACCTGACCACCTTCAAGCCGGCACTGACGCGGTAGTGAATTGCCGGAAGAGGTATGCCCAGCGGGGCCTGGAGTCCTATCTCTTCCCACACCTCACGGGCAGCACACTCGGGAACTGTTTCCCCGGCGTCGAGTTTTCCTTTGGGCCATGACCAGTCGTCATACCGGGGACGATGGATCAGGAGGACCTCGAGGGCACCTTTGGTGATGCGCCAAGGAATGGCGCCGGCGGCGACAACGGCCACCGCCTCGCCGGGGTGGTCTGTTTGATCCGCCACGGGGGTATCGCTGTTCAACTGGGTCCTTACCGCCGGGCCGCAGCACGTTGGCGCGAGCGGGAAGCCAGGAGCCAGGACTGCATGTCCAGCAACGGCTTGCCCTCGTCATCCAAGTGATGCCTTGTCCAGTGTCCGCTGCTGTCCAAGTGCCAACTGGCTGTCCCGTCGTCGACGTAGCGACGCATCAAGTCCATGACCGTTGCCGTGTCCTCCTTGCTGGCCAGCTGAACCAGCGCCTCAACGCGGCGATCCAGGTTGCGGTGCATCATGTCAGCGGAACCGATGTACACCACTGGCTCGCCACCGTTGCCAAAGGCAAAGACGCGTGAGTGTTCAAGGAAGCGACCCAGGACGGAACGGACCCTGATGTTCTCGCTGAGTCCCGGGACGCCGGGCCGCAGGGAGCAAATACCGCGCACCACGACGTCAACCCTCACACCCGCCTGGGAGGCTCGGTAAAGGGCATCAATGATGGCTTCATCCACCATGGAGTTGACCTTGATCTGCACCAGTCCGGGAGTGCCGGCCTGGGCCCTGCGGATTTCGCCTTCAATCCTGTCCATCAAGCCCGCACGCACCGATCGCGGCGCTACAAGCAACCGCTTGAACGTGGACTTCGGGGCGTAGCCGGAGAGCTGGTTGAACAGTTTGGACAGATCCTCGCCCACTTGCTCATTGGCTGTCAGGAGGCCAAGGTCTTCGTAATAGCGGGCGGTGCGCGGGTGGTAGTTGCCGGTGCCGATGTGGCAGTAGCGGCGCAACCCGTCCACCTCCTGGCGCACCACCAAGGACAACTTGCAGTGAGTTTTCAGGCCCACGATGCCATACACCACGTGAACGCCCGCTTGCTCGAGCTTTCGCGCCCAGGAGATGTTGGCCTGCTCATCAAAGCGGGCTTTGATTTCAACGAGGGCCAGGACCTGCTTGCCTGCCTCAGCAGCATCGATGAGGGCGTCAACGATGGGGGAGTCACCGGAGGTCCGGTACAGGGTTTGCTTAATGGCCTGCACCTTGGGGTCCGCGGCCGCCTGCTCCAGGAAAGCCTGGACGGAGGTGGAAAACGAGTCATACGGGTGGTGGAGCAGAATATCCCTTCGGCGCATCGCGGCGAACACGTTGGCGGCCTTCGAGGTCTCGGACTCGTTGAGGTACCGGGACGTATGCGGGACATGCTTGGGGTAATGCAGATCCGCGCGATCAATGGCACTGATGGCTGACAGTCCACGGAGATCCAACGGCGCGGGAACGGAGTAGACCTCGGACTCTTCAACACCAAGCTCCCGGATCAGCAGAGCTTTGATGTTCGGGTTGATGTCCGTGGTTACTTCCAGACGTACCGGAGGGCCGAAGCGGCGGCGCAGCAGTTCCTTCTCCAAGGCCTGCAGGAGGTTCTCGGCGTCGTCTTCTTCTACTTCCAGGTCCTCGTTGCGGGTGACGCGGAAGGTGTGGTGCTCCAGGACTTCCATGCCCGGGAACAGCTTGTCCAGGTGGACAGCGATGACTTCTTCCAGGGCGATGAATCGGGCCACGCGGCCCGGGATGGCACCGGCACGGGGGCCGTCCACTGAGATGAGTCGGGGGAGTTGGTCCGGGACCTTCACACGGGCGAAGAGCTCTTTGTCGCTGATCGGATTGCTGACGATCACGGCAAGGTTCAGGGAGAGGCCCGAGATGTACGGGAATGGGTGCGCCGGGTCCACCGCCAGCGGAGTCAGGATGGGGAAGACCTTCTCCTGGAACATAACGCTGATCCGGTGGCGTGCATCTTCGTCCAGCTCATGCCAGTGCATGATGTGGATGTGCTCATAGGCCAGTGCCGGGCGAATTTGCTCGGCGAAAACCCTGGCGTGGCGTTCCTGCAGCCTATGGGCCTCTTCGCTGATTTGCTCCAGCACTTCAATGGGGCTCAGCCCTGCAGGGGAGGGCACGGCCAAACCTGTGGCGATGCGCCGCTTGAGGCCGGCCACCCGAACCATGAAGAACTCGTCCAGGTTGGACGCGAAAATGGACAGGAAGCTGACGCGTTCCAGCAGGAAGAGGTCAGGATCTTCAGCGAGCTCCAGCACGCGGGAGTTGAAGGCCAGCCAGCTGAGTTCGCGGTCCAGGAAGCGGTCCGGGGAGATGTCGCCTTCGGGCTCCAGGCTCGGTGCGAATTCCGGAATATCGATGCGGTCCTGAGTGGCTCGCGAAGCCGGCACTTCCGATGATCCGAAGCGCGGGGGCAGTGTTGCTCCCTTCGAAGTGGATCCGGCGGTGCCGACGGGGTCCGGCTGCATGGGGTTCTCCTAAGCTCAGGACGGGGTTTCCTCCCACATTACAAGCAATTCCGGCGCTCGAATCCAAGATGTCACCTGCTTTCAGGCAAGTGATCCCGTCAGGTTAATTTTTGGTTAAAGGCCCATACATCACATCGGTGTCCCAACGAACAAAGCCGAGTTTCTGATATAGAGCTACTGCTGCCTCGTTGTCTGCGTCCACGTACAGCATCACGGCATGCAGGCCTTGGTCCTGGAGGTGCTTGATGCCCGCAACGGTAAGGGCCTTGCCCAGACCCAAACCCTGCGCCGCAGGAGTCACCCCCACCACGTAGACCTCGCCGATGGCCGGGTGCGGACCCTGCCGGGGGTGGACCTTGGTCCAGTGGAATCCCAACAGCTCGCCTTCACCATTGACGGCCAACAGGAAACCTTCGGGATCGAACCAATCTTCAGCCTTGCGAGCCTCAAGGTCCGCCAGTGTCATGGAACCTTGCTCTGGGTGGTGGGAGAAAGCGGCCCTGTTGGCTTCCAGCCAAGGCTGCTCATCCTGGCCCGGCACGAAGGTGCGGATCGAAATCCCGTCCGGAAGTCCGGCGTCGGGCAGTGCGGAGGTTGAGGACATCAGCCGCATCTTCCACAATTCGCGCACCGGACCGTAGCCAAAGCTCGTGGCGAGCTCGGCGGCCGCTTCGTGGTTGCCGTGCGACCACGCACTTAAACCCTTGAGGCCCCGCTTGCCCTGCAGGGCACCCAGCAGCTTTCCTGCCACGCCCTGATTGCGGTAGCTGGGGTGGACGGCCAACTCCAGCACGCCGCTCCCGTCATCACTTTCGACGACCACCGCGACCCCCGCCAGGTCATCAGCGGTGGCAGGATCTGAGTCTTCGTCAGGGGCATATAGGACCAAAGACAGGACAGAGTGGTCCCCGGCGTCTGCGCCGCGCAGCATGACCAACGTCTGCTCGGAGAAGGGGGGATTCCCGTCCGATTCCCCGGCAGCGGCGGCCAGGGCCGTGACGTCCTTGAGGAGCTCACTGTCCAAGGCGCCGGCAATAATCAGTACGGGCCAGTTTTCCGGGTGCGCGTGACTCATGATGCAAGGCTATACGTCCAGTGCAAGCTGCGTGATTTGATGTCCTCGGAAATGGGAGGTAGTCTCGTTATCTCGTTCGCCTCGCGGTTTATCCGTGAGTCAGCGCAGGGGGGATCCACCAGTGGGGTGGCCTCGATACGTTCGACCCGTATGTCCTCCACCAAGTAGCTAAGTAAAAGGCCAGGATCCTTGTGGATCCTGGCCTTTTTCTTGTCTAATCCAGTGGTCGCTCGGAACAAACTTCAGGCTTCGGACAACTCTTCGTCCGTGAGACGGACAAGGGTCAGCCGGTAGCCAACGTTGCGGACAGTGCTGATCAGGTTCTCGTGATCCACGCCCAGCTTGGCGCGAAGCCGCCGGATGTGGACGTCCACGGTCCGGGTGCCGCCGTAATAGTCGTAGCCCCAGACTTCCGTCAGCAGCTGCTGACGGGTGAACACCCTGCCCGGGTGCTGGGCGAGGTACTTCAGGAGTTCGAACTCCTTGAACGTCAGGTTGAGGGGCTGGCCGCTGACACGGGCGGTGTAGCTCGCCTCGTCAATCACGACGCCGGCTGCCCGGATTTCGGTCTGGGCTTCCTCTTCGCCGGGCACGGCACGCGCCATGGCGAGCCGAATACGCGCCTCGACTTCTGCGGGTCCGGCCGAGTCCAGCACGATGTCATCTACGGCCCACGCGGACGAGACAGCAGCCATGCCACCTTCCGTGAGGATCAGCATGAGCGGTGCGCTGAGGCCGGTCGCCTTCAACAACTGGGTGAGCGAGCGGGCGCCCACTAGATCTTTGCGGGCATCAAGGAAGACGATGTCCGTGGGGTCGGTCTCCAGGAGGGCCGTGGGTTCTGCCGGGAGGATGTGCACACGGTGGTTCAGCAACTCCAAGGCAGGCAAAATGTCCACCGATGAGCCGGTGCTGTTCGTTAGGAGCAGGATGTGCGACATAGTTCCTCCAATGGGCTGTACGCGCATCATCGGGCGTCGAAACCGGCTTCTCACCGGTCGGTCACAACACATGCGCAGCCTCTACCGTTGTAACGGGATTGCGGCAAACACAGTGCGCTGTTGAAGTCCGAGTATACCCATCAGTGCCTTGCGACACATGGATTCGTGACGGGCAAGCACTGGAATTACGACATATTGGGCCGGCTTAAGGCAGGATTGTCGGGAGGTCGTAAGGCACATCGGATTGAGGTCGGCACACAGTGAAGTCTTGGAGCATCGGGGTATTCGGACTCGTGGCGCTCGTAGCCATCGTGGCCAGCACCTTCGTTTCCCGGGAAGCCATGGTGGGTGCAGGCATCGCGGCGTCCGCGGCGGTGGGGATAGGCTGGCCGCATTTCCTTGCTGTTCCCGCCAAGAAGACGTTGGCCGCCGTTATTGGGCTTGCCGGTGCAGGATCGGCCGTAGCCGCTGCCTACATGCCGGCGCCGGGATTCCTGGACGGTACCCCGGCGTTCGTAGCGCTGGGTGTGATGGCGGTGTTCGTGGTCCAGCTCATCAGGGGGACAGGGCAGGCCCAACGCCTGGAGTCCACTCTTGGCTGCTCCGCCGGTGTGTTGCTGAACTGCCTGGGCGCGGGGTGGATCGCCAGCGCGCGATTCAACGGCGTCAAGGAGATGGTCCTGGTGGCGGGCCTCAGCGCGGCAGTTGCCCTCATTGTGGGAATCATTCGCTGGCCGGATCGCATTGTGGCTCCGCTCGGTGTGGTGATGGCCGGACTCATGGGACCGCTGGCAGGTCTGGTCTTCTCGGATATCGCCGTACTTCCCGCAGCCCTGGTGGGCGTGGTGGTGGGATCCGTTCTGGTGTGTTTCCGCCGAATGACCACCCTTCGGCGGGGGCGACTCAATATCCCGGCGGCGATCGGAATGGGCGTGGCGCCCGTTTGGGCTGTGGGGGCCTTGGCTTACTTCATAGACAAACTACTCATCTACTAACGGTTAGGATTGCATCATGTCTGTACTCGCATTTGAAATCTTCTTCCTCGTTCTCCTTGGCCTGGCCAGCGTCGCCATGGCATGGTTTGCGGGTTTTGTCGTCTACCGCCTTTTCAAGGGCCAGAAGTAACCCTTCTGATCCTGCAGCCCAACAGAGGTAATCGTTGTGCCTATTGAGATCCCCACAGATCTGACGCCTGAACTCGTCCCCCTTTCCTGGCTCATTGGTGAGTGGGAAGGCCGCGGCCGGCTCGGCAGCGGAGACGAGGACTCCGAACATTTCGTCCAGCATGTGTCATTCACGCACAACGGGCTCCCGTACCTGCAGTACAGGGCCGAGACCTGGCTCAGCGATGACGCCGGCGAAAAGTTGCGCCCGTTGACTGTTGAGACGGGGTTCTGGGCTTTGGAGCGGAAGCTTGAAGAAGGCGACGGAGGCCCGGGTCTGATCCCGGCCGACATCGTCCCCGTTCTCAAGACTGCCGACGAAGTCGAGGAGCGGCGCAACAAGGAGGGCGGTTTCGACATCTCCGTATCGATCTCCCACCCTGGCGGAATCACTGAGCTCTACTACGGCCAAATCAAGGGACCCCAGATCCAGCTGAGCACCGACATGGTGATGCGCGGAAGCCACTCCAAGGAGTACACAGCGGCAACACGGATCTTTGGCTTGGTTGATGGCAACCTCCTGTGGCGCTGGGACGTCGCTGCCAGCGGCAAGGCCCTTGAAGCGCACGCCTCGGCATTCCTCAACAAGGTTTCCTGACCCGAGGCCTCACCGTACGTTCCAGCACGCAGCAAGCAAGCAGCCAGCAGAAGGAGCAGAAAGTGAACACCCACCTCAAGCCGGAAGGTTATGAGGGCCTTAAGGCCGTCTTCTTCAATGGCACCCTGAAACCTTCGCCGCAGCTCAGCAACACTGATGGCCTGATCAAAATCAGCCGGGACATCATGGAGAAGCAGGGCGTCACAACCCGGCTCTTCCGGACAGTGGACCACGACATCGCCAGCGGTGTGTATCCGGATATGCGCGAGCACGGATGGAAGACCGATGAATGGCCGGAGATCTACCGTGACGTCCGCGACGCCGATATTGTCGTGGTCGCCGGGCCTATCTGGCTGGGCGACAACTCGTCCCAAACCAAGAAGCTCATCGAGCGGTTATACGCCCATTCGGGCGAGTTGACCAGCAAGGGCCAATGGGCGTTCTACCCCAAGGTGGGCGGTTGCCTCATCACTGGCAACGAGGACGGCATCAAGCACTGTTCCATGAATGTGCTGTACAGCCTGCAGCACATCGGCTTCACCATTCCTCCCCAGGCCGACGCCGGGTGGATCGGTCCTGTGGGTCCGGGTCCCAGCTATCTGGACGAAGGATCGGGTGGGCCGGAGAGTGATTTTACTAACAGGAACACCACCTTCATGACGTGGAACCTCCTCCACATGGCCAAGCTCCTGCGCGATGCCGGGGGCATTCCGGCCTACGGCAACTTGCCGGAGGAATGGAAAGCGGGCACCCGATTTGATTTCGAAAACCCGGAATACCGCTGATACCGGAATACCGCTGAGTCGCAAGGACTTCTACTACATATGACTTACAAGAGCCCTCTGTTGTCGCGCCCCGGCGCCGTCGAGGACACCGGCCTGGACGCCGGCGTCGCCGCTCACTATGGCGAACCGCTGCGTGAGCAGCGCGCCCTGGCAATCGGAACCGCCGTCGTCGATCTTTCGCACCGTGGCGTGGTGACCGTGACTGGCCCGGACCGGCTCAGCTGGCTCAACACGCTCTCGTCCCAACAGGTCACCAACCTTCAGCCCGGCGTTGCCAGCGAACTGTTGCTGCTCAGCGTTCAGGGCCGCATCGAGTTCGATGCCCGCGTCATTGACGATGGCACCACCACATGGCTGATCGTGGAGACTGCCGAGGCAGGGCCATTGGCTGAATGGCTGAACAGGATGAAGTTCATGCTCCGCGTCGACATTGAGGACGTCTCTGAGCAGTGGGCCGTGGTGGGTGCCACCAAACCGCAGGAGCAACTGACCGGGCGCTTGGTGTGGGAGGATCCCTGGCCGCACGTAAGCCCCGGCGGCTACGCCTACAGCATCGTTCCCGAGGAATCGCATCCCGGGCTCGAGCGCCCTTGGTTCGAGTACCTTGTCCCGGCGGCCCAACTGGAGCAATCCGTGGAGGGCCTTCCGTTGGCAGGCGCCATGGCAGCGGATGCCCTGCGGATTGCTGCTTGGCGGCCCCGCCTCGGTGCCGAGACAGACGAGAAGACGATTCCCCACGAACTGGACCTTTTGAGGACCTCAGTACACCTGAACAAGGGCTGCTACAAGGGCCAGGAAACCATTGCTCGTGTCCACAACCTGGGCCACCCGCCGCGGCGCCTCGTGTTCCTGCAGCTTGATGGCTCACAGCACACACTGCCAGCCGTTGGCAGTGTTGTATTTGTCGGGGAGCGCAAGGTGGGTACTCTGACATCGGTGGCGCAGCACTTTGAAATGGGACCCGTTGCTTTGGCCGTGATCAAGCGGTCCGTATCGGCGGAGGAAACCCTGACGGTGATGGACGGTGAAGAACCTTACATCGCAGCCCAGGAAGTGATCGTCGCCCCCGACGCCGGCCAGGTTGTCGGGCGCCAGACCGGATTCCTGAAGGGACCCCACAGATGAGCCAAGCTACAGGCCCCGACGACGAAACGTTGGCCCTGGCCCACGCCCTGTTCGATGCTGCCCGCGAAGGGGACACCGAACTGCTGCGAGGCTACTTGAGCGCCGGTGCTCCTGCCACCCTGACCAACGCCGCCGGCGACTCCCTCCTGATGCTGGCCGCGTATCACGGGCACGAGGAAGCCGTACAGCTCATCCTCCATCACGGTGCCGACGTCAATGCCGCCAACGATCGCGGACAGACTCCGCTGGCCGGGGCGGTCTTCAAGGGATACACCGGCGTCGCCCGGGTGCTGCTGGATGCTGGAGCAGATCCCGACGCCGGAACTCCCTCCGCGCGCGATGCCGCCACAATGTTCGCCAGGTCAGAGATTCAGGCCCTGCTGGACTAACGCAACTAGTGCTTGGAAAGCCCAGCCGCCTGGCGGCTGGGCTTTCTGTGTTTCCGGGCTCCTTTGCATCCCTATACTCCACGTGGAATAGTTGTTGCGGAGTATTTGATCCGGAAAGGGGTTGTTATGCCCAAGGCCGCTGCTTTGACCCCACTGGGGGTAGCCGCGCTGGCCCTTTTGGCGGAGGGGCCCATGCATCCTTACGAGATGTACCAGTTGCTGATGGCCCGTCATGAGGACCGCCTTGTAAAAGTGCGCCCCGGGACCCTGTATCACGCCATGGGCCGGCTCGAGGAAAGCCGGCTCATCGAGGCTACGGGAACCGAACGCGAAGGGAACCGCCCGGAACGGACCACCTACCGGATCACTTCAGCCGGACATGTTGCCCTCGATGCCCGTCTGCAGGCCATGCTGTCCACCCCTGTGAATGAATACCCCGTCTTCCCTCACGCAATCGCCGAGGCCCACCACCTTCCCGCGGAGGTGGTGATGGGGCTGTTGGAGGAGCGGGTTGTTGCACTGAATGCCGATCTCGACTTCCTCGTCCACGCCGAAGCCACCGTGACGGGCAAGGGACTGGCCCGTAAATACTGGATCGACATCACGTACCAACAGGCAATGCGCCGAACGGAGATCGCGTGGATCCGCGGCCTCCTTGAGGAGTTGGGCAACGGGCGCCTGCCCTGGGATGAACCCCAACCGGCTCCAACCGAACTTATAAGCAAACCAAAGGAATCCCTTGGAAAACGTAGCTAAGCCGTGGCCCGCGCTGTGGTCACTCGTGGTGGGTTTCTTCATGATCCTCATCGACACCACCATTGTGTCGGTCGCGAACCCGCGGATCATGGAGGGCCTCAACACGGATATCAACGCCGTCATTTGGGTTACCAGCGCCTACTTGCTGGCCTATGCCGTGCCCCTGTTGATCACGGGCAGGCTGGGTGATCGGTTCGGCCCCAAGAACCTTTACCTGATCGGCCTGGTGGTCTTTACCCTCGCTTCCCTCTGGTGCGGGCTCTCCGGCGACATCACCATGTTGATCGCTGCGCGCGCCGTCCAAGGCTTCGGTGCCGCCATGATGACGCCTCAGACCATGGCCGTGATTACGCGAATCTTCCCGCCGGACCGCCGCGGCGCAGCCATGGGGCTGTGGGGAGCTACGGCAGGAATGGCAGTACTGATCGGCCCCATCCTTGGTGGTCTGCTGGTGGACAGCCTTGGCTGGGAGTGGATCTTCTTCGTCAACGTCCCCATCGGCATCGTGGCCTTTATCCTTGTCACGCGTTTCGTGCCGAAACTGAGCACTCACACCCACACGTTCGACGTCGTGGGCGTGGTGCTGTCCGCCGTCGGTATGTTCTTGCTGGTGTTTGGCATCCAAGAGGGCCAAACCTACAAGTGGGGAACGGTTACCGGGTTCGTTTCGGTGTGGGGTTTGATCATTACCGGACTTGTAGTCCTGGTTCTGTTTGTCGCCTGGCAGTGGCTTCTTGAACGCCGTGGAGGGGAACCACTGCTGCCGCTTGGCCTGTTCAAAGACCGCAATTTCTCCCTGGGAAACAGCACCATCATGGCCGTGGGCTTCACGGTGACAGCCTTCCCGCTGCCCACCATTTTCTACTACCAAACGGTGCGGGGCCTGACGCCAACGCAGTCTGCCTTGCTGATGATTCCCATGGCTGTTATTTCGGGTGCGCTCGCTCCGTTCGTCGGCAAGCTCATAGACCGCGCAAACCCGCGCTGGTTCGCATCCTTCGGCCTCGTCTGCCTTTCCGGAGCATTGTTCTGGACCGCGTCCCTGCTGGGCCCGGACACTCCTATCTGGATGTTCCTGCTGCCCAGCGCATTGCAGGGCGTTGCCAACGCCTTCATCTGGGGTCCGGTGTCCAACGCGACCACCCGCAACCTGGAACCACGCCAGGCAGGGGCCGGTTCCGGCGTTTTCAACACCACACGCCAGATCGGTGCTGTGTTGGGTTCGGCTGCCATTGCTGCCCTCATTCAGTCTCGGCTCGCGGCAGAACTGCCTGCGGCTCCAGCCGGAGCTCCTGCGGGTGAAGCCTCCATGACCGGAGTGTTGCCGGAGGCGCTGCACGCGGGATTCTCGACGGCGATGAGCCAGTCCATCCTGTTGCCCGCCTGTGCGATTCTTCTGGGAGCGGTGATGGCACTGTTCTTTGGCAAGCCCAAGTCGGTGCAAGGCTGGGGCGGAAAGGCCCCCGAGGTACCGGCCGTTCAGGAAACAGTGGGCAAGTAGCGCTGACATTTTCCGGACAACAGCGCAGGACCAGCCCACTTTTGGGGTGGTCCTGAGCTGTTGTAGGGCAGGATCAATCCCTTCCGGGTTCAAAGCCGGGCCAGTTCAGTTCTGTGTCAGCCGAGGATGACGCTGGCGTGGAGCCCGCCCGTGGCAAATCCCAGGCTGCGGGCCATCGCCAGCGCACCGGTGTTACTGACATCGGCCTTCCACTGGAGAGTCAGGCCGGAGGCAAGTGCTTCATGTGCAGCGATGGAAGCGGCCAGGGTGCCCAAGCCTCGCCGCCGCCAGGGAGGTGCAACCAGCACGCCCATATTGGCCAGAATGCCCTCCCACTCGGAATAGGCACCGCAGGCCACCGGCGTGGGCTGATCTTCCTCGGGATGCATGATGGTGAAGCGATGTTCGAGCCCTTGAAGGCCAACCTCGTTGACGTCATCCGGGGGACACAAGCCCTCAAGGCTGATGGCCTCGGGGTTGCCTTGCGAAACCGTCAGTTCTTCGGATGGTTGCTGAAGCGGGAGATCGTCTGCAAAGAACAATGCGGAGGATCCAAGCCCGTGTCCGCCGTGCGAGCGAGTGATGGTCAACAGCGTTACGTGCTGGGCCAGTTCGGTATCGGGGATGGCTGCCGCTGCATCAAGGGCCCACTGCGGTCCCACTAGCGCCGAGACGCCAAACAGGCGAAGGAAAACCAGCGACCGCGCTGCGTCATCCACACGGGTAATGCGGTTGCCAAGGTCGCCTGGGTCCGCCGCGGAAGTGGTGAGCCGGGCAGCTGCGTTGGCGAAAGCGTCGTCGTCGAGCCCCAAACGACGAGCCCACGCCAGCTGGATGATGGCAGCGGACGTGGGCTCTAAGGTCATGGATTCAGCCTAGCCGACTAGCCGAACAGCACAGACGCTTCGTCGTAGCGGTGTTGTGGCACGGTCTTGAGCTTGCCCAAGGCTTCCTCGAAGCCCACATGGGAAATGTCTGTGCCCTTCAGAGCCACCATGGTGCCCCAGCGGCCTTCCACCACGGAGTCGATGGCGGCCATGCCCAGGCGCGTCGCCAGAACGCGGTCGTAGGCGGTAGGAACGCCACCACGCTGGATGTGGCCGAGGATCGTGGCCCGGGTTTCGATGCCGGTGCGGGCCTCGATCTCCGGTGCCAACTGGTCAGCGATGCCGCCCAGGCGGGGACGGCCGAACGTGTCCAGGCCGCGCTCGGAGTGCGGGGACTCCATGTGATCAGGGACGAAGCCCTCAGCAACCACCACCAGCGGCGCACGGCCACGGTCGTGGGCTTCCTGGACCCATTCGGTGATCTGCTCGATGCTGGCCTTCTGCTCGGGGATCAGGATGGCGTGTGCGCCGGCAGCCATACCGGCGTGCAGTGCGATCCAGCCGACGTGGCGTCCCATCACTTCGGCAATCATGCAACGGTGGTGGGATTCGCCGGTGGTGCGGAGCCGGTCGATGGCCTCAGTGGCAATCTGGACGGCGGTATCGAACCCGAACGTGTAGTCGGTGGCATCGAGGTCGTTGTCCACGGTCTTGGGGACTCCGACGATTTTCAGGCCGGCGTCGGTAAGCCGCTTGGCAGCTGCCAGGGTGCCCTCGCCGCCGATGGCGATGATCGCGTCAATGCCCAGGCGTTCCATGTGGGCTTTGATGACGTCGGGGCCTCCACCGTTTTCGAACGGGTTGGTGCGGGAGGTGCCCAGAATGGTGCCGCCCTGCTTGGCAATACCGCGGACCATGGTGCGGGGGATGTCGATGACATCACCTTCAACCACACCACGCCAGCCGTCGCGGAAGCCAACAAACTCCTGGCCGTGGATTGCGATGCCCTTGAGGACTGCTCCGCGGATCACTGCGTTGAGGCCGGGGCAATCGCCACCGCTGGTAAGAATGCCAATTTTCATGTTTGCTCACTCATGGCTTGGAGGAATACGTGCAGAGCGCCACGCTGAGCTCCCCATGATTGTAGACGCGCATGTGGGGTGGGACACAAACGGTTACTTTTGACCCTGGCCGTGCGGTATTGGAAACCTGGCCGAAAACAGCGAAACGCCCCGCCGGCCGGCAGGGCGTTTCGTGTTCTTCGGCCGCTGTAAACGAAAACTACCGGGAACGTTGGCTGATGAAGGATTCGAGCGCGATCTTGTTGTTCTGGTCCGGCAGGAGGAGCCAGCCCAGGATGTAGACCACGAATGCCGGCCCGGGCAGCAGGCAGAAAAGCAGGAAAGCCACCCGAACGTACGCGACGTCTACCCGGAGCTTTGCTGCGATTCCTCCGCAGACGCCACCCAGCCATCGTTGCGGTCCACGCTTCAGGCCGAAGCCCCTGACGATGCTGAAGAACTTGTCCATGGCTACAGCCTTCCCTGTTGTGGTTGCTTTGTCACGTTGCTGCGTGCGGTCACTTGGCCGGACTCTTCGGTGTGCCGGAACCCTTGCGGGCTGCCAGGAGCCCACCGACCACCAGTGCCGCACCGGCACCGATCATCAAACCGATCAGCACGTACGTGCCGTTCAGAGTGACCCATCCGAGCGTAGAGATGACGATCAAGGCCGCGAGGGCGATCACAATCAACCCCCACACCACAGTTCCTATCCGCGCCTGGCGGGGTTCGTCGTCGTCAGTGTGCTGTACTGCGAAGCTGGGCTCCAACGGCGGGGTGAGCGGGATTGGCTTGAGGCTCGGCTTGGGGAGGGCTTCCGTGGGGCGGGTTTCGCGGGGGAGGGCTTCCGTGGGGCGGGTTTCCGCCGAACGTTGCTCCCTGGGCAGCGGTTCTGTTGGCTGCGCAGGCTCAGTCGGCTGCGCGTCGCGTGCTTTGCCTGGCTCGTTGGTGTTCATGTCAGTTTCCTTCCTGGATGGTCACGTTGCTGAACGTGCCGTCAATTTCCACCACGAGGTTGGCTCCCGGCTTTTCAGTGTTGTAGAGCGTCCTCTCGTCCTGGAGGCGCCCACCGCGGTCTGTGCCACGTTCGTTGAGGTTGCCGAACGTCATATCGGCCCTGACCTCAACAGGAACATCGTCGGGGATGATGACCGTGACATTGCTGGCGGTGGCGTCAACCGGAATGAGTACCTCGGAGATCAGCGGAGGCGTTAGGGCGATCTCGCTCAAGTCCACCCGCCCCTGCGCCCCCGTGACGTCAATGCCGAGCCGTGCTTGTTCAATGCTGGTGGGTGCCCAGTTCACGTCGTGGAAGGTGAAGCGGTCGCCGTCTCTGGGGACCACGTTGAAGATTCCGCCAGTGATCAGGGCCGCCACGGCGAGGAAGCCAAGGAAGCCCGAGGTCCGTCCGCGAAGTCCTGCAATGAGGATGCCCAAGCCAAGTACGGCTGCGCCGGTAGCCCACACCACGGCGTTACCCGAGTTACCCAGTTCAATGACATTTCCGGCGTCGAGCGCTTTCAGCGTGCCGCCGGCAAGGAGGGCTGCACCGGCTGAGACTGAGACGATTGCAGCTCCTGGACCCTTGTGCTTAGGAGCGGCGGGTTTAGGCTGCCATTGTTGCGGGGGAGTTGGTCCGTAAGGAGGGCGAGGGCCGGAAGGCCCGGACGGCGAGGGCACGGACCCGGAGGGCCCGGACGGTGTGGCACCTGACCTGCCGGGCGCGCCGTATACGGGTACGCCGGTATTGGTTCCGGTGGTTGTGGAGCCGGTGGTTGTGCTGGACGCGAACTGCGTGGGCGTACCGTAACCCGTGCCGCCGGGAGCCGCGGCATAGGGCGTTGAGGAGTAATTTTGTTGACCCACGGTCGGTGCTCCTTTTGAGGTTTTGTTGCGTTGGACCAGGAAGTAGATGAGGTAGAAGACTCCGCCCATCCAGAAGAGGGTCCAGAACAGGCCGGGCATACCATCCCAGCCCCAGCCCCAGAATCCGCGGCCAAGGCTCGGCAGGCCGATGATGGTGGTGATCAATGCGCCGGTCATACCCCCTGACCAACGGCCCGCGGCGGCTTCCTGTACGTGGATCCGGCCGTCAGGCTCGGGCAGGAGCGCCCAGGCAATGCCGTAAAGCAGCACGCCGACGCCTGCAAAGAGTGCCAGGACAATGAAGATGCCCCGCACGATCAGGGGGTCGATGCCGAATCGGTGGGCCACACCGCTTGCGACGCCGCCAATCCAACGGTCCGGTCCCCGGCGGATGCCTTGATTGCGGATCCAGTCGAAGAAGTTCTGCTGGGAGGTTGCCGGAGCGGTGCCGGTGGGCGGGTAGTTGCCCCCGGTGGGACCGGTTCCCGCGGAAGTCCCGGCCTCTCCAGGTGTTCCCGAAGGCGTCCCGGACGTGGCACCGGTGGCGCCGGTGGAAGCGCCGGTGTGGGCGCTGGAGCCGGATCCGCTGGCCGTGCTTGGCGTTCCGGGTTCCTCTGGGTTCATGCTGTTCGCGTTCATACTTCGATCCTGCCGCCCAGACCACCCCGCCCTCTACTGGGGGATACCCTGAATGATCCCTGAGGGACCCCCGAACAACGCCGGTTTCCCGTCCGGGGCACTCTGATCCGTGTTTGGATTGGTATATGACAACCGCTGTACAACGCCCCACGCTGGTCCGCAGCAGCGACCGCATGATCGCGGGCGTCTGCAGCGGACTCGCCGACCATTTGGGCTGGCCCGTCAACTTGGTCCGGCTTGGCATGATCCTTGCCTGTTTCGCCGGCGGAGCAGGCGTGGCCTTCTACGCATGGTTGTGGACCATGGTTCCCACCGCGGATGAAAACGCCAAGCGCAACGCCCGCCGTCCGGCGTCGCCCATTGCTCCTGCGGTGAGCCTGGCGCCTCCGTCCGTCTCCGCCCCCGCCCCTTCCGTGGCACCAAAAACGTACGACGCCGGCGCGTCGCCGGCGGGGTTCGGCGCACCACCGGTATCCGGTTCCGTCCAGGCCGGCCCTCCTGTTCCTGGTACGGCTTATAGCCCTACTGCGGGGACCATGCCCGGCACCCCTTTGCCCGGTGTGTCTTTGCCCGGCAGCGGTCCTTTGCCGGCTACTGATTCATTGATCGGCGCGGACGCTTTAGCCGGTCAGCTTGCGGGCCCGCCCCGTTCGGGCACTGCAGGTGGCAGCAACGAAAGCACGCTGGCGACGTGGTTCTCGTTCCGCAAGATCCACTACGGCAAGGAAATCCTGCTCGGAGCGGCACTGCTCCTGGTGGCCGCGATCTTGATTGCACGCCAGTTGGGCGTTGATGTCCCTTTGGGCACGCTCATTCCGGCAGCCGCCATCCTGGGTGGTGCTGCCATCGCCTGGATGCAACTGGATGAGACCCGGCGAGCCGGGTTGGTGGACAAGACGAAGGCCGATCAAGCAGGTGGATGGACCCGCCTGGCAGCGGGGTTGGCCTTGGTGGTGGCCGGCGTCCTGGTGATGGTTTCCGGGTCTGGATCCTGGGAGCAGACTTGGCTGGCACTACTGGCTTCCGTCGCTGTCCTCGGCGGAGTTGCCTTGGTACTGCTGCCGTGGGGCCTGAAGTTCTGGAAGGACCTCGAGGCCGAACGCGCCGGCCGCGTCCGCGAAACCGAGCGCGCAGAGATCGCTGCCCACCTGCACGACTCCGTACTTCAAACCTTGGCGCTCATCCAGCGGCGTGCAGGTTCCGAGCAGGACGTGGTGCGGCTTGCAAGGGCCCAGGAACGCGAGCTCCGGTCCTGGCTGTTCAGCGACCCCGCCAAGGAGTCTGGCCTCCTCGCTGACCGGATCAAGTCCGTGGCCGCGGAAGTGGAAGACTCCCACGGCCACGCGGTTGAGGTGGTGACAGTGGGAGATACCGAGATGACGGACCGGCATGAAGCCCTGGTCCAGGCCGCAAGGGAAGCCATGCTCAATGCCGCAAGGCACGGCGGCGGAACAGTATCCGTGTACTTGGAGAGCAATGCCTGCAGTACCGAGATTTTCATCAAGGACCGCGGCCCGGGCTTTGACCTCGACGCTGTTCCGGACGACAGGCTGGGCGTCAAGGAATCGATCATTGGCCGGATGAAGCGGCACGGCGGTACAGCGGTCATCAACAGCAGCAGTGATGGAACGGAAGTTCGTTTGTCCCTCCCGTCAGCAAATCCGGACACCGGCGAGCAACGGAATGCTGATGCGCGAAACGGTGAACAGCGGAATGGAGAAGCCAAGCAATGAACAACAGCTCTGAAAACGGCGTTGGACGCAGGGTACGCGTGGTCATCGTGGACGATCACACCATATTCCGCTCCGGATTGAAGGCCGACCTCGACGAACGCATCGACGTTGTGGGCGAAGCCGGAACCGTGGAACAGGCCATCGCTGTCATAGCCGAGATCCGCCCCGAAGTAGTGCTGTTGGATGTGCACCTTCCCGGCGGTCTGGGTGGTGGCGGACGTGAAGTCATTGCGGGGTCCATGTCGTTGCTCGCCACCACCAGCTTTCTGGCGCTCAGTGTCTCCGATGCCGCCGAGGACGTGGTCTCCGTGATCCGTGCCGGCGCCCGGGGCTACGTCACCAAGACCATCTCCGGCAAGGAGATTTCCGACGCCGTGATCCGGGTGGCCGATGGCGATGCCGTGTTCTCGCCAAGGCTTGCAGGCTTCGTGCTCGATGCCTTCGGGACTGCGCCGGCGGACATCGCGGACGACGAACTGGACAAGCTTTCCGCCCGCGAACTCGAAGTCATGCGGCTCATCGCCCGCGGGTACAGCTACAAGGAGGTCGCCAAGGAGCTGTTCATCTCCATCAAAACGGTGGAAACCCACGTCTCGGCCGTGCTGCGCAAACTCCAGCTTTCCAGCCGCCACGAACTCACCAAGTGGGCTGCAGAGCGCCGTCTCCTCTGACGCTCTATCACATCTCTCGGGCCTAAACCGGACGCTCTCTCACATCCCGCGCCTTAAACGAAAACGCTCTTCCACCTGTCACGGCGGAAGAGCGTTTTCGTTGGCTGATTCCTACTTGGCCTTGCCCAGGAACTCCTGGATGCGACGGACACCTTCTGCCAGATCCTCATCGCCGAGTGCGTAGGACAACCGTACGTAGCCGGAGGGACCGAATGCCTCGCCCGGAACCACGGCAACCTCAACCTCGTCGAGGATGAGCGTCGCGAGTTCAGCGGAAGTCTCCGGACGGACGGGACCGTTGGAGGTCTCGAATTCCTTACCCAGCAGGCCGCGGACGTCCGCGTAGACGTAGAAGGCGCCGGTCGGCGTCGGGCATTCAACGCCTTCGATCGCGTTCAGGCCGGCCACGATCGCCTTGCGGCGGCGGTCGAAGGCCACCTTCATCTCGTCGACGGCGGTCAGCGGGCCCGTGAGCGCAGCGGCAGCGGCAATCTGCATGATGTTGGAGACGTTGGACGTCGCGTGCGACTGAAGGTTGGTGGCCGCCTTGATGACATCGGCAGGGCCGATCATCCATCCCACGCGCCAACCGGTCATGGCGTAGGTCTTGGCCACACCGTTGAGGATGACCACTTTGTCGCCCAGTTCCGGCGCGGCAGTGGCGATGGAGGTGAATTCCACGCCGTCGTAGGTCAGGTGCTCGTAGATTTCGTCGGTAACAACCCAAAGGCCCTTGGACGCTGCCCACTTGCCGATCTCGGCAACCTGTTCCGGGCTGTACACGGCGCCGGTGGGGTTGGAGGGGGAAACGAACAACAGGATCTTGGTCTTGTCCGTCACCGCAGCCTCAAGCTGCTCGACAGTTACCAGGTAGCCCTGTTCGGGACCGGCGAAGACCTCAACCGGCACGCCGCCAGCAAGGCGGATGGCCTCCGGGTACGTGGTCCAGAAGGGGGTAGGGATGATGACTTCGTCGCCCGGATCAACCAAGGTTGCGAACGTGTTGTAAACGGCCTGCTTGCCGCCATTGGTCACCAGGACCTGGGACGGGTCAACCGTGTAGCCGGAGTCCCGCAGGGTTTTCTCTGCGATGGCCTTCTTCAGCTCGGGGAGACCGCCCGCGGGGGAGTAGCGGTGGTACTTCGGCTGGCTGGCTGCCTCAATCGCGGCCTGAACGATGTAGTCAGGGGTAGGAAAATCGGGTTCGCCGGCACCGAAACCGATCACGGGACGTCCCGCGGCCTTCAGTGCCTTGGCCTTGGCGTCAACGGCAAGGGTGGCGGACTCGGCAATGGCGGAGATTCGCTGTGAAATGCGGGCGGTAGTTGTTCCGGCAGACATCTATGTACCGTTCTTCGCAGGCAGCTCGTGGGCTGGATGATGGGATTCGACGTAAACTACCTTATGCTGTTCTGCGGAGCTCCCGGGTGCCTGCAGAACTTTGTGACTGATAATGCTGGTCACAGGCTTTTAGGGCTGGGAGGTCCGGAATCAGTCCGGTTCGACTATCGCGAAATTCTTGCGTAGACTGGTTCACCGGTGTTGAAAAGCACCACAGGCTGAAGTGCGGCCTGAAACATGGATTCGATCCATAGGGTAGTGGCGCAATTGGTAGCGCAGCGGTCTCCAAAACCGCAGGTTGCAGGTTCGAGTCCTGTCTGCCCTGCGCAAGCTGTTCCGGCGGAAACGCCGGGGCACGCGCAGCAACCATGGCTCTGATCAGAGTCGGGTCAACGACTTTGCAAGGTGAGTGAGGACCAGGTGACCGAAACAGCTGCCAGCAGCTCGAAGGGCCGTCCCGCCAAGAAAGCCGACCGCGGCTTCTTCGCCCGAATTGCACTCTTCGTCCGCCAGGTTATTGGTGAACTGAAGAAGGTCGTTGCTCCAACCCGCAAGGAACTGATCAACTACACGCTCGTGGTGCTGGTGTTCGTGGCCATCATGATGCTCATCGTTACCCTGCTGGACCTGGCTTTCGGCACGGGAGTCAGCTGGGTCTTCGGTGGGTCAGGCGCTACGGACCGCTAGACGGATCTGTCCGCAAACTGTGCGAAATTCCTTAGTGATTCAAGGGTTTTGCGGGGTTTGCGGAATTGAGCCATTTAAATAGGCATGTTAGGCAATGAGGAAGCAGGAGACCAAGTGTCTGAGCAGGAGCTCGAGGTAAACGAGACTGAGCTGGGCGAATCCGCCGAGGACTCAGCCGACGCCACGGCAATTGTCGTGGAAGAGTCCGAGGTCGATTCTGCTGCGCCCGAATCTGCCGACGCCGACGATTCCGTAGAGGATTTCGAAGCTGACGTAGACGCCGAGTCTGACGACGCGTCCGGTGATGTTGCCGATGAAGACGACGCTTCGGAAGAGTCCGACGGCGACGACCTGGCAGTTGCTGCTGCAGCAGCGCCGGCTGATCCGGCCGAAGAGTTCAAGGCCAAGCTGCGCCGCCAGGAAGGTGACTGGTACGTCATCCACTCCTACGCCGGTTACGAGAACCGCGTGAAGGCAAACCTTGAGACCCGCATCCAGACCTTGGACATGGAAGATTACATCTTCGAGATCCAGGTCCCCATGGAAGAGGTCGTCGAGATCAAGAACGCGCAGCGCAAGGTCATCAACCGCGTGCGCATTCCCGGCTACGTTCTGGTTCGCATGGACCTGACTGACGCTTCCTGGGGCGCCGTTCGTCACACTCCGGGTGTCACCGGCTTCGTGGGTAACGCCCACAACCCTGTCCCGCTGCGGCTCGATGAGGTCTTCTCCATGCTCGCCCCCGTCTTCGAAGAAGAGCAGGCAGAGCAGGGCAAGCCCGTCAACAAGCAGAACCAGGCTCCCGTGGCTGTCGACTTCGAGGTCGGCGAGTCGGTCATCGTCAAGGAAGGTCCGTTCGAGACCCTCCCGGCTACGATCTCCGAGATCAAGCCCGAGTCCCAGACCCTGGTGGTTCTGGTCTCGATCTTCGAGCGCGAAACCCCGGTTACGCTCGCGTTCAACCAGGTCACCAAGATCTAGCTGAATCCAAAATTTCGCTCCAGCCCTGCCTGCTTAGCAGTTCGGGAGCGGCCGGCCGCCTCGCCATGGCGGCCACCAACCTGGGACGCGCTCCTGTGTCCCAGGAAGCTATTGAGAGAAGGACCCTACATTGGCTCCCAAGAAGAAGGTCACCGGCCTCATCAAGCTGCAGATCCAGGCAGGTGCCGCTAACCCGGCTCCGCCGATCGGTCCTGCGCTTGGCCAGCACGGTGTCAACATCATGGAATTCTGCAAGGCGTACAACGCTGCAACGGAATCCCAGCGCGGAAACGTTATCCCGGTTGAAATCACGGTCTACGAGGACCGTTCCTTCACCTTCATCACCAAGACCCCGCCGGCTGCAGAGCTCATCAAGAAGGCTGCAGGCGTTGCCAAGGGTTCGGCTACCCCGCACACCGTCAAGGTTGCCAAGCTGACCCAGGCACAGGTTGAGGAAATTGCTTCCACCAAGATGGAAGACCTCAACGCCAACGACATCAAGGCTGCCGCCCTGATCATCGCCGGCACCGCCCGCTCCATGGGCATCACCGTAGAAGGCTAGTAACCTTCGAAGGCCCTTGTGGCCTTCACCCGCCGGGCAACCGGCATCTGAAACATTGAAATGTCGCAGGATCCTTGCCGGATCCGCGGCTTGTGGCAGGGCCCAGCGCGGTCCGCAGACCACAACTGCACAAGGAGAAATAGCAGCATGGCAAAGCGCAGCAAAGCATATGAGGCAGCCGTAGCCAAGATCGAGGCAGACAAGGTCTACGCCCCGGTCGAGGCCATCACCCTCGCGAAGGACACCAACCCTTCCAAGTTCGACGCAACCGTTGAGGTCGCTTTCCGCCTGGGCGTTGACCCGCGTAAGGCTGACCAGATGGTTCGTGGCACCGTCAACCTGCCCCACGGCACCGGTAAGACCGCCCGCGTCCTCGTTTTCGCGACCGGCGACAAGGCTGAAGCAGCAATCGCTGCCGGCGCCGACTTCGTTGGTTCCGACGACCTGATCGAAAAGATCGCAGCCGGCTGGACCGACTTCGATGCCGCAGTGGCTACCCCTGACCTCATGGGCAAGGTTGGCCGCTTGGGTAAGGTCCTCGGTCCGCGTAACCTGATGCCGAACCCGAAGACCGGTACGGTTACCCCGGATGTCACCAAGGCTGTCAACGACATCAAGGGTGGCAAGATCGACTTCCGCGTCGACAAGCACTCCAACCTGCACTTCATCATTGGCAAGGTGTCTTTCGACGTCAACAAGCTGGCTGAGAACTACGCAGCTGCACTGGAAGAGGTGCTTCGTCTGAAGCCGTCCGCTTCCAAGGGCCGCTACATCCAGAAGGCTACCGTTGCCACCACGTTCGGTCCGGGCATCACCGTTGACCCGAACGTCACCAAGGTCCTCGTCGACGCGTAAGCTTCGCGAGCACTTGCTCTGATAAAAGGACCGTCCGGCATTGCCGGGCGGTCCTTTTTCTTGTCTTGCTACCTGTTCACCGCCGGTGGTGCGCCGTAGGCTGTGGTTCGTGTCGTCGTCGAACTTTCACGCCCTTGCCGGGTTGTCCGTTGAACGGATTCCGGTCCCGTCAAGCACCGACGCGAGCGGGGCGCCCGACTTCCGTGCCTTCCATGATCTGGACGTTGCCCACCATATGGATCTTTGGGGCAACCTCGACCGGTGCTCCACCCTGGCCGAGGCAGTCCTCTTCTGGCGGGGCAATGAATACGAAGAGCGCCACGTATTCCTGGCTCGCCTCGACGGAACTGTGGTTGGCAGGGGCACACTGACGTTGCCCTTAAGCGAGAACACGACGACGGCGGGTGTGGACGTCCTGGTGGACGCCGGCTGTCGTCGGCGCGGCATCGGGTCGGAAATCCTCCTGGTACTGGAACGGGTTGCCCGCGAGAGGGGCCGCACCTCCTTTGACGCGTTTTGCGCGGAACCTCTTGGGCTGCTAATCCCTGGTGGTGAGTTGCTGGAGGCGAAGTCCGGCACGGGTGGCGTCCCGATGGACACCGCCTCAACGCGTTTTGCCGTTCACCACGGGTATTCCCTGGAGCAGGTTGAAACCAACAGCACTCTGGCCCTCCCGGTAGGGGAAAGGCTGCTGCAGGATCTTGAAGCGCAGGCAACGCAGAGGGCAGCCGGCTACAGCTTAATCGGATGGCAGGACCGTTGCCCTGATGAACTCGTAGACGTATTTGCCAAGCTGAAAAGCCTCATGAGCACCGAGGTGCCCATCGCAGGACTGGGTTGGGAGGGCGAGGAATGGGATGCCGACCGCGTCCGCCTCGAGGAATCCACGTGGCTGGCAGGCGGTGTCGCTTCCACGGTTTCAGTTGCACGCCACGACGCCACAGGGGACTTAGCGGCGTACACCACCCTCACCCACCGCGATGCTACCCCGGGCATGGTCTACCAGGAGGACACCTTAGTTGCTCCTGAACACCGCGGACATAGCCTTGGCATGTTGGTCAAGATCGCCAACCTTCGCCGTGTTCAGGAGCTATGGCCTGCCGCCACGTCTGTGATGACGTGGAACGCCAATGAGAACCGGCATATGCTGGCCATAAATATCGCCTTGGGGTTCAAGCCTTCCGGCTATGACGGCGAATGGCAGAAACGGCTGGAATGACTGTAGAAGAGGCGAAGACGGTTCACGTCGAGCAGCTGTGGGTGCCCGACACCCTGGACAGCCCCGACGCCGCTGATTTCCTGGATGCCGTAGAAGTAGGGCGCCGGGTACGCATGGAAACCTGGGGGAGTGACGACCTCGCCTACACGCCCATGGAAAAGCTGCTGGAGTTGTCCGACCCCTATGAGCGCCAAGTCATCCTGGTGGCAAAAGTGGATGGCGTCATTGTGGGAACCGTGGATATCGCCTTGCCGTTGGCGGACAACCTTGATCTGGCAGAGTTCACCTTGGACATCCTTCCCGAGTTCCAGGGCCAGGGCGTCGGACGTCAATTGCTGGAGGCTGCCGAGCAGCTCGCCCGGGCTGAGGGCCGCATCATGGCCTTGGTGGATACCAATCATCCGGCAACGTCTCTCACCGAGATACCTGAGGACCAGCTGATCCCGGGCAGCGGCGCTGGATTTGTCCCTGTGAGCAGCAGGGAAGTGGACTTCGCCAAACGGGCCGGGTACACCCTTCAGCATATTGAGCAGTTCAGTTCCTGCTTGCTGCCCCTGGATTCCAAGCTTGTGGGGGATCTGCAGCTTGAAGCCGAAGAAGCCAACGGTGGCCGGTACACCGTGCACCACTGGACGGACCGGTGCCCCGAACCCTGGTTGGAAGCCGTGGCCGCGCTGGAGAACGCCGCCGGCGAGGTGGTTCGTGACGAAGGGGACGAAGACGCACCTGAAGTTGAGGCGAGCGGGATGGTTTTCGATGCAGCGGTCCTGCGCGAAACCGAGGACGCCGCTATGGCGCAGGGCCGACGCACGGTGGTGACCGCCGTCGAGCATATCGAGACCGGACGCTTGGTGGGTCTGACCACCATCAGCGTCCTTGCCCACCGCCAGGATGTGGTTTTCCAAGACGACACCTTGGTGCTGCAGGAGCACCGTGGCAATAAGCTCGGCTTGTTGATTAAAGTTGCCAATATGGAACGGCTGAGCGAGCAATTCCCGGATGCCCGCGTTATCTATACCTGGAATGCGCCGGAGAACAGGTACCTCTTGACCGTGAATAAGCAGCTGGGATTCACCACTGCGGGCATCACGGGACTGTGGCAGAAGGAACTGCCAGGCAGGCTGTCGGGAGCAACGTTGTCAGACTAGGCAGGGCCGATTTGGTTTGCCGAACGCTCTCCCGTAACCTTGAAGTACCAAAGACCGTCGGTTGATGGGAATCCACTCTTACGAGCACAGCTCAATTCTGTAGTTGCGCCCGTGAGATGAAAGTGAATTCCTTGACGAAGGACCCTGAACATAGGGCGGCCGGCGCAGGTGAACGAAGCAAGTCTCCACGGGTCAAAACCGTGTTGAGCCAAGCCCCGTGCATCTGCGCGGGGCGTTTTTAGTTTTAGCTCTCGTGAGCGGGGACCCGGAAGACCGGCTTTATTCCCCGGAAGGAGGGTTATGACAACGCCTAGCAAGATCTCCGCAGTTGCAGAGATCACCAACGATTTCAAGGAATCGAACGCGGCTGTCCTGACCGAATACCGCGGGCTCACTGTTGCACAGCTCAAGGAACTGCGTGTTGCGCTCGGCCAGGACACCAAGTTCTCGGTCGTCAAGAACACCCTGAGTGCCATTGCAGCCAAGGAAGCTGGAGTTGAAGCATTCAACGATCAGCTTGCCGGCCCTACTGCAATCGCCTTCATCAAGGGTGACGCTGTTGCTGCTGCCAAGAGCCTGACGGACTTTGCCAAGGCCAACAAGCAGCTGGTTATCAAGACCGGCGTCTTCGAAGGCAAGGCATTGGACGCAGCAGGAGTTGCCGCACTGGCAGCCCTCGAGTCCCGCGAGCTGCAGCTTGCACGTGTTGCTGGTGTCCTCAAGGCTCCCGCATCCGCTGCTGCACGCATCATCGACGCTCTGCGCCTCAAGCTTGAAGAAGAGGGCGGCGCTTCTGCACCGGCCGCTGAAGAAGCTCCGGCTGAAGAGGCTGCATCCGAGGAAGCTCCGGCTGCTGAAGAAGCACCGGCAGCTGCCGAAGCTGCAACCGAAGAGAACTAAGTTCTCCCCTCAATCAAACTCCGGTGCACGGAACGGATTTGTCCGGGCCTGCACCAACTAATGGAAGGACGCCACCATGGCGAAGCTCAGCAACGAAGAGCTCATTGAAGCTTTCAAGGAACTGACCATCATCGAGCTCTCCGAGTTCGTCAAGCTCTTCGAAGAGACCTTCGAAGTTACGGCTGCTGCTGTTGCAGTTGCTGGCCCCGCTGCCGGCGGTGCTGCTGAAGCTGCTGAAGAGAAGACCGAATTCGACGTCGTTCTCGAAGCTGCTGGCGACAAGAAGATCGCAGTGATCAAGGAAGTTCGCGCCATCACCTCCCTCGGCCTCAAGGAAGCCAAGGACCTGGTTGACAGCGCACCGAAGGCTGTTCTCGAAGGCGCCACCAAGGAAGCTGCCGAGAAGGCTAAGGCTCAGCTCGAAGAAGCTGGCGCAACGGTTACCCTAAAGTAACTCGTTTTGCTTTGTGGAAGCCCCGTCCGGTTCGCCGGGCGGGGCTTCCTGCGTTCCACAGCACCCAGGTAGGTCGCAGCAGAGCGCGTTTTGAGGGTTCTAAGCGCGCTTAACTGCGACTTAGTTGGGTTCGCTGATGTCCGCTACTACCGCTCCCAGAGCTGCCGTGAGTGCGTCCGCGTCCACAAACGCACTCCGGCCGTGCGCGCCGGCACCCATGGAGATCCGACGCCCGGTGATGGTGGCGTCGGCGTACACCGGCCATGGGGTGGTGCTGCCCAACGGGGTGATGGTGCCGCGTTCATAGCCGGTGGCGGCCAGGGCGACGTCGGCGTGGGGGAGTGAGAGCTTGTTGACGCCCAGCAGGGCGCGCAGCTTGGGCCAGGAAATTTGCCGATCTCCGGGTATCAGCGCGAACAAGAAGCTGCCATCCTTGTGCTTGACCACCAGCGACTTCACGATGTCTGCGGGGCTTATGCCCAGGATTGCGGCGGCCTCTTCGAGGCTGCGGGCAGCCGGGCGCTCGACGACGTCGACGTCCAGTCCGCGCGCCGCGGCGTCGGACAGGAAACGTTCCGCACCTGCCATCCCGGGTGCAGCCACTCCCTCAGCCATCAGTCGCGGTACAAGAGGAGGGCTTCACCCTGGCCTCCGCCTCCGCAGAGGGAGACAGCCGCTTTCCCTGTTCCCCTGCGTTTGAGCTCGTGCGCGGCGTGCAGTGCCAACCGCGCTCCCGATGCTCCAATGGGGTGGCCCAAGGCGATGGCGCCGCCGTGGATGTTGCACTTCTCCAGTGGGTAGCGGAGGTCTTTGAGGGACTGGACGGCCACCGAGCCGAAGGCCTCGTTGATTTCGATGAAATCCAGGTCCTCCGCCGTCCAGCCAGCCCGCTTCAGAGCTTGGGCAATAGCGTTGGATGGTTGGGAGTGCAGCGAATTATCGGGGCCGGCTACCTGGCCGGGCTTTCCCACGACGGCCAGGAAGTCCAACCCGTTGTCCGTGGCGAAGCGGCGGCTGGTCAGCACCAACGCGGAGGCGCCGTCGGACAGGGGAGAGGAGTTGCCGGCTGTGATGGTGCCGTCGGTGGCGAAAGCGGCCTTGAGCGGCGCCAAGGTTTCCAAGGAAGTGTTGGGTCGAACGCCTTCATCCGTGGTGAGTACCACGGGATCTCCCTTGCGCTGCTTGACGCTTACCGGGGCGATTTCGACGTCGAAGATTCCGTCCGCGATAGCGGCAGCGGCGCGCTGGTGGGAAGCAGCCGCTACTTCATCCTGGGATTTGCGGTCAATGCCGAGTGTCACGTTCTTGGTTTCTGTGGACAGACCCATGGACTGCCCGTCGAACGCGTCCGTGAGGCCGTCATGGGCAGCAACGTCCAGGGCCTGAATGGCGCCATAGGTCCAGCCCTGCCGCGAGCCAGGCAGGAGGTGGGGTGCCCGGGTCATGGATTCCTGGCCTCCGGCGACGACCACCGTGGCATCGCCGCTGCGGATCATGCGCGCGGCATCAATGACGGCGGTGAGCCCGGAGAGGCAGACCTTGTTGATGGTGACGGCAGGGATGTTCCAACCAACACCGGCGGCGATGGCGCTTTGCCGGGCCGGATTTTGGCCCGTGCCGGCCTGAAGCACCTGGCCCATGATGACGGCGTCCACCTGTTCGGCTTTGACCCCGCTGGCCGCCAAAGCGGCGGTGATGGCATGAGCGCCAAGGTCGACGGCGGTGAATCCCGCCAATTGTCCGTTGAGCCGACCCTGTGGGGTGCGGGAAGCAGCAAGGATGACAACGTCATTGTCGTCAGCGGAGTTGGTCATGGTCTCTCTTCCGATCCGGGAGTGGTGTAGCAAGGCTATCGCGGAGTGCGCTCGAGCCCACTTCTTCAACAACTGCGTTGATCATCCCATTCCTTGCCTGCTCTCCTCTGACAGTTCGGCCTTCACGGTTCGGCGAATTTTCGCTGGCATTGGTGCCCGCAGCAACCGTGCTTGCAATCACGGACGATCTGGGGTAGACAGAAAGGCTACTTTGCCGTATCGTAGATATTTGCGTCTTCCCTGTTAACCTTCAGCCTTCATATAGCGGTGGGCTTTACCTCTCAGCTGCGTCATTGACGTGCCGTTCCGAAACGTGCACTGTCATAAGCGGACTGGGTCCGGGTCATATAGCGGAACCGGAACAAGTATTCTGCGGAGCACTCTGCAGGATGCAAACGGGGGAGATCTGAAAACGCCTGAAGGTCTGTGGAAGGATCCCTCTTGGTCGCCTCGAGCACCTCTAATAACGAAACCGCTAACACGGCAAGCACCGATGGTGCCACCCGCCGCCTCTCATTCGCAAAGATTCACGAACCGCTTGACGTTCCGAATCTTCTCGCCCTGCAGACAGACAGCTTTGACTGGCTGGTCGGAAACGAACGCTGGCAGGCGCGGGTAGCGAAGGCTGTCGAGGAGGGCGACCTCAGCGTCGCCACCACCTCCGGACTTGCCGACATCTTCGAAGAGATCTCCCCCATCGAGGATTTCCAGGGCACCATGTCCTTGAGCTTCTCCGAACCGGAGTTCGCTGACCCGAAGTACACCATGGCCGAATGCAAAGACCGTGACGCCACTTACTCGGCACCGCTGTATGTCAAGGCCGAGTTCATGAACAACAACACGGGCGAAATCAAGCAGCAGACCGTGTTCATGGGCGACTTCCCCCTCATGACTGAGAAGGGTACGTTCGTCGTCAACGGCACCGAGCGTGTTGTTGTCTCCCAGTTGGTCCGCTCACCGGGCGCCTACTTTGAGCGCACGGCTGACAAGACCAGTGACAAGGACATCTTCACTGCGAAGATCATCCCGTCCCGTGGTGCATGGTTCGAACTTGAAATCGACAAGCGCGACCAGGTCGGCGTACGCCTCGACCGTAAGCGCAAGCAGTCGGTCACGGTTCTCCTGAAGGCCCTCGGCTGGACCGAAGGCCAGATCCTGGAAGAGTTCGGCCAGTACGACTCCATGCGTGCAACGCTGGAGAAGGACGCCACCGAAACCCGCGAAGATGCGCTTCTGGACATCTACCGCAAGCTGCGTCCGGGCGAGCCGCCCACAGTTGAGGCTGCCCAGTCCCTGCTGGACAACCTGTACTTCAACGCCAAGCGCTACGATCTTGCCAAGGTTGGCCGTTACAAGATCAACCGCAAGCTCGGCATCGACCGTTCCCTTGGTGACAAGGAAGCTTCGGTCCTGCACGTTGAAGACATCGTCGCCATGATCAAGTTCCTCGTCGCGCTTCACGCCGGCGAGAAGACCCTCATGGGCAAGCGCGACGGCGAAGACCACGAACTTCGCGTCGACGTCGACGACATCGACCACTTCGGCAACCGTCGCATCCGCGCCGTGGGCGAACTGATCGAGAACCAGGTCCGCACCGGCCTCTCCCGCATGGAACGCGTCGTTCGCGAACGCATGACCACGCAGGACGTCGAGGCCATCACGCCGCAGACACTGATCAACATCCGTCCCGTTGTGGCAGCCATCAAGGAGTTCTTCGGAACCTCCCAGCTGTCGCAGTTCATGGACCAGAACAACCCGCTTTCGGGTCTGACCCACAAGCGCCGCCTGTCGGCACTTGGCCCGGGTGGTCTGTCCCGTGACCGTGCAGGCATGGAAGTTCGAGACGTTCACCCGTCCCACTACGGACGTATGTGCCCCATCGAAACCCCTGAAGGCCCGAACATTGGTCTGATCGGCTCGCTGGCTTCCTACGGCCGCATCAACCCGTTCGGCTTCATTGAGACGCCGTACCGTCTGGTTTCCGAAGGCGTCGTTTCCGATGAGGTCCAGTACCTCACGGCTGACGACGAAGCAGAGGTCCTGATCGCACAGGCCAACGCTCCGCTGGACGCTGACAAGAAGTTCGCGGAAGAGACCGTGCTTGTCCGTGCCCGTGGTGGTGGAGGCGAGCCCGTTCTGGTTCCCGCTGCAGACGTTCAGTTCATGGACGTTTCCCCGCGCCAGATGGTTTCCGTGGCAACCGCCCTGATTCCGTTCCTCGAGCATGACGATGCCAACCGTGCACTCATGGGTGCCAACATGCAGCGTCAGGCCGTGCCCCTGGTCCGTTCCGAGGCTCCTTTCGTGGGCACCGGCATGGAACGCGCAGCAGCAGTCGACGCCGGTGACGTTGTCATCGCGAAGAAGGCAGGTGTGGTTACCGAGGTTTCCGCCGAGCTCGTTGTGATGATCAACGATGACGGTACCGAGACCAACTACCGCATCAACAAGTTCGCCCGTTCCAACCAGGGCAACTGCTACAACCACCGCGTGTTGGTCAACGAAGGCCAGCGCCTGGAAGTTGGCGGCATCATCGCCGACGGTCCCGCAACGGACCAGGGTGAGCTTGCCCTCGGTAAGAACCTGCTTGTGGCATTCATGTCATGGGAGGGCCACAACTTCGAGGACGCCATCATCCTGTCCCAGCGCATTGTTGCTGAGGATGTTCTTTCCTCCATCCACATCGAGGAGCACGAAATTGATGCCCGCGACACCAAGCTTGGTGCCGAGGAAATCACCCGTGATATCCCCAACGTGTCCGAGGAAGTCCTTGCAGGACTGGACGAGCGCGGCATCATCCACATCGGTGCCGAGGTTGAAGCCGGCGACATCCTGGTCGGAAAGGTCACCCCTAAGGGTGAAACCGAACTGACCCCGGAAGAGCGCCTCCTCCGCGCCATCTTCGGTGAGAAGTCCCGCGAAGTCCGAGACACCTCCCTGAAGGTGCCCCACGGCGAGTCCGGTACGGTCATCGGCGTGCGCGTCTTCGACCGCGACAACGACGACGAACTGCCCCCGGGCGTGAACCAGCTGGTCCGCGTCTACGTTGCAGCCAAGCGTAAGATCACCGACGGCGACAAGCTCGCCGGCCGTCACGGCAACAAGGGTGTTATCTCCAAGATCCTCCCGATCGAGGACATGCCCTTCCTTGCAGACGGTACCCCGGTGGACATCGTCCTGAACCCCCTTGGTGTTCCGGGTCGAATGAACGTTGGACAGGTCCTGGAAACCCACCTCGGTTGGGTTGCCAAGACCGGTTGGAAGATCGAAGGCGAGCCGGAGTGGGTCAAGAACCTGCCCAACCTGCCCCGTGAAACCGGCCAGACCACCGTTGCCACACCGGTGTTCGATGGCGCCCGCGAAGAAGAAATCACGGGCCTTCTTGACTCCACCAACGTGACCCGCGATGGCGATCGCCTGATCGATTCCTCCGGCAAGACCCGTCTGTTCGACGGCCGCTCCGGCGAGCCGTTCCCGGACCCGATCTCCGTCGGTTACATGTACATCCTGAAGCTCCACCACTTGGTGGACGACAAGATCCACGCGCGCTCCACCGGCCCGTACTCCATGATCACGCAGCAGCCGCTGGGTGGTAAGGCTCAGTTCGGTGGCCAGCGCTTCGGTGAAATGGAAGTGTGGGCGCTCGAAGCTTACGGCGCTGCTTACACCCTTCAGGAACTCCTCACGATCAAGTCCGATGACATCCATGGTCGTGTGAAGGTCTACGAAGCCATCGTCAAGGGCGAGAACATCCCTGAGCCTGGCGTTCCCGAGTCCTTCAAGGTCTTGATCAAGGAAATGCAGTCGTTGTGCCTGAACGTGGAAGTTCTTTCCACGGACGGAACCACGATCGAAATGCGTGACTCTGATGACGCAGTCTTCACGGCTGCGGAAGAACTGGGCATCGATCTGTCTCGTGCAGAGCCCAGTTCCGTAGAAGAGGTTTAGCAGCTGTTCCGGCGGACAGCTTCAACAACTGTCCGTCGGAACAACTCCCTCTTCCCGTAACCAAGACTTCAGAATTTAGAGAACAAGAGAGAACAGGGACCATATGTCCAGCGAATCCTCCTTCGGCCTCATGCAGATCGGCCTCGCCACCGCGGAAGACATCCGCGGATGGTCTTACGGTGAGGTCAAGAAGCCGGAAACCATCAACTACCGCACGCTCAAGCCTGAGAAGGACGGCCTCTTCTGCGAGAAGATCTTTGGCCCGTCCCGCGACTGGGAATGCTACTGCGGTAAGTACAAGCGCGTCCGCTTCAAGGGCATCATTTGCGAGCGTTGTGGCGTTGAAGTCACCCGTGCCAAGGTGCGCCGTGAGCGCATGGGCCACATCGAGCTGGCCGCGCCTGTAACCCACATCTGGTACTTCAAGGGCGTCCCCTCGCGCTTGGGTTACCTTTTGGACCTGGCACCGAAGGACCTTGAGAAGGTCATCTACTTCGCTGCCTACATGATCACCAGCGTTGACACCGAGAGCCGTCACGCAGAACTGCCGAACCTCCAGGTTGAGCACGACCTCGAGAAGAAGCAGATGGTGGACAACCGCGACAGCGACATCGCCACGATCGCCCGCGACCTTGAAGACGAGCTTGCCCGTCTTGAAGGCGAAGGCGCCAAGGCTGCCGACAAGAAGAAGGCCCGCGACTCTGCTGACCGCCAGATGGCGAACGTCCGTAAGCGTGCCGACGCCGACATCGAGCGCCTTGAGCAGGTTTGGGACCGCTTCAAGAACCTCAAGGTTGCTGACCTTGAAGGTGACGAAGGCCTGTACCGCGAACTGCGCGACCGTTACGGACTGTACTTCGAGGGCTCCATGGGTGCCGAGGCGATCAAGAAGCGCCTCGAGACCTTTGACATGCAGGCTGAAGCCGAGTCACTGCGCGACACCATCCAGAACGGCAAGGGCCAGCGCAAGACGCGTGCCCTGAAGCGCCTGAAGGTTGTCAACGCGTTCCTGACCACCAACAACAGCCCGCTCGGCATGGTTCTCGACGCCGTCCCGGTGATCCCGCCGGAACTGCGCCCGATGGTCCAGCTGGACGGTGGCCGCTTCGCGACCTCCGACCTCAACGACCTCTACCGTCGCGTGATCAACCGCAACAACCGCCTCAAGCGACTGCTTGACCTCGGTGCTCCGGAGATCATCGTCAACAACGAGAAGCGCATGCTTCAGGAAGCTGTTGACAGCCTCTTCGACAACGGTCGTCGTGGCCGCCCCGTTACGGGTCCGGGTAACCGTCCCTTGAAGTCCCTGAGCGACATGCTCAAGGGCAAGCAGGGTCGTTTCCGCCAGAACCTCCTCGGCAAGCGCGTTGACTACTCGGGTCGTTCGGTTATCGTCGTCGGCCCGCAGCTGAAGCTGCACCAGTGTGGTCTGCCCAAGCAGATGGCATTGGAGCTCTTCAAGCCGTTCGTGATGAAGCGCCTGGTTGACCTCAACCACGCACAGAACATCAAGTCGGCCAAGCGCATGGTTGAGCGTTACCGTCCGCAGGTTTGGGACGTGCTGGAAGAGATCATCACCGAACACCCGGTGCTGCTCAACCGTGCACCTACCCTTCACCGCCTCGGCATCCAGGCCTTCGAACCCCAGCTTGTGGAAGGCAAGGCAATCCAGCTTCACCCGTTGGTTTGTGGCGCCTTCAACGCTGACTTCGACGGCGACCAGATGGCAGTCCACCTGCCGCTGAGCCCGGAAGCCCAGGCCGAAGCACGCATCCTGATGCTGTCCTCGAACAACATCCTGAAGCCCTCTGATGGCCGTCCGGTGACCCTTCCTTCGCAGGATATGATCATCGGCCTGTACCACCTGACCACCAAGCGCGTCGGCTCCGCCGGCGAAGGCCGCATCTTCTCCTCGGTTTCGGAAGCCATCATGGCCTACGATGCCCGTGATCTGCACCTGAACTCCCAGGTCAAGATCCGCTTGGACGACTTCGTGCCTTACGCAGGATGGGAAGCTCCGGAAGGTTGGGAGCCCGGTCAGCCGGCTCTCGTTGAAACCTCCCTGGGCCAGGTCATCTTCAACCAGACGCTGCCTGAGGATTACCCGTGGGTTGAGGCTGTTGCAGATAAGGGCGAACTGTCCCGTATCGTCAACGACCTCGCCGAGCGCTACCCGAAGGTTGTTACCGCGGCAACGCTGGACAACTTGAAGGACGCCGGTTTCTACTGGGCCACCCGTTCGGGTGTCACGGTTGCCATCTCTGACATCGAGGTGCCTACTTCCAAGCCTGCCATCCTGGCCGGTTACGAGAACATGGCCGCCAAGATCCAGGGCCAGTACGACAAGGGCCTGATCGACGACGACGAGCGTCGCCAGGAACTGATCGAAATCTGGAACAAGGCAACCAACGAAATCGCCCAGGCGATGCGTGACAGCCTGTCCCCGATGAACACCATCAACCGCATGGTGTCCTCCGGTGCACGTGGTAACTGGATGCAGGTCCGCCAGATCGCGGGTATCCGTGGTCTTGTGGCCAACCCGAAGGGTGAGATCATTCCTCGCCCGATCAAGTCCTCCTACCGCGAGGGCCTGTCGGTTCTGGAATACTTCATCGCCACGCACGGTGCCCGTAAGGGTCTGGCCGATACCGCTCTGCGTACTGCCAACTCGGGTTACCTGACCCGTCGTCTGGTGGACGTTTCGCAGGATGTCATCGTCCGCGAAGAGGACTGTGGTACCGAACGCGGTCTGGTCACTCCGATCGCCGTGCCGGATTCCAACGGTGAGCTCGTCCTGGACGAGAACGTCGAGAACAGCGCCTACGCACGTACGCTGGCTGTCGACGTCGTCGATGCCCAGGGCAACGTCCTGGCTGCTGGCGGCACCGACTGCGGCGACGTCGTTATCGACCAGCTGCTGGCTGCAGGCATCACCGAGGTCAAGGTCCGCTCCGTACTCACGTGTGAGTCCAAGGTGGGCACGTGTGCACTCTGCTACGGCCGTTCGCTGGCTACCGGTAAGACCGTGGACATCGGCGAGGCCGTGGGCATCATTGCCGCACAGTCCATCGGTGAGCCCGGTACACAGCTGACCATGCGTACGTTCCACACCGGTGGTGCTGTTTCCGCCGGTGGCGGCGACGACATCACCCAGGGTCTGCCCCGTATCCAGGAGCTCTTCGAAGCCCGTACTCCGAAGGGTGTGGCACCGATTGCAGAAGCAGCCGGCCGCATCACCATCGAAGAGTCCGAGCGCCAGATGCGCCTTGTCATCACTCCGGACGATGGTTCCGAAGAGATTGCCTACCCGGTGCTCCGCCGTTCACGTTTGCTCATCGAAGATGGCGATCACGTAAGCGTCGGCCAGAAGCTGATCAACGGTCCTGTGGACCCGAAGCAGGTTCTGCGCATCATGGGCCCGCGTGCTGCACAGAAGTTCCTTGTGGACGAAGTTCAGGGCGTGTACCGCAGCCAGGGTATTGGTATCCACGACAAGCACGTCGAGGTTATCGTCCGCCAGATGCTGCGCCGCGTGACCGTCATCGAATCCGGCGACTCCGACCTGCTCCCCGGTGAGCTTGCAGAGCGCGCCCGCTTCGAGGACGAGAACCGCCGCGTCGTGTCCGAGGGCAAGGCGCCGGCGTCCGGTCGTCCGGAACTCATGGGTATCACCAAGGCTTCCTTGGCTACCGAGTCCTGGCTGTCGGCTGCTTCCTTCCAGGAAACCACCCGCGTCCTGACGCAGGCGGCTATGGAAGGCAAGAGCGATCCTCTGCTCGGCCTCAAGGAAAACGTCATCATCGGTAAGCTCATCCCGGCTGGTACGGGTCTGCCCCGCTACACAGAGGTCACTGTGGAGCCGACGGAAGAAGCAAAGGCAAGCCTGTTCACGGGCCCCAGCGCTTTCACCGACTTCTCCTATGACGCCCTGGGTGGCGACGGTGCGCCTGAGTTCCACGCCATCCCGCTGGATGACTACGATCTCGGTAACGATTTCCGCTGACGCGTGAGTTGACGCCAAAAGGCCAGGCCCCGCACTTTCGAGTGCGGGGCCTGGCCCTTTAACGCCGCCTTTTCGGGCGGGAACCCGGGGGAGTGGAGGACGACGGCGGCGCCCGGCTTCCGCCGTCGTCCTCCATACACCCGATTAAGGCGCTAGATCAAGCCGTGCTAGACTTTTGGTAATTGTTCTGTGTGGCAGTGGATGAAGGCCGCCGCAGCATCATTTTGGTTTTGTTCTCATGGTGCTGGGTGGAGCCTGTTTCCGGGTTGCGGGCAACATGCGCAACGAATGCCGCACTTTTGCACGCCTACCGGAGTTTCGGCCGGCTGCACGAGCAACGCCAAAGTTCCCACGTTTACACAGGCTGGCGCCTGTGTGTGGGGGCAGAGATCAAACAACGGAGAACACGAAAGTGCCTACGATTAACCAGCTGGTCCGCAAGGGCCGCACGCCGAAGGTCTCCAAGACCAAGGCTCCCGCGCTGAAGGGCAGCCCGATGCGCCGCGGTGTTTGCACCCGCGTTTACACCACCACCCCCAAGAAGCCGAACTCGGCTCTCCGTAAGGTGGCACGTGTGCGCCTCAACGGTGGCGTAGAAGTTACCGCCTACATCCCCGGTGTTGGCCACAACCTCCAGGAGCACTCCATCGTGCTCGTCCGTGGTGGTCGTGTTAAGGACCTTCCGGGTGTCCGCTACAAGATCGTCCGCGGCGCACTCGACACCCAGGGTGTCAAGAACCGCAAGCAGGCTCGCAGCCGTTACGGCGCAAAGATGGAGAAGAAGTAATATGCCTCGCAAGGGTCCGGCCCCGAAGCGGCCGCTAGTTTCCGATCCCGTTTACGGCTCCCCGTTGGTCACGCAGCTGATCAACAAGGTTCTTGTCGACGGCAAGAAGTCCACCGCAGAGCGCATCGTTTACGGTGCACTCGAAGGTGCACGTGCCAAGTCCGGCGGCGACCCCGTTGCCGCTCTCAAGAAGGCCATGGACAACGTCAAGCCTTCTCTCGAGGTGCGTTCACGCCGTGTTGGTGGCGCTACCTACCAGGTTCCGGTTGAGGTCAAGCCGGGTCGCTCCACCGCTCTCGCTCTGCGTTGGCTCGTGGGCTACTCCAAGGCCCGCCGCGAGAAGACCATGACCGAGCGCCTCCAGAACGAAATCCTGGATGCCTCAAATGGTCTTGGTGCCGCTGTGAAGCGTCGCGAAGACACCCACAAGATGGCCGAGTCCAACAAGGCCTTCGCACACTACCGCTGGTAAAAACTTTCCGGACGCCGCCGGCTCACTGAGCCGGCGGCGAACGTGTAGTCCATCCGAAAGGGAGACCCCGTGGCACAGGACGTGCTTACCGACCTTAATAAGGTCCGCAACATCGGCATCATGGCCCACATCGATGCCGGCAAGACCACCACTACCGAGCGCATCCTGTTCTACACGGGTGTGAACCACAAGATCGGCGAGACGCACGACGGCGCTTCGACGACTGACTGGATGGAACAGGAAAAGGAACGCGGCATCACCATCACGTCTGCCGCCGTGACTTGCTTCTGGGACAAGAACCAGATCAACATCATTGACACCCCGGGCCACGTTGACTTCACGGTTGAGGTTGAGCGCTCCCTGCGCGTCCTCGACGGTGCAGTGGCAGTGTTCGATGGCAAGGAAGGCGTGGAGCCGCAGTCCGAGACTGTTTGGCGCCAGGCCGACAAGTACAACGTTCCGCGTATCTGCTTTGTCAACAAGATGGACAAGCTGGGTGCTGACTTCTACTTCACCGTAGATACCATCATCTCCCGCCTTGGTGCCAAGCCGCTGGTTATGCAGCTGCCCATTGGCGCTGAGAACGACTTCATCGGTGTTGTTGACCTCCTCGAAATGCGCGCCCTGGTTTGGCCTGGCGACGCAAAGGGTGACGTCACCATGGGCGCTTCCTACGAAGTGCAGGAAATCCCGGCGGATCTCCAGGCCAAGGCCGAAGAGTACCGTGCACAGCTCGTTGAGACTGTGGCCGAGGCTTCCGAAGAACTTATGGAGAAGTACCTCGAAGGTGAAGAACTCACCCTCGAAGAGATCAAAGCCGGCATCCGCAAGATGACCATCAACTCTGAGCTCTACCCGGTCTTCTGTGGTTCTGCCTTCAAGAACCGCGGTGTCCAGCCGATGCTTGACGCTGTTGTTGACTTCCTGCCGAACCCGCTCGACGTCCCGCCGATGATCGGTCACGATCCTCGCGACGAAGAGAAGGAACTCACCCGCAAGCCCTCTGCTGACGAGCCGTTCTCGGCCCTCGCCTTCAAGATTGCTGCGCACCCGTTCTTCGGTCAGCTGACCTTCGTTCGCGTGTACTCCGGTCACGTCGAGGCGGGCGCCCAGGTGGTTAACTCCACCAAGGGCAAGAAGGAACGCATCGGCAAGCTGTTCCAGATGCACGCCAACAAGGAAATGCCTGTTGAGGGCGCTACCGCCGGCCACATCTACGCAGCTATCGGTCTGAAGGACACCACCACGGGCGACACCCTGTGTGATGCCAACAACCAGATCGTCCTCGAGTCCATGAGCTTCCCGGAGCCCGTGATCTCTGTTGCGATCGAGCCCAACACCAAGGGTGACCAGGAGAAGCTCTCCACGGCCATCCAGAAGCTCTCCGCTGAGGACCCGACCTTCCAGGTCTCCCTCAACGAAGACACGGGCCAGACCATCATCGCCGGCATGGGCGAGCTCCACCTGGACATCCTGGTGGACCGCATGCGCCGCGAATTCAAGGTCGAGGCAAACGTTGGCAAGCCGCAGGTTGCTTACCGCGAAACCATCAAGCGCGCCGTTGAGCGCCTTGACTACACGCACAAGAAGCAGACCGGTGGTTCGGGTCAGTTCGCAAAGATCCAGATTGCGATCGAGCCCATGGACACCGCTTCCGGCGAGCTGTACGCGTTCGAAAACAAGGTCACTGGTGGCCGTGTTCCGCGCGAATACATCCCGTCCGTTGACGCTGGTATCCAGGATGCACTGAATGACGGCGTCCTGGCCGGTTACCCGGTTGTCGGCATCAAGGCCACGCTGATTGATGGCGCGTCCCACGATGTTGACTCCTCGGAAATGGCGTTCAAGATCGCCGGACGTATGGCTTTCAAGGAAGCTGCACGCAAGGCGAACCCTGTTCTGCTTGAACCGCTGATGGATGTTGAGGTCCGCACACCTGAGGAATACATGGGTGATGTTATCGGTGACCTTAACGCCCGTCGTGGCCAGATGCAGTCCATGGAAGACGCAGCAGGTGTGAAGGTTATCCGTGCACACGTTCCGCTGTCCGGCATGTTCGGCTACATCGGTGACCTCCGGTCCAAGACCCAGGGTCGCGCTGTGTACTCCATGACGTTCAACAGCTACGCGGAGGTCCCCAAGGCAGTAGCCGACGAGATCATCCAGAAAACCCGCGGCGAGTAATCTCCCGGTAACGGATGCAATTCCGGTATCGGGAAGGCATCTGAGCGCTTGAGGCGGGGCTGCGGCGAGAGCTGCAGCCTGGCCCCTGCGCAAACAGGCTCGAGGAACTACCATTGGTTCCTGAATCTGCAATTTCACCAAAACCAAGCCCCCAAGTAGACTTGCTAAAGTTTCTGCCGCGAAAAGCGCGGCCGAGGAGCACTTCACTTGAAATCGTTCTAGGAGGAACCTGTGGCAAAGGCAAAGTTCGAGCGGACTAAGCCGCACGTCAACATCGGCACCATTGGTCACGTTGACCACGGTAAGACGACGCTGACTGCCGCCATTTCCAAGGTGCTGTACGACCAGTACCCGGATCTCAACGAGCAGCGCGACTTCGCGTCGATCGACTCTGCTCCGGAAGAGCGCCAGCGCGGTATTACCATCAACATCTCCCACGTGGAGTACCAGACCGAGAAGCGCCACTACGCACACGTAGACGCCCCGGGTCACGCTGACTACATCAAGAACATGATCACCGGTGCTGCCCAGATGGACGGCGCAATCCTCGTGGTTGCTGCAACCGATGGTCCGATGGCTCAGACCCGTGAGCACGTTCTGCTCGCCCGCCAGGTTGGTGTTCCCTACCTGCTGGTTGCACTGAACAAGTCCGACATGGTTGATGACGAAGAACTCCTCGACCTCGTCGAAATGGAAGTTCGTGAGCTCCTGAGCTCGCAGGGCTTCGATGGCGATGAGGCTCCGGTTGTTCGCGTTTCCGGTCTCAAGGCTCTGGAAGGCGACCCGGTTTGGGTCAAGTCCGTCCAGGACCTGATGGCAGCAGTCGACGAGTCCGTTCCGGACCCCGTACGTGACCGCGACAAGCCGTTCCTGATGCCGATCGAAGACGTCTTCACGATCACCGGTCGTGGAACCGTTGTTACGGGCCGCGCCGAGCGTGGAACCCTCGCCATCAACTCCGAGGTTGAGATCGTTGGCATCCGCCCGATCCAGAAGACCACGGTTACCGGTATCGAGATGTTCCACAAGCAGCTCGACGAAGCATGGGCCGGCGAGAACTGTGGCCTCCTGCTCCGCGGTCTGAAGCGCGACGATGTCGAGCGTGGCCAGGTTGTCGTCAAGCCGGGTTCCATCACCCCGCACACCGACTTCGAGGCTAACGTCTACATCCTTTCCAAGGACGAAGGCGGACGTCACAACCCGTTCTACTCCAACTACCGCCCGCAGTTCTACTTCCGTACCACGGACGTAACCGGCGTTATCACCCTGCCGGAAGGCACGGAAATGGTTATGCCTGGCGACAACACTGAGATGACCGTTGCGCTCATCCAGCCGATCGCTATGGAAGAGGGCCTCGGCTTCGCTATCCGCGAAGGCGGCCGCACCGTTGGTTCGGGACGTGTTACCAGCATCATCAAGTAGTCTCTACTTGTAGATCGGTGACACTCCGGCCCAGCCGGTAGTTAGCTAAAAGAACCCCACCGCTACGGCGGTGGGGTTCTTTTTGCTACAGTTACTCTATCGAATGGATAAAGGCCGTGCACTTGCTGCGTCCGGCGCAACCAAGGAGCTACCATGACTGCATTTCTCATCCTGCTGCTCGTCGTCATTGTCGGCGGGATTGGCTTTGCAGTCGGGCTTGCGAAGGGACGCCGCGGGACTGCTCATGCCCCTACTGCGGAGCCTCACCACGCAGCCTCCTACCAGGCAGGTTTTCTCGCCGGGCACCTGGCTGGTTGGCGGGATGCTGAGGCCAAGGGGCAGGCATTGGGCGGGTCCGCGGCCGGGAGTCCCGCTCCTGCCTCTGTTAGCCCGCCGGCTCCGTCTGCCCCGTACCGCCCAGTGCCGCCGCCGGCGCCCGCTTTCCACCCGCCTACGCCTCAGCCACCTGCACAACAACAGGCCGCGGCCGCGCAGCAGCCCATCCCACAGCAGCCCGTTCGGCAATGGACTGCTCCCCGGGAACAGGCGACACAACGGGCCGTGCCACCTGTGGCACAACAGCAACCTGGTTTCTACGTCAACCAACCCCCGGTAGTTCGAGAGACTCCTGAGGCCGCCGCTGCGCGCAAGGAAAAGCGCGATCAGCAGAACATCAACATCACGCTCTACGTCGCCAGCCTCCTCTTGGTTGCAGCCGGAGCTTTGTTCCTGGGCACGAGCCTTCCGGCCCTCTTGCGGTTCGTGGGGATCTGGTTCATCACTGCGCTGTTCTATGGTGCAGGCATGGTCATCCACTCGCGCGTACCGCGGCTTCGGCCTGCTGCTGTGGCCTTTGTTGGAACAGGACTTGCGCTGGTTCCGGTCACCGGGTTGGCCATGTACAACTTTGTGCTTCACAACGGCCCGGCGGCATGGTTGGTCACTTCGTTGCTGGGCACCGCAGTCTACGCTTACACCGCAGTGAAGTTGGACAACAAAGTCCTGGCCTTCCTGTCCCTCAGCTTCATCGTCTCAACGGCGTGGTCCGGCGTATCGGTCCTTGGCGGCGCGCTGGTCTGGTACTTCACGGCGCTCATTGGGGTGGCAGTTCTCCTGACAGTAGTGTCCTTGCTGCGTCCTAAGTGGCTTCCGCCTCTTTACGTCCGTCCTCTGATGATGCTGCACCCGGCGTTGGTTCCCCTTGTAGCCGTTGCTGTTACGCTCACCCCTCACCTTTTGTCCAAGGGGGAGTACGCCTGGGTCATGTTGATGTGCGGCATCTACTTCGCCGTGATGTTCTTCGTTCCGCGGGCTCGCTATAGGGTGCAGCACCTCTATGCGGCGCGGGCCGCGCTGACCCTCGCCCTGCTCGGGGTGGTGTGGGATGTCACCGCGAACGTGAGCACGGTGTTGTTGGCCGCCGTCATCTGCCTCGGAGTCCAGGCCTTGGGGGTTGCCTTCGGAGGAAGGAAGTTGCTGCCCCGCTCCTGGTGGGCTGACGCCGTGTCATGTTTGGCGCTGCAACTGATAACTTCAACTATCCTCACCGTGGTGCTGGAGTTCAGGCCGTTCGACCCCCCAAACTATGTTCCTCTCGCTGTGACGATGCTGACTGCCATGGTGATGGGTTGGAAGTTGCGCCAAGGCCTGGAGTTTGCCCCGGCCGCTGTGCTGGGAGTGGGCGGAGCCCTCGGTGCGTTGCTCGGGGCATGGCCCGTCTCGATATTCCTGGGGTCAGCAGCGCTTTACTGGTTCCTGCTGGCACTGACCGCAGCAACCACTTCCCGCCAATACTTGATTCTCGCGGGGAGGATCGCGCTCACCTTGGCTGTGCCTTTGGGGGTAGCCGGTGTGATGACGGGAAATCCGGAACGAACGTCGTACTCCTTGATTGCGCTCGTGGCCGCGGCCGCCGTGCAGCAACTACTGAGCGCCGGGTTGGCACGTGGGGGAGTCCGGCTGTTGGCGCCGCAGGCTTCGGTTGCCGGCTTTGGCGCCGCCGCCGTCGCGGGCCTTCTTGTACTGCCGATATTTGACGACACTTCCGGGCGTCCGGTTGTTGCAGTAGCTGTACTCCTTGTTGTGCTGGCAGGTTTGGTAACGGGACTTCTGATGTTTCCGCCAGTTCGTACGGAATCCGCTGGCAAGGTTGGATGGCGTGCAACAGCGGCCGAAGTCATTGCGCCCGCAACCGCAGTCATCGCGGGCGCAATGGCAACTGCATTCGTGTCGTGGACGTTGGGAAATGGCGTCCTTTTGGCATTGCTTGCCTACTTCGTGGTCACTGCCCTAAGAATCTCCCCGTCCTTCCACAGGCAGTGCTACTGGTGGCTGTCCCGGGCGGCTGGCACGCTGTTGGCGGTCTCGGCTTACGGGGACGCGATGCGCGATGGCTGGAGCATTCGGGTCGCCGGTGAAGTTCCCACCACAGGATTTGTACTGGTGGTGGCGGCCGCGGTCCAGCTGGTCCTTCCCCTCCTTGTCGGCAGCCGACGCCGTTACCCTCGAGCTTCCGTAGCAGATGCCGGTGTTGTGGTTGCCGTCATGGCGGCGGCAACCACGTTCCTTACTGTCACTGGAGCGTTTTCCGGGGGGACCGTTAGGGATAGCTGGCAGCCTGGAGTTGCAGCGGTATCGACTGCCTTGGCGGCCGTCCTCGTCAGTGCGATTCTGCGACGCCACTCCGCTGGCTGGATCTTTGCGCCCGCTGCTTTTGTCCTCCTCCTGGCACTCCGAGGAGGGAACGTCCGGGACGTCGAAATTCTGTTGGGCATCTTTGCCGCCTACAGCGGGTTCATGATGGGCGCGGTTCGCCACCGATTGATCCGCGGTTACTACCTGCTGGCGGTCCGGGTGCTTACCGGCGCCTTCGTCGCGGTGACAGTGGCTGATGTCACGGACTCGGCGACGGCTCTGTCCATTAGCCTCGCTCTGGTTCTTGCCTTGCAGCATGCGTTGACCATGGTCCTGCGAGGGCGAGGCATTGATGTCGCATTCCAGCAGGCAACAGTCCACGCCACCTTGGGTGCCCAGCTATTGCTGCCGTTCTCATACCTGCTCGCAGGGGATTACGACGGCGGAGGCCGCTGGGTAGCGATGCTTGAATTGGCTGTGGCCGCGGCTTCGGCCGCTATTGCATGGCGGATTCTCCGAGCCCGAGGATCCCAGTACTTCGGTACCGCGGCCGTTGTGGCTGGCGTCATCGCTGCTGGGCCGGCCCTCGTGTTCCCAGCTTCAACGTGGCTGTATCAGCCGCTTCTGGACAAGTCTCAAGTCCCTGTTGTCCTGCTCGCCCTGGCTGTTGCCACGGTTGCTGCGCGGGGGATATCCCGCCCGCAGAAGTCGTACGAGGGTTCTGCTGCCGGCGGCGCGGAGCGCTGGTTCTGGCTCATCTCGGCAATGGCATTTACGTTGGTTGGCGGCACTTTGACCTTGGGCATCTCACACTCCCTGACAGGACTGTCGGTACTGGTCCTGGCTGGTGTCTTGTTCGCTGCCTCGCACTTTGAACGGATGCCGGTCCTTTACACCGCAGCTGCCCCGGCTGTGCTGGTAGGGGCGGTGCCCGCCGTCGACGGTTTGTTGGTGGAGCTGCCTGCGGGTGTCTGGAGCGACTACGCTGCCTGGCTTCTTGGCGGAGTGGGGACCGCGGTGCTCCTCTATTCCCTGAGAGTATTTGGCGGAGCGGCCATCAAAGGCAATGACTGGCGACGTAACTCCCTGGCTGCCATTGCGGCCGTGGCGGTTGCAACATCTGCGGCCGTGGGGTTGGGGCGCGATCAAACATCCATGCTGGGATTTGTCCTGGTGGTGGTTACCGGGGTACTGGTTGTGATTGAGGTACCGAACGGGAAGTGGCTGGCAGCGGAGCTTGCGGGGATTGTCTCCGTCGCGGCTCTGCAACGGGCGGTGCTTTTCGTGGACGGATCCAGTCCGGATTTGTTCTGGACCGCGCAATGGTACGTGGTGGCGGGGGCCGTTATAGCAGGGCTGCGCTATGCAAAGGGGCAGCGCGCAGAGGCCCTCCTTCGGCTTTGCCTTGCCGCTGGCTTGCTGTCTCTCATGTCCCTGGGGACCGTCGTCGGCGGTACGTCTTCGCAACAGCTCTACGTACTGGTGGCACACGTCGTGCTTCTGGCAGCGGGCCTGCTCCTGGCTGAACGCGTACTGGTGTGGTGGGGAGCCGTCGCCGTAGCGCTGAGCATTATGTGGGCGCTGCGGTCCTACGCCTTTGCCATGCTCGCGTTGGTCGCCTTGGGTCTGATCGTGCTGGCGGTATGGCGTTTGAATCGGAAGCCGCCCAGCAATACCGGCGGGCCGGTCAAGGGCGGGGATCCGAGCGATGTTTCGCCGGAGCGGACCCGTGACGGAATCCGATAATGTTGCAGTCTACGAAGAGGAGAGCACCATGGAATTTCTGATTTTCCTGGCAGTCATTGCCGCTATCGGTGGCGGGGTGCTGTGGGGTCGAAAGAACTTCAAGAGCGAGATCGAACGCGCCAAGCGGATACGTCGCGCCAACAAGAGCAAGTAGGGTTCGGACTCCAAGCCTGATCGATTTAACTCACACATGCTACGAGTGATGGTGGCGTGCGCGGACCAGGGATCGATACCAGTAGAACGAGTCCTTGGGAGTCCGCTCCATGGTCTCGAAGTCCACGTGGGTCAGGCCGAACCGTTGTGAGTAGCCTGCTGCCCACTCGAAGTTATCCAGTAAGGTCCAGACGTAATATCCCCGCAGATCCACATCTGCGGCGAGGCCACCAGGCCCCGTTGCCGTCAAGGCATGGCCAAGATGCTCAGCCAGGTAGGTAATGCGGTTAGTGTCTTGGATGGGTCCGTCAACGTGGGCAGGCTCGGGGAAGCTTGCTCCACCTTCCGTGATGTAGACAGGGGGAAGCGCCGCTCCATACCGGTCCTTCATGGTGCGGAGCAGCAACGCCAGGTATTCCGGCGCAACAGGCCAGCCGAACCCTGTGGTCTCATACTCCTGGTAGGCGGCCAAATGGAAAGGAACGTTGGTCATCTCCGGAGAACTTCCGGTAGGGATCTCCGCCGGTCCGGGGCCTACGGCCACCTTCACGGGGTAGTAGTAGTTGAGCCCGTAAAAGTCCAGAGGTTGGCTGATCAGTTCAAGATCACCGTCGTGGACGGTACCCAGCGAGCGGAACCACGGTTTCATGGGCCACGGTGGCTTGGGGTATTGGCCAAGCAGGATCGCATCGGCGTAGATGCGGTTGAGGATCAGGTCCAGCGCCTGCGTCATCAGCCTGTCGCCAAGACTGTTGCTGGCCGGCTCCACGGGGCAATGCATGTTTGACACCCCGATCTGCCCCTTGACGCCAGCGTTCCGAAGAGCCCGCACGGCCATCCCATGACCCAGCAATTGATGATGCGCGGCAGGCAGTGAGTCGAACAGCAGTTGCCGGCCAGGGGCGTGCACGCCCAGTGCGTATCCCTGAACTGTGACGGACACCGGCTCGTTCATGGTGACCCAGTGCTCAACGCGGTCACCGAACCGTTTGGCGGCGGCTTCGCAGTACACTCCGAAGCGTTCAGCAGTGTCCCGGTTCATCCACCCCCCGGCATGCTCCAACTCCAGCGGGGTATCCCAGTGGTACAGCGTTGCCATGGGGGAAATGCCTGCGGCCAGGAGTTTGTCGATCAGGCGATCATAGAAGTCCAGGCCGCGCTGGTTGACTGCACCTTTGCCGCCAGGTTGGATACGCGGCCACGAGAGCGAAAAGCGGTAGGAATCGACACCAAGCTCCTGCATCAAGGCAATATCTTCGTCGGAGCGGTTGTAGTGATCGCAGGCCATGGCGGGGGAGCCGCCGTCGACTATTGCCCCGGGCTTTTCGGAGAAAGCATCCCATCCCGACGGCCCGCGGCCGTCAGCGGTCAGCGAGCCCTCAATCTGGAAAGCTGCAGCAGCCACGCCCAACGTGAACCCGGGAGGCAGGCGGGCGGCGAGATCTTCCACGGAGCCTGAATCCTGGGCGTTCATGCCCCTATCATCCTCACGGGACGAGTGGCGGGCAATGGCTCTTCAGGGCCGATTAGCCTTTACACCATATTTCCGCCATACTGGATGAGTTGTTCAAGCGCTTCTTCGTGTCCCGATCCGGATAATGCCGGGTGTCAGGGTCCAGGCTGAAGCCCAAACATAACCCTGAACCCCATGATTGCGGTCGAGTTTGCGTGGAAATCGCGACACGCCCGACCGCGGGGGTCGGTGCGCCGGCAAGGTGAGGAACCCGGATTTTTCCGGATTCAGCTTGTGCGGCGTGTGGTGGCACTGCCTCAAACGCTTCGGCGGCCACATCAACAGGTAAGTAAACAGAGCAGCCCTAACTAGAGCAGCACTAGCTGAAAGAGAGTCAGGCGACATGGCGGGACAAAAAATCCGCATCCGGCTGAAGTCATATGACCACGAGGTCATTGATGTTTCAGCGCGGAAGATCGTTGAGACGGTCACGCGCGCAGGCGCAACGGTAGTCGGCCCGGTGCCGCTGCCCACGGAGAAGAACGTTTACTGCGTTATTCGCTCTCCTCACAAGTACAAGGACAGCCGTGAGCACTTCGAAATGCGTACTCACAAGCGTCTGATCGACATCATCGACCCCACGCCGAAGGCTGTTGACTCGCTTATGCGTCTCGACCTGCCCGCAGACGTGAACATCGAAATCAAGCTCTAGGGAGGTGCTGAGAGACTATGACCGCAACCCGTAACGTAAAGGGCCTGCTGGGCACGAAGCTCGGCATGACCCAGGTCTGGGACGAGAACAACAAGCTCATCCCGGTAACTGTTGTCCAGGCTGACTCCAACGTCATCACCCAGCTGCGTAACGCAGAGGTAGATGGCTACGTCGCCGTACAGATCGGCTACGGCCAGATCGACCCCCGCAAGGTCACCAAGCCGCTGGCTGGTCACTTTGAAAAGGCTGGCGTAACTCCTCGCCGCCACGTCGTCGAACTGCGTACCGCAGACGCCGCATCCTACGAGCTGGGCCAGGAGCTCTCTGTTGAGATCTTCGAAGCCGGCCAGAAGATCGACGTCGTCGGCACCTCCAAAGGTAAGGGCTTCGCCGGTGTTATGAAGCGTCACGGCTTCCACGGCGTTGGCGCTTCCCACGGTGCCCACAAGAACCACCGTAAGCCTGGCTCCATCGGTGGCGCATCCACCCCGAGCCGCGTCTTCAAGGGCCTGAAAATGGCCGGCCGCATGGGCGCCGAGCGTCACACCACGCTGAACCTCACGGTTCACGCCATTGACGCTGAGAAGTCGCTGCTCCTTATCAAGGGTGCCGTCCCCGGTGCCCGCGGCCAGGTCGTACTCGTACGCACCGCCGTGAAGGGAGCTTAGTTAAATGACTAGCACTGTCAAGGTAGACCTGCCCGCAGAGATCTTCGACGTCCAGACCAACGTGCCGCTGCTGCACCAGGTCGTCGTCGCACAGCTCGCTGCTGCACGCCAGGGTACCCACAAGACGAAGACCCGCGCCGAGGTTTCCGGTGCAGGTCGCAAGCCGTTCAAGCAGAAGGGCACCGGCCGCGCCCGTCAGGGTTCAATCCGTGCTCCTCACATGACCGGCGGTGGCGTTGTCCACGGTCCGACCCCTCGTGACTACAGCCAGCGCACCCCCAAGAAGATGAAGGCCGCTGCACTCCGCGGTGCCCTGTCTGACCGCGCCCGTAACGGCCGTATCCACGTCATCGCTGAACTGGTAGCCGGCACCAAGCCGTCCGCCAAAGAAGCACTGGCGTCGCTGCGCGCAGTCTCCGAGCGCAAGAACCTGCTCGTCGTTATCGAGCGCGCCAATGATGTTGCAGCACTCTCCGTGCGCAACCTCGAAGGTATTCACGTTCTGTACGCAGATCAGCTGAACACCTACGACGTGCTCATCTCCGACGACGTGGTCTTCACCAAGGCTGCTTTCGAGGCGTTCGTCGCTGACAAGGCAAAGAACGAGGAGGCCTCCAAGTGAGCGTAACCACCATCAAGGACCCGCGCGACGTCGTGCTTGCACCCGTCGTGTCGGAAAAGAGCTACGGTCTGATCGACGAAGGCAAGTACACCTTCCTGGTGGACCCTCGTTCGAACAAGACCGAGATCAAATTGGCCGTTGAGAAGATCTTCTCGGTCAAGGTTGACTCGATCAACACCATCAACCGTGCCGGTAAGCGCAAGCGCACCAAATTCGGCTGGGGTACGCGCAAGAGCACCAAGCGTGCAATTGTCACCCTCAAAGAAGGCACAATCGACATCTTCGGCGGTCCGCTCGCGTAGCGGAGACCACTTTAACGAGGAAATAAATTATGGGAATCCGTAAATACAAGCCGACTACCCCGGGCCGTCGTGGCTCGAGCGTAGCCGACTTCGCTGAAATCACGCGATCGACTCCGGAAAAGTCGTTGCTGCGTCCGCTGCACAAAACTGGCGGCCGTAACAACTCCGGTAAGATCACCACCCGTCACAAGGGTGGTGGGCACAAGCGCCAGTACCGTCTGATCGACTTCCGTCGTCACGACAAAGACGGCATCAACGCCCGCGTTGCCGAAATTGAGTACGACCCGAACCGTACGGCTCGCATCGCACTCCTGCACTACGTTGATGGCACCAAGCGTTACATCATCGCTCCTAACAAGCTGTCCCAGGGTGACTTCGTCGAGGCTGGTCCTGACGCTGACATCAAGCCGGGCAACAACCTGCCGCTGCGCAACATCCCGGTTGGTACCGTAATCCACGCAGTTGAACTGCGTCCGGGTGGCGGCGCCAAGATGGCACGTTCCGCAGGTGCTTCGGTACAGCTCGTTGCCAAGGAAGGCCGCTTCGCTCAGTTGCGTCTGCCCTCCGGCGAAATCCGCAACGTTGACGTGCGCTGCCGCGCAACCGTCGGCGAGGTTGGCAACGCCGAGCAGTCGAACATCAACTGGGGCAAGGCCGGCCGTATGCGCTGGAAGGGCGTTCGCCCGACCGTCCGTGGTGTAGCCATGAACCCGGTTGACCACCCGCACGGTGGTGGTGAAGGTAAGACTTCCGGTGGACGTCACCCGGTTAACCCGAACGGCAAGCCCGAGGGCCGTACCCGCCGTCCGAACAAAGAGAGCGACAAGCTTATTGTTCGTCGCCGCCGTACTGGCAAGAACAAGCGATAGGAGCCTGGACACATGCCACGCAGCCTGAAAAAAGGTCCTTTCGTTGACCAGCACCTCTTTGTGAAGGTCGCACGGGAAAACGATAAGGGCACCAAGAACGTCATCAAGACCTGGTCCCGCCGTTCGATGATCATCCCCGACATGCTCGGGCACACGATCGCCGTACACGACGGACGCAAGCACATTCCGGTGTTTGTCACAGAGTCGATGGTCGGGCACAAGCTCGGCGAATTCGCTCCCACGCGGACATTCCGCGGCCATGTTAAGGACGACCGTAAGGGCAAGCGCCGCTAGGCGCCTGACTTTACGTCTTAGACGAGAGAAGGAAAGCAATGGAAGCCAAGGCTATTGCGCGTCACATCCGCGTAACGCCTATGAAGGCCCGGCGCGTCGTCAACCTTGTTCGTGGTAAGCAAGCGAATGAGGCTCTGGCAATTCTGAAGTTTGCCCCCCAGGCAGCTTCGGAGCCGGTATTCAAGGTACTTCAGTCGGCAATGGCCAACGCACGTGTCCTCGCGGACCGTGACGGCGTTGCATTCGACGACAGCGACCTCTTCATCACCGAAGCATTTGTTGATGAAGGCCCGACCATGAAGCGGTTCCAGCCGCGTGCCCAGGGCCGCGCCTACCGCATTAGGAAGCGGACCAGCCACATCACGCTGGTTGTCGCAACCCCGGAGAAAGAGGAGGCTCGCTAAGTGGGACAGAAAGTTAACCCGCACGGGTTCCGACTCGGCATCACCACCGACCACGTTTCGCACTGGTTCGCTGACAGCACCAAGCCCGGACAGCGCTACAAGGATTTCGTCCGCGAGGACATCAAGATCCGTCAGCTCATGTCCACGGGCATGGAGCGCGCCGGCATCGCCAAGGTCGAGATCGAGCGCACCCGTGACCGTGTCCGCGTGGATATCCACACGGCACGCCCGGGTATCGTTATCGGCCGCCGCGGCGCTGAAGCAGACCGCATTCGCGGCGAGCTCGAAAAGCTCACCGGCAAGCAGGTTCAGCTGAACATCCTCGAGGTCAAGAACCCCGAGATGGAAGCACAGCTTGTTGCCCAGGGCATCGCTGAGCAGCTGACTTCCCGCGTGGCTTTCCGCCGTGCGATGAAGAAGGCCATGCAGTCCGCACAGCGTGCGGGCGCCAAGGGTATCCGTGTTGCTTGCTCGGGTCGTCTGGGCGGCGCAGAAATGTCCCGCTCGGAGTTCTACCGCGAAGGCCGTGTGCCCCTGCACACCCTCCGTGCGAACATCGACTACGGCTTCTACGAAGCCAAGACCACCTTCGGCCGCATCGGCGTGAAGGTCTGGATCTACAAGGGCGACGTCACTGCCAAGGAACTGGCTCAGCAGGCAGCTGCTGCTCCTTCCCGTGGCCGTGCAGGAGACCGTCCGGGCCGCCCGGGTGGGGACCGCCGTCGTCGTAACGACCGTCCGGCAGCTGAGGCAGCACCTGCTGCCGTTGAAGCACCGGCCGCTGAAGCTGCTGCACCTGCAGCAGAAGGAGGACAGGCTTAAATGCTTATCCCACGTCGAGTCAAGCACCGTAAGCAGCACCACCCGGGTCGTTCCGGCGCTGCAACGGGCGGCACCAAGGTCAGCTTCGGTGAGTACGGTATCCAGGCTCTCAGCCCGGCATACGTAACCAACCGTCAGATCGAGTCCGCTCGTATCGCGATGACCCGCCACATCAAGCGTGGCGGTAAGGTCTGGATCAACATCTACCCGGACCGTCCGCTGACGAAGAAGCCTGCTGAAACCCGCATGGGTTCCGGTAAGGGTTCTCCTGAGTGGTGGGTCGCAAACGTCAAGCCGGGCCGGGTTCTCTTCGAACTCTCCGGTGTCAATGAAGAGGTAGCTCGCGAGGCACTGCGCCTGGCAATCCACAAGCTGCCGTTGAAGGCACGCATTGTGCGTCGCGAAGGTGGTGAATAGAAATGGCAGTAGGGTCGAAGGATCTCGCACCCGCACAGCTGGACGGTTTCGACAACGAGCGTCTCGTTGAAGAACTCCGCAAGTCCAAGGAAGAGCTGTTCAACCTGCGTTTCCAGTCCGCCACCGGACAGCTGGAGAACCACGGTCGCCTGCGCGCGGTAAAGAAGGACATCGCACGCATCTACACCGTTCTCCGTGAGCGCGAGCTGGGCATTCGTGCCGAGGTTGCCGCACCGGTTGTGGAAGCCAAGGAAGAAAAGAAGTCCAAGAAGGCTGCCAAGGCTGAAAAGGCCGAGGTTGAAGCTGGAGAGGACGCCAAGTGAGCGAGAAGGAAACTGTGACGGAAGCAGCAGCCAGCGCTGAACAGCGCGGTTACCGTAAGACGCGTCGCGGCTACGTTGTCTCTGACAAGATGGAAAAGACCATCGTTGTTCAGGTTGAAGACCGCGTAAAGCACGCTCTGTACGGCAAGGTTATTCGCCGCACCTCGAAGGTCAAGGCTCATGACGAAGAGAACACCGCCGGCATCGGCGACCTCGTTCTCATCTCTGAGACCCGCCCGCTGTCCGCTACCAAGCGGTGGCGTCTGGTGGAGATCCTCGAAAAGGCCAAGTAAATCCAACGCCGGGCTTACCCGGCAGGGTTGACTGGAAGGACCCGTATTCCCTGGGGAATGCGGGTCTTTCCGCGTTTCAGGCCCGTTGGTTTCGAGTGCATAAACGTGCTAGGATATTGAGTTTGTATGGCGCCATTAGTGGGCCGTCAACTACCTCGTAAACAATCGTGCTGCTGCATACTGCCCCGCGCAGAGTTTTCTGCAAGGGAAGCTGATGCTTGTGGCACGGGCGTTTAGGCCCGTCCTGGCAAAATCCAGACGGGTCAAGAGACACCCCGATCAACCGTTCCGCAAGGCTCATTCCGTATGCATGATTTCGGTCTGAGAACCGGCGCGACGCAAGGAGTAAAAATTGATTCAGCAGGAGTCGCGACTGAAGGTCGCCGACAACACGGGTGCTAAGGAAATCCTTACCATTCGCGTTCTCGGTGGATCTGGCCGTCGCTACGCAGGCATTGGCGACGTCATCGTCGCAACCGTCAAGGACGCTATCCCTGGCGGCAACGTAAAGAAGGGTGACGTCGTCAAGGCTGTCATCGTTCGTACCAAGAAGGAACGCCGCCGTGCGGATGGTTCCTACATCAAGTTTGACGAAAACGCAGCTGTGATCCTGAAGAACGACGGTGACCCCCGCGGTACCCGTATCTTCGGCCCGGTTGGTCGTGAACTTCGCGACAAGAAGTTCATGAAGATCGTTTCGCTGGCCCCGGAGGTGCTTTAGTCCATGGCTAAAATCAAGAAGGGTGACCTCGTTCAGGTCATCACCGGCGCCAAGCAGGAACGTGGCGGAGACCGCGGCAAGCAGGGCAAAGTCCTGCGCGTATTCCCGGACACCAACCGCGTGTTGGTAGAGGGCATCAACCGCGTCACCAAGCACACCAAGGTCGGTCAGTCGCAGCGCGGCACCAAGACCGGTGGCATCGAGGTCGTTGAGGCCCCGATCCACGTTTCCAACGTTGCTTTGGTTGACCCGTCGACCAAGAAGCCGACCCGTGTTGGTTTCCGTCTCGACACCGTTGAGAAGGATGGTCGTTCAAAGACTGTCCGTATCCGCGTGTCCAAGGCCTCCGGGAAGGACATCTAATGAGCGAGACACTGTCTGCAAACAAGATCGTTCCGCGTCTGAAGACCAAGTATGCAGAGGACATCAAGAAGTCCCTGCAGGACGAATTCAACTACGCGAACGTGAACCAGGTTCCCCGTCTGGTGAAGGTTGTTGTGAACATGGGTGTTGGAGATGCCGCCAAGGACTCCAAGCTGATCGACGGCGCTGTCCGCGACCTCACCCTGATCACCGGCCAGAAGCCGCAGGTAACCAAGGCCCGTAAGTCGATCGCACAGTTCAAGCTGCGCGAAGGCATGCCCATTGGTGCACACGCTACCCTGCGTGGCGACCGCATGTGGGAATTCGTGGACCGTCTGGTTTCGCTGGCCCTGCCGCGTATCCGTGACTTCCGCGGCCTCAACGGCAAGCAGTTTGATGGCAACGGCAACTACACCTTCGGTCTGACCGAGCAGGTTATGTTCCACGAAATCGACCAGGATTCCATTGACCGCGTTCGCGGCATGGACATCACGGTTGTGACCACTGCCAAGACCGACGACGAAGGCCGCGCGCTGCTCAAGGCGCTTGGTTTCCCGTTCAAAACCGAAAACTAACTACGTGACAGGTCCGTCCGCGTTTGCTCATGAGGGCAAGCGCAGCGGAAACCGGTACGAGGAAGGGCTATAGCCCAAATGACTATGACAGATCCTGTCGCAGACATGCTTACGCGTCTGCGCAATGCAAACTCGGCATACCACGACACCGTGTCCATGCCGTACAGCAAACTGAAGGCACGCGTTGCCGACATCCTTAAGGCCGAGGGCTACATTGCCGGCTGGAAGGAAGAGGAAGCAGAGGTTGGCAAGAAGCTGACCATCGACCTCAAGTTCGGTCCCAACCGCGAGCGTTCAATCGCTGGTGTCCGCCGCATCTCCAAGCCGGGTCTCCGCGTTTACGCGAAGTCCACCAACCTGCCGCACGTGCTGGGTGGCCTGGGTATCGCTATCCTGTCCACCTCTTCCGGCCTCCTGACTGACAAGCAGGCCGGCAAGAAGGGCGTGGGCGGCGAAGTCCTCGCGTACGTCTGGTAACGGGAAAGGAAGAGAATAATGTCACGTATTGGACGTCTCCCCATCACCGTTCCTGCCGGAGTTGAGGTCAAGCTCGATGGCTCCGTCATCAGCGTCAAAGGTGCCAAAGGCGAGCTGAGCCACACTGTGGCCAGCCCGATCGAGGTTACCCAGGAAGAAAACACTCTCACGGTCACCCGCCCGAACGACGAGCGCAACTCGCGTTCGCTGCACGGCTTGACCCGCACCCTGATCGCAAACATGATCCAGGGCGTTACCGAGGGCTACGAGAAGAAGCTTGAAATCGTTGGTACTGGTTACCGCGTTCAGGCCAAGGGTTCTGACCTGGAGTTCGCTCTGGGCTACAGCCACCCGGTTAGCGTCTCTGCACCCGAAGGCATCACCTTCGTAGTAGAGGGTCCGACCAAGCTCTCTGTTGCGGGTATCAACAAGCAGCAGGTCGGCGAGGTTGCTGCCAACATTCGCAAGCTGCGCAAGCCTGACCCCTACAAGGGCAAGGGTGTCCGTTACGCCGGCGAAGTCATCCGCCGCAAGGTCGGAAAGGCTGGTAAGTAAACCATGGCCATCGCAATTAACAAGAAGCGTACGAACAAGAGCAAGTCGGCTGCACGCAGCCGTCGCCAGCTTCGTATCCGCAAGCGCATCACAGGTACGGCCGTACGTCCTCGTATGGTTGTTAACCGCTCTGCACGTCACATGTTCGTCCAGGTTGTCGATGACAGCAAGGGTGTAACCGTGGCTTTCGCTTCCACTTTGGAGGCGGACCTCCGTGCATTCGACGGTGACAAGACTGCCAAGGCCAAGCGCGTTGGCGAGCTCGTTGCCGAGCGTGCCAAGGCTGCAGGCGTCGAAGCTGTTGTCTTCGACCGTGGCGGTAACAAGTACCACGGCCGTATCGCCGCCGTCGCTGACGGTGCTCGCGAAGGTGGGCTGGCACTGTGACCGTTGAAAATAACGAAAAGGACGTTCAGGTGACTGAAGCTGTAGCTGCTGAAGCAACTGAGACCGCACCCGCTACCGACGACCGCCGCGGCGGACGTCGTGGCGAGCGCGGCGACCGTGGCCAAGGCCGCGGCGACCGTGGTGGCCGTGGTGGCCGCGACGGCGGTCGTGAGGCTGAGAAGAGCCAGTTCGTAGAGCGCGTTGTCACCATCAACCGCGTTGCCAAGGTCGTCAAGGGTGGTCGTCGCTTCAGCTTCACCGCGCTCGTCGTCGTCGGTGACGGCAACGGTATGGTCGGCGTCGGCTACGGCAAGGCCAAGGAAGTTCCCGCGGCTATCGCAAAGGGCGTTGAAGAGGCTAAGAAGTCCTTCTTCCGCGTTCCCCGCGTTGGCAGCACCATCCCGCACCGTGTGCAGGGTGAGGCCGCTGCAGGTGTAGTCCTGCTGCGTCCGGCTTCCGCCGGTACCGGTGTTATCGCCGGTGGTCCGGTCCGCGCGGTACTGGAGTGCGTGGGTATCCACGACATCCTCTCCAAGTCGCTCGGTTCCTCAAACGCGATCAACATCGTTCACGCGACTGTTGCCGCTCTGAAGCAGCTCGAAGAGCCCGCTTCCGTGGCTGCCCGCCGTGGCCTGCCGCTGGACGAGGTTGCTCCTGCTGCTCTGGTGCGCGCGCTCCAGAACCAGAAGGCAGGTGTTTAGTCATGGCTAAGAACCTGACTCCCTCCGACGCCAAGTTGGAGATCACCCAGATCAAGGGCGTCATTGGCGCCAAGCAGAACCAGAAGGCTACCCTTCGGTCCCTCGGCCTGAAGCGCATCGGACACACCGTTGTCCGCAACGCTGACGCCGTGACCGTGGGCATGCTGAACACGGTTCCGCACCTCGTGAATGTAGAGGAGGCGAAGTAATGGCAGAGAACAAGACCGCCGAAGAGACTGCTGAGAAGCAGCACGCTCTGAAGGTCCACCACCTGCGCCCCGCCCCGGGTGCCAAGACCGCCAAGACCCGTGTTGGTCGTGGTGAAGGCTCCAAGGGTAAGACCGCTGGTCGCGGAACCAAGGGTACGAAGGCCCGCTACCAGGTGAAGGCTGGCTTTGCCGGCGGCCAGTTGCCGCTGCACATGCGCCTGCCGAAGCTGCGCGGCTTCAAGAACCCGTTCCGGGTTGAGTTCCAGGTTGTGAACCTGGAGAAGCTCAACGAGCTGTTCCCGGAAGGTGGCACTGTCACCGTAGAGTCCCTGGTTGAGAAGGGTGCCGTTCGCAAGAACCAGCCCGTCAAGGTGCTGGGCACCGGCGACATCACCGTCAAGGTTGACGTCACCGCCCACGCATTCTCTTCCAGCGCTGCGGAAAAGATTGCTGCAGCAGGCGGAAGCACCACTGCTCTCTAAGAGCCAGTTGGGCAAATGCCCGTTGTAAAAGGATCCCGGTATGCGGGGCTTCGGCCCTGTATACCGGGATTTTTTGCGTGGTTGTGGACTCTCGATTATTCCGACGGCGTCCCAAGCGGTTAGACTCGGTTGTTGGGTTTCATTGATCCCATCCACATCCTTGTACTTTCTACTCAGGAGGACGCTTGCTAAGCGCATTCGGCCGGGCGTTTCGGACGCCTGATTTGCGACGCAAGTTGTTGTTCACGCTGGGAATCATCACAATCTTCCGCTTGGGAGCTTTCATCCCCTCGCCTGGTGTGAACTACCAGAATGTCCAGCAATGCTTGAACACCGGTGACACCTCGCAGGGCATCTACCAGCTGGTGAACTTGTTCAGCGGCGGCGCGTTGCTGCAGGTTTCAGTGTTTGCCTTGGGCATCATGCCCTACATCACGGCGAGCATCATCGTGCAGTTGCTCCGGGTGGTCATTCCCCGGTTCCAGCAGCTTTACGAAGAGGGCGCCTCCGGTCAGTCAAAGTTGACGCAGTACACCCGGTACCTCACCATCGCATTGGGCCTGCTGAACGCCACTACGTTGGTTTCGCTGGCTCGATCCGGCCAGTTGCTCCCAGGGTGTAACCTGCCCATCATTCCTGATGAGAGCATCATGACCACCATCCTGATCATCATCACGTTGACGGCCGGCACCGGCCTCATCATGTGGATGGGCGAGTTGGTCACGGAAAAGGGTGTGGGTAACGGTATGTCGTTGCTGATCTTCACCTCTATCGCTGCAAGCTTCCCCGGCTCGCTGGGCTCCATCTGGGAATCCAAGGGCCCGGGAACGTTCTTCACCGTGCTGGCTGTAGGCCTGCTCACGGTGGCCTTGGTGGTCTTCGTGGAGCAGTCCCAGCGCCGCGTTCCCGTTCAATATGCCAAGCGCATGATCGGACGCCGCACCGTGGGCGGCACCAGCACCTACATTCCCATCAAAGTGAACATGGCCGGCGTCGTGCCTGTCATCTTCGCTTCCTCCATGCTGTACCTGCCCGGGCTGATTTCACAGTTCAACCAGCCCGCGCCGGGGGAGCAGATGGCCCCGTGGGTTGAGTGGATCAATAACAACCTCACCCGTGGCGACCACCCCATCTACATGGCACTGTATTTCGCCATGATTGTGTTCTTCACCTACTTCTACGTTGCCATCACCTTCAACCCTGAAGAAGTGTCGGACAACATGAAGAAGTACGGCGGGTTTATTCCGGGCATCCGGGCGGGTAAACCGACCGCGGACTACCTGCAGTACGTGCTTTCCAGGATCACCTTGCCTGGAGCCCTTTACCTGGGCTTCGTGGCGTTGATTCCGCTGGTTGCGCTCGTCCTGATCAACGCCAACCAGAACTTCCCGTTCGGTGGCACGTCAATTCTGATCATGGTGGGTGTTGGCCTGGAGACCGTCAAGCAGATTGATGCGCAGCTACAACAACGTCACTACGAAGGGCTTTTGCGATGACGAGAATGCTGATCATTGGACCTCCCGGTTCGGGTAAGGGTACGCAGGCTGAGCGAATTTCGGAGCGCCTCGGCGTAGTCGCCATCTCCACCGGCGACATCTTCCGTGCCAACGTCAAGGGTGAGACCCCTTTGGGCATCGAAGCCAAGAAGTACATGGACGCCGGCGACTTTGTTCCGGACAGCGTCACGAACGACATGGTTCGCGATCGCCTGAGCCAAAGCGATGTGGAGAACGGGTTCCTCTTGGACGGATACCCGCGCACCACAGCGCAGGTGGACTACCTAGACCAGATCCTCGCTGAGGGTGAGCAGGAGCTCGACGTCGTGCTCCAGCTGACCGCTGACGACGAAGAACTGGTGACCCGTCTTCTTGGCCGTGCCAAGGAAACGGGCCGCTCGGACGACAACGAAGCCGTAATCCGTCACCGCCTGGATCTCTACCATGAGCAGACCGAGGCAGTTGTGGCTAAGTACGCCGAACGTGGCATCCTCACGCAGGTAGATGGCATCGGTGGTATCGATGAAGTTACCGACCGCGTGCTGACAGCGATCGAGGCGGCCAAGACCGTTTAGTGTGTTCTCCACGAAGCCGGTAAAACGGTGGTGGAGTGAGGGTGTGTCCCGTACAGTGCGTGCGGGACACACCCTCCTTTCTTTTCACCCTGCATTCCAATTTCGGCCACGAACCCCGGTACGGGAAAATGGTTGAAGCATGGGGCCTGATCGGCCTCTACAGCAAACCTTCCAGAGGAGATCATGGCGTTCGGTCAGCCCCGCATTGAATACAAAACCAACGAGCAGATGCGCACCATGCACCAGGCCGGTCTCGTCCTGAGCCGGGCACTGGATGCTGCCGTTGCGGCGGCCAAGCCGGGGGTCATCACCAAGGACCTGGACGACGTCTTCGCCGCGGTCCTCAACGATGCCGGCGCAAAGTCGAACTTCCTCGGGTATCACGGCTTTCCGGCCACCATTTGCACCTCTGTCAATGAAGAAGTGGTCCATGGAATCCCTGGCGGCAAGGTGCTCAACGACGGCGACATCATCTCCATTGACGGCGGATGCATAGTTGACGGTTGGCATTCCGACTCCGCCAGGACGGTGATCGTCGGTAGCGCAGATCCTGAAGACCAGAGACTCTCTGATGTCACCGAGGCAGCTATGTGGCGCGGTATCGCAGCCTTGGCCACAGGCAAGTTTGTCGGGGACATCGGAAACGCAATTGATGATTACGTATCGTCCGTCCCGGGCAAGCCCTTGGGCATCCTGGAGGACTATGTGGGCCACGGCATCGGCTCGGAAATGCACATGGCCCCGGACGTTTTGAATTATCGGACCGGCCACCGCGGCCCCAAGATCCGGCCCGGCCTGTGCCTGGCCATCGAACCCATGCTGGTTCGTGGTGACATCGAGACCGCGACCCTCGACGACGACTGGACCGTGGTCACCACGGACGGCAAGCGTTCCTGCCAGTGGGAGCATTCCGTGGCTGTGCATGAAAAAGGCATCTGGGTTCTTTCGGCCCCGGATGGGGGAGCCGAGCAGTTGGCGCCACTCGGCGTGGTGCCCGTCCCCATCCCGTAACACCGCAAAAAAGAGCTGGGCTACGTCAGTAGCCCAGCTCTTTTCGCAGTGATGAAAAGCAGTTACGCCTTCAGCTTGGGCTTCACGTCCTTAGTGTAGATACCCTCGAGTGTCTTCTTCAGCTCGGTCATGGTTGCCTGGACATCGCCCTGCTGCGTCAGGATCTTGGCCGCAGCCTTGGCCATCTCCTGGTCCGCTCCCGGCAGGAACACGCGGGCATTGTCCTGGACCTTGGTGGCTGCAAGCTGGTCCATGGCGGTCTTGATTTGCGGTGTTGCTGCCAGGACCGCGGACATGTCAGCTGAGAGCCTGGTAGGCATGTAACCGGTGGCGGCCGAGAACGCCGCAGTGTTCTCCGGCTCGGTCATGAACTTCAGGAACGTCGCGGCGGCAAGCTGCTCTTCCTTGCTGATGCCGCTCGGGATGCCCAGCCCAGCGCCGCCGGTGGGGCATACGCCGCTGGGTGCCTCCGGGCCGCCGGGAAGGAATCCGACGCCCACGTTGAACTTGGCTGCTTTCAGGACGCCGAGCAGTGAGCCGGTAGAGGAAATGGTGGACGAGGTGATACCTGCGGCGAAGTCATCGGCTGCTTCCTTGGACGAGACCCCGGCCCAACCGTCCTTGTAGATGGTGTCCTGCGCCCACTGCAGTGCAGCCACGGACTGGGGAGAATCGCAGGTGATGTCCCAGTCCTTTGACCAGCTTCCGCCCCAGCCCCACAGGTTGTTCTGCAACGTCCAGCCCGCGTAGCCAGCCAGGGCCGGGTAGATGTAGGCGTACTGCGCACCTGATGTGGCCTTGAGCTTGGGCGCCCACTCGGCAAACTCCTGCCACGTGGCCGGGGCCCGATCCGGAAGCCCCGCTGCCTTGAAGTGGTCCTTGTTGTAGTAGAACAAGGGCGTGGAGCGGCCGTAGGGGAGCGCCCACTGCTTGTCGTCGTATTTGTAGTCGTCCACCAGCGACTTTTGGAAGTCGTCCATCTTGATGTCCAGCTGCTTCACCAAGCCATCGATGGGAATGATGCTGCCGTTGGAGAAGTAGCGGAACCACCACACATCCGAGAGGACCACCAACCCGGGAAGGCCCGTCTTAGCTGCCTGGGACGTCTGGAACTTCTGGGCTATTTCTTCGTAGTTGGCGCCCGCTGTCACCAGGTTCACCCTGATGTCCGGGTATTTGGAGTGGAACTTTTCAATGATCGCCTTTTCCACGTCCTGCGACTTGCCGGGGTGGTTGGTCCAGAAATCGATGGAGGCGGCGGGCTTTATGCCACTGAAATCGATCGTTGCGGTGTCGACGGCGTCTGCCGTGCCCGCCGTCGACGGTCCGCCGCATGCGGCAAGGGCCGCAGCTCCGGCGCCGAGGCCTGCTAGGCCCAGGAAATGTCGGCGGTCAAGGTTGGTGCGCATGGTGCTTCCTCTCAATAATTTACTTCGATGCGAATGGTGCGGTTGGAGAAAATCAGCCGGTGACACTGCCTTGGGTCAGCCCGGCAACGATGTATCGCTGGAGCGCTGCGAATACCAGCAAGATGGGAACGATCACCAAAACGGCTCCCGCCATGAGAATTCCCCATCCGGCGCCGTTGCCCTCCGAGTTCTGCAGCAACGTCAGCCCCACTGGCAATGTCATGGTTTCGGGACGGTCCGTGATGATGAGGGGCCAGATGTAGTCGTTCCATTCACTGACCACGGTCACCAAAGCCACCGTCGCAATAGATGGAACCGACACCGGGACGATGATCTGCCACAACCGCCGCCAATGGCCCGCACCGTCGATTTCAGCTGCTTCGAGAATCGACGGCGGTAACGTCAGGAAGTGTTGGCGCAGCAGGAACGTGCCAAACGCCGTCCCCAGGCCCGGAAGGATGATGCCCCACAGGGTGTTCTTGCCGCCCATGCCCGCTATGAGGATGTAATTGGGCAGGATGGACACCTGCGCGGGCACCATGAGTGCCACCAGAATCAGCACGAAGATTACGTTCTTGAACGGGAAACGAACGAACACCAGCGCGTAAGCCGTCAGAATGGCCAGGATGACCTTGACGGACGCGCCAACCACGGTGACGATGAGGCTGTTGGCGAAGAACTGCGCGAACGGAACCGTAGTCATCGCCGCGGCGTAGTTCTCCAGGTTCACAGACTCCGGAAGGATTCTGAGGTCCGTGGTAACGATCTCGCCCGGTTGCTTGAACGAGCTCAGCAACATCCACATCAGCGGCAGGAACACCACCAGCGTGGCGATGATCAGGGGCACGTATCCGGTTGCCATGGTCCGGATGAGGTTGGCTTTGGAGAATGGTCGCGGCGGCTCATGCGGCGCCTTCTCCTGCATGGTCTCCTGTGGAGAATCAACGACGACGGCGGGTGAAGGCGCGCTCATGAATAGTGGACCTTTCGCTCAACGAACCGCAGTTGAAGAACAGTAATGATCAGCAGGATGGCGAAAAGAATCACCGATATCGCGGCCGAATAGCCTGCCCTGTTGTAGGCCCCGAACGCCTGCAGGTATGCCTCGTAGATCAGTGTGCTGGTGCCATTGCCCAGCGGCGTCATGATGCGGATGAGGTCGAACGCCTGCAACGAGCTGAGCATGGTGGTAATCAACAGGAAGAACGTGGTGGGGGACAGCAGCGGCAAGGAAATATTGAGGAACCGGCGTGCGCCATTGGCTCCATCCAGTGCCGCAGCTTCCATGACGTCGCGTGGAAGGGACTGCAGGCCGGCCAAGTAGACCACGGCGCAGTAGCCCAGGTTCTTCCAGACGTACACCATGATCACCATCACCAAGGACAGCTGGGGATCGTTGATCCACTGTGGGCTCTGCTGTCCCAGGCCCCGGAGGAGCCAAGCAAGTACGCCGTAGCCGGGATCGAAAATGAACAGCCACACCAGGCCAACACCCACACCAGACAGCACATAAGGCGCGAACACGGCAGAACGGGCGAACGTGGTGCCGCGGACCTTGGAGTTCAAAGCAAGGGCAACCAACAAGCCCAGGATCATGGAACCGCCAACCGTCACCAGCGTGAAAATCGCTGTAGTCCCAAGGACCTTTGACGCGTCCTCACCGGTGAAGAACGTGACGTAGTTCTGTAAGCCCACCACCGTGGCCGAGGCCGAGCCGAGGGTCCAATCCAACGTGGAGTAGTAGATGTTGTTGATCAGCGGCCAATAAGTGAACGTGCCGATCAACACCAAGTTCGGCAAGGCCATGGCCAGGAACACCAGGAAATCCCGGCGGTCTCGGCCGGACCAGCGCTTCCTAACCTGTCTGGGCTTGGCTGCTGTGGCGGGCGGAACCGGAGGCTCGGCCGGCTTGTCTGCAGGCGCAGCACTGCTGCTGTGAATCTGTCGGGTAGTCATGAGTCACTAACGGTTTCTGGCTAATGTGGGGCGCCAGCTCCCGGACCGGGGCGGCGAAGACAGGCCTAGCTCACCACACCGAAAGCCTGCGTTTGGGCCAAAATGGGGAGCCGCAGCGATAGTTGGCTTACACTTCCTAACCCGTTTACTCAGCGTTACTCGCCTGTTCGTATTTGAGGCCCGGCTCCCACTTGTTGCCGCGTCTTGGGCCGCCAGTTGGCTCACCAGTGGAGAATGGAGCCATGAATTCGATCACCGATGTTGCCGGCATACGGGTTGGGCATGTGCAGAGGGTGGGGGAGGGGTGGTTGTCCGGGGTTACTGTGGTGCTTCCTCCGCCGGGGACCGTGGGGTCTGTGGACGTGCGCGGTGGTGGGCCCGGGACGCATGAGACCGATGCGCTGGATCCCACCACGTTGGTTTCCACTGTGGACGCTGTGGTGTTGACCGGGGGCAGTGCGTTCGGGTTGGTCTCGGCCACGGGCGCTCAGTTGTGGTGTGAAGAACAGGAGCGGGGCTTTGCTGTTCCCGGGACCGTGGTGCCGATTGTGCCGGCGGCCGCCATCTTCGACCTTGGGAGAGGCGGCGACGTGAAGGCACGACCTGATGCCGACATGGGTTACCAAGCTGCTGCAGCAGCCTTCGCCTCAGGCGACCATGCCGCCGTCGAGCGCGGAAACGTTGGTGCCGGGACTGGCGCCGTTATTGCCCGCGGCCAGTACAAAGGCGGCGTGGGGACGTCCTCGATCGAACTCGACGACGGCGTGGTAGTGGGGGCCATCGCAATAGTCAACGCCCTGGGATCGCCGGTGGGGCTGGGACCCGGCAGCGCGCGTCTAAGGGAGGAGCGACCGAGCGCGCAGAGGGTCGCAGGCCCACCGGCTCCACCGCAGGGACTCAACACCACGCTCGTGGTGATCGCCACAAATGCTGTCTTGGATGTTGCCGAGTGCAAGCGGACTGCTTCTTCCGGGCATGCCGGGCTTGCGCGTGCTTTGGATCCGTCCCATACCCTCGCGGACGGCGATACCGTGTTCGCTGTGGCGACCGGCGCCGTCGTGCTTGACCGCAGTACTGAACAGGCGCGGCAGGCGTCCTTGATAACACTCCAAAGTGCGGCGGCGGAAGCCGTTCGACTAGCCATTCTGGATGGTGTCCTTGCAGCGCAAGCCGTCTCGACGGCGGCGGGCGACTTCCCGGCCTATCGGCCAGCGGGGGAGTGACGACTGGAGACAGGTGCGCTACCATTGACGGATTTAACTTTCCGGCTTCATTGGCGTAGAGTTATTTGTTGGTTGTCTGTGCAGCCACGCCCTTTTTAGTGTCGTGGTTCCAAGAGAGCCAAGCAAACAAAAAACGTCCGCTGGATCTTCGGTGCCTAACTGAAGGACGGCGGCAAACAACAGTTAGCGGAGGATATGGCCAAGAAGGACGGGGTCATTGAGATCGAGGGCGTTGTGACTGAGGCGCTGCCCAATGCGATGTTTCGTGTTGAGCTCACCAATAAGCACGTCGTTCTCGCACACATCTCTGGGAAGATGCGACAGCACTACATTCGAATCCTCCCCGAGGACCGGGTAGTGGTTGAGCTGAGCCCATACGACCTCACACGTGGTCGTATCGTCTACCGCTACAAGTAAATTGCTGGGCGGCAAGGCAATAGTGCCTAAGCCGCTCCAGCAGATCAACTGCAAAACACGCAAAGGAACGCCATGAAGGTCAAGCCGAGCGTCAAGCAGATCTGCGACAAGTGCAAAGTGATCCGCCGTAACGGCCGGGTCATGGTGATCTGCGAGAACCCGCGCCACAAGCAGCGCCAGGGCTAATTCCCCTCACGGGAATCTGCGTCCGCAAGGACAAACCTGGGCTGCTAGCCCACGCAAGTAAATAAAGGCAGCACAAGCTGTGCCAGGACTGCATTACAGAGCCTGGTCAGCGAACCCCCGGTCGGAGGCTGGGGCCACACTGAACGTGTGGGTGTACTGCCTACGACCTCCGGTTTATTCAAGGAGTACTGCCACTATGGCTCGTCTCGCTGGCGTAGACATTCCCCGCGAAAAGCGGTTGGAAATTGCGCTTACTTACATCTACGGCGTGGGCAAGACCCGTGCACACGAAACCCTGGCTGCCACCGGCATCAGCGCTGACGTTCGCGTCAAGGACCTGACTGACGCCGAGCTGGTTCAGCTGCGTGACTACATTGAAGGCAACTACAAGGTTGAGGGTGACCTTCGCCGCGAGGTAGCCGCTGACATCCGCCGCAAGGTAGAGATCGGCAGCTACGAAGGCCTGCGCCACCGCAAGGGCCTGCCCGTACGCGGACAGCGTACGAAGACCAACGCTCGTACCCGCAAGGGCCCCAAGCGCACCGTCGCCGGCAAGAAGAAGGCCGGACGTTAATCCCTCGGGATTGATCCGGTTTTCCCCCGATAACTTTCTGTAGGAGAAACAATGCCCCCGAAGACTCGTGGAGCGGTTCGTAAGCCGCGTCGCAAGGATAAGAAGAATATTGCGCTTGGCCAGGCGCACATCAAGAGCACCTTTAACAACACCATCGTGTCCATCACGGACCCGAACGGTGCTGTAATCTCATGGGCTTCCGCCGGTGAGGTTGGCTTCAAGGGCTCCCGTAAGTCCACCCCGTTCGCTGCCCAGATGGCTGCTGAAGCTGCTGCAAAGCGCGCTCAGGAGCACGGTCTGCGCAAGGTTGACGTATTCGTCAAGGGCCCGGGATCCGGACGCGAAACCGCAATCCGTTCGCTTCAGGCCGCTGGCCTCGAGGTTGGCTCCATCCAGGACGTCACCCCCAGCGCCCACAACGGTTGCCGCCCGCCGAAGCGCCGCCGCGTCTAATTAGGTCTTCCCCGCCTGACCGGCCGGGCCTGCTATGGATGGTTTCGATCATCCATCAGCATGGCCCGGCTGGTCAGGCTGGAAACCGAAGCCGATTTCCACCACCTGTGTTGCGTCATATAGCGGATGCTCGCCGAAAGGAAACCTAAGTGCTCATTGCACAGCGCCCCACCCTGTCTGAAGAAGTTGTATCCGAGAACCGCTCCCGTTTCATCATTGAACCGCTGGAGCCGGGCTTCGGCTACACCCTCGGAAACTCCCTACGCCGTACCCTGCTCTCCTCCATCCCCGGTGCCGCTGTAACCAGCATCCGGATCGATGGCGTGCTGCACGAGTTCACCACGGTTCCGGGTGTCAAGGAAGATGTCACCGAGATCATCCTGAACATCAAGAACCTTTCGGTTTCCTCCGAGCACGATGAGCCGGTTGTTGCTTACCTGCGCAAGCAGGGCCCCGGAGTCGTCACCGCCGCGGACATCGCTCCGCCGGCCGGCGTCGAATTCCACAACCCGGATCTGCACATTGCCACTCTGAACTCGAAGGGCAAGTTCGAACTCGAACTGACCATCGAGCGCGGCCGTGGCTACGTTTCGGCAGCTCAGAACAAGTCCGGCGACTCCGAGATCGGCCGTATTCCGGTTGACTCGATCTACTCGCCGGTCATGAAGGTAACTTTCCGCGTGGAAGCTACCCGTGTTGAGCAGCGCACCGACTTCGACAAGCTCATTGTCGACGTCGAGACCAAGCAGGCTATCGCCCCTCGCGATGCTGTTGCTTCCGCAGGCACCACCTTGGTGGAACTGTTCGGTCTGGCTCGTGAGCTGAACACCGCAGCTGAAGGTATCGAGATTGGCCCGTCGCCGACGGACGCTGCCCTGGCAGCGGACATGGCTCTGCCGATCGAGGATCTGGACCTCACCGTCCGTTCCTACAACTGCCTCAAGCGTGAGGGCATCCACACCGTGGGTGAACTCGTTGCCCGCTCCGAGGCTGACCTGATGGACATTCGTAACTTCGGTGCGAAGTCCATTGACGAGGTCAAGGCAAAGCTCGTGGAACTGGGTCTGTCCCTCAAGGACTCCCCTCCCGGTTTCGATCTCGCAGCCCGCGCCGCAGCCATCGAAGAGGACGACGCCGCGTTCAGCGACGACGAGCTCTAAACAGCAGATCTTGGCCGCCGGGTCCAGCGATGGACCTGAACGGCTTACATAACAGGAGAAATAACTATGCCTACCCCCACTAAGGGTCCGCGCCTCGGAGGCGGCCCGGCTCACGAGCGCCTGATGCTCGCGAACCTGGCAGCTGCTCTCTTTGAGCACAAGCGCATCACCACCACGGTCACCAAGGCCAAGCGCCTTAAGCCGTACGCAGAGCGTTTGGTCACCTTCGCCAAGCGTGGCGACCTCGCTTCCCGCCGCCGCGTTCTCGGCCTGATCAGCGACAAGGGCGTTGTCCACGAGCTGTTCACCGACATCGCCGGTGCCGTTGCTAACCGCGATGGTGGCTACACCCGCATCACCAAGATCGGCAACCGCAAGGGCGACAACGCTCCCATGGCTGTCATCGAGCTCGTTCTCGAGCCGGTTTCCCCCAAGCAGGCTGTAGTTGCTGAAGCAACCAACGCTGCTGCCAAGGCTGCTCCGGCCGCCGAAGCTCCGGCTGCTGAAGAAGAGGTTGTAGAGACCGAAGCTGCTGAAACCGAAGAGGCTCCGGCCGCTGAGGCAGAAGCTGCTGAGACCGAAGCTGCTGAAACCGAAGAGGCTCCGGCCGCTGAGGACAAGAAGTAATTCACTGAATTCTTCACAGTAGACTTAAGTCTATGAACGAACGAAAACCCGCTGCCCCCGTTATGGGGGGCGGCGGGTTTTTGCGTGTCCGGCTTGATCTTTCCTACGACGGCGGCCCTTTCAACGGGTGGGCCGTGCAGCCCGGTCTTCGCACCGTTCAAGGATCCCTTGAAGAAGCTTTGGCGCTCATCCTGCAACGCCCGATTCGCGTGACGGTTGCTGGCAGGACCGACGCCGGCGTTCATGCCCGGGGTCAAGTTGTTCACCTGGACCTGACGGAAGCCGAGTGGCTGTCACTGCCGCGTGGACACGAACTCGATCCCGCCGTCGCGCTTTTGCGCCGACTCCGCGGCGCTTTGAGCCGCATTCTCGGCGATCTGACGGGGTCCATTGAAGTGCACGACGCCGGTCTGGCGCCGGAAGGTTTCGACGCCCGCTTCTCAGCGTTGTGGCGCAGGTACAGCTACCGGATTGCCGATGGTCCGGGTCGCTGGGACCCTGTGCTGCGGGGAATCACTTTGTGGCATAAAACGCCTTTGGATGTTGAGCTCATGAATCACGGTGCGCATTCTCTGCTGGGCCTTCAGGACTTCCGCTCTTACTGCAAACCCCGCGAGGGAGCCACCACCATTCGTGAGCTGCAGCAATTCTCGTTCGACCGTGGAAGCGACGGTGTCATAGTTGCCACCGTCCAGGCCGACGCGTTCTGTCACAACATGGTGCGGTCCTTGGTAGGTTCTGCGCTCCGCGTGGGGGAGGGCTTGGAAACTCCGGGTTGGCTGCACTCGCGTCTTCTGGAACGTCAACGCGACGCCAAATCTGTGCTCGCTGCTCCACATCCCCTGGTGCTGGAGGAAGTCGCCTACCCGTCCGATAGTGAGTTGCTGGCGCGGGCCGAGCTGACGCGGGCACGGCGCGAGTAGCTCTTCTGTCCGTGACCAAGGACCTATCCGGGCGTTGGGGGACCCCCTCCCGGCTCTGGGTACCGGAAGGGGGCCGTTGTGGCACTCCGTGGTCTGGGATCCGCGAAGTGCCGGTCTTTAGGGCAAGAACACCAGAGCCCTAGAACGTTCCGGCAAGGTTAGTCATTACGTTGATGACGGCCGGACCCATGATGACGATGAAGAGCACCGGGAGGATGCAAAACATCAGGGGGAAGAGAACCTTTACCGGCAGCTTCATGGCCTGCTCTTCTGCCCTCTGCCGACGCTTGATACGCATTTGCTTGGCTTGTGTACGAAGGACGTTGGCGATCGCGATCCCGTAGGTGTCTGCCTGGACTATGGCCCCAACGAATGCCCGCAGGTCGTGAACGTCAACACGTTCGGCCAGGGCAATGTAGGCCTCCTTGCGGCTTCTACCTGCCTGCATGTCCTGCAGCGTACGGAGCATTTCCATAGCGAGCGGTCCCGAACCGTTTTGTCCGGCCCTTGCCATGGCACCTTCAAAACCAAGGCCGGCTTCCACGGAGATCAGCATCTGGTCCAGGGTGTTGGGAAGCTCCATCTGGATGGCCTTCTGCCGCTCGGCTGCCCGGCCGTGGATGAGCAGGTCCGGAATGAAATACACCAACGAGACCGCAGCCAGATAGAGCACGAAGCCCGGGCCGGATGGTGCCCGCAGAAAGAACAGCAGGCCCACGAGCCCTGCTGCCAGGGCCAACGCCGGCTTGAGGATGAGAAGGCGCCCAAGGGGCATTCCCGCTGGTCGGCCCAATTTGGCCAGCAGCTTGTCCAACCAGATTGTGTAGCCCTTGGGGGTGAGCCTTGCTCCGAGGCGTTGGAGGTTGAATGATGATGACTGTGCTCCCAGCTCCGTTGCCATCCCGGCGCTTCGGCTCAAGTTGGCTCGAACAGTCGCCAGGCCGGCACGATCAACTGAAATGAAGGCCCACGCCATGAAAGCGATGGGGATGACGATCAGGGCGACGGACGCCCATGCAATAACGTTCATGATCACTCCCTAAAACTTGATCTTGACCACGCGGCTGAGCCAGAAGGTGCCCAACCCCAAAAGGACTATTGCGGCCACCAGCATGATCCAACCCAGGGGATGGGTGAACAACGGCTGGATGTACGTCCCGTTCGCAAGGCTGAGGTACAGGAACATGCCAGTCGGCAGCGCTATGAGCACATAGGCGGACATACGACCTTCAGCGCTGAGTGCCCTGACTTGCCCCTTGATTTGGGACCGTTCACGGATCGTCTCGGCCACATGGTCCAGGACTTCAGCCAAGTCGCCGCCCACTTCGCGATGAATTTCGATGGCCTGCGTCGCCCAGAGGAAGTCCTCGCTATGGAGACGCGATGCCGCGTCCAAGAGGGCGTCACGCAAGTCGCGACCCAGGCGAACTTCTCCCACGATCCTGGCAAATTCTTCCTTGGTAGGTGACTGGGCCTCTTGGGCAACAGCATCCACCGCCCGGAGCAAGCTGTGGCCGGCCCGCATGCTGCCGGACAGCATTTGCAACGTGTCACCCAGTTGAGCCTCGAACTGGGCCCTGCGTCGGGAGGTCATAATGCTCAGAACCATGCGTGCGCCGATGGGCACGATGATTCCGAAGAGAATCGCCACCAAGACGCCGCCAAGGATGAAGCCTAGAACGGCGCCAGTGAACGTGGCGCAGATGACCAAAAGAACGTAGTCCGCTGGTCTCATCCGCGAGCCGGCCTGTTCAAGCAAAATCCTGGTTCCTGAAGCCCGGCTTGCAGAAACCGAACCATCCACCATGGCCACAGCGGAATTCGTCACTCGGGTCAGGACGGATTCCTGTGGGCCCGAGTCCGGACGGCGCCGGGACAACGCAATCGTTGAGTTCCTCGACCTGGGGATGAGGAACAGCCCGATCGCCAGAGCGGAGAATCCGAGAAGCACGCCGGCTATGAGCAGGAGCGGGTTGGTGGCGGTCATCGCTGACCACCGCCAGTGTGCACGCTGCCAAAGACCGCCGGCGACAAGTAGATTCCAAGGTCCGCGAAGTGGTCCACGAACCGTGGCCGCACCCCTGTAGGAACGGGCTTCCCAAGGAACCTCCCGTTGGCGTCCATGCCTGCCGAGTAGTCGAACGTGAAAGCATCCTGCAAGGTAACAACGTCACCTTCCATGCCCTGGACTTCTGTCACGTGGGTGATTCGGCGGGTTCCATCGCGCAGCCGAGAGATCTGAACCACCAGGTTCACGGCGGACGAGATCTGCTCGCGGATTGCCCTGAGGGGCAAATCCATTCCAGCCATAAGCACCAACGTCTCGAGGCGTGCAATGGCGTCCCGTGGCGAATTCGCGTGAACAGTGGAGATGGATCCATCATGGCCGGTGTTCATTGCCTGAAGCATGTCCAAGGCTTCGCCGCCACGAACCTCGCCCACCACGATCCTGTCCGGGCGCATGCGCAGCGAATTGCGAACCAGGTCCCGGATGGCGATTTCGCCCTTGCCTTCGATGTTGCTGGGGCGGCTTTCCAAACGAACCACATGTGATTGCTGGAGTTGCAACTCCACTGCGTCTTCGATGGTGACGATGCGCTCATCGGAGGGCAGGAAGGACGAAAGGACATTAAGGAGAGTTGTCTTTCCCGTTCCAGTACCGCCGGAGACGATGATGTTCAGCCGGGCCTGTACGCATGCATGAAGGAGTTCCGTGATCTCGGGGCTCGTAGTTCCCAACTGGATGAGATTCTGGGCCGTTAGAGGGACGCGCCCAAACTTACGGATAGTGAGCGACGATCCATTGACGGCCAGCGGCGGAATAATCGCGTTGACACGGGACCCATCCGAAAGCCGCGCGTCCACAAGAGGTGAGGACTCGTCGATGCGGCGGCCAACCTTTGAGACGATCCGCTCAATGATTCTGCGCAGGTGCTCTTCGGACGAGAAATGAACGTTGGTCAAATGGAGTTTTCCTGCAATTTCCACGTAGACCTTATCTGCGCCGTTCACCATGATTTCCGTGACGTCCTTGTCGTCAAGGAAACGCTGTAGTGGCCCCAGGCCAAGCACGTCGTCAGCGATTTCCTGAACCAGCCGTTGCCTTTCCGAGGACGTCAGGGGGATATCGTCATCGTCGATGACGGCGCGGAGTTCCTCCTTGACATAGCGGTGCAGCTCGGCTTCATCGAGTGTGGTATCCGAGATCCGGGAGCCCATGCGGTCAAACAAGGCGCTGCTGGTACGTTCCTTGACCGCAGACAAGGCCTGGCTGGAGTCCTCGGTGGCTCCTCCGGACCCCGGCGAATCGGCGAGATAATCCGGGGCTTGCGTTGCCGGTCCGGCCCACGGATCTCCCGGCGTTGATGTTCCAGGTGTCTCAACTTCAAGTCCACGGACCGTTTGAAGGCGTTTTGCGAGGTTCACTTGACTACCGCCCTTCGATGCAACTGCTTGTGTGGCCGTTCTTCCCATCCGGGCTTGAACCGCTCCACAAGCTGGCGGAGGCCCCGAAGGGTGACATCCTTCGCTCCATCTTGGAGTACGGGGATGCCTCTGTTGGTTGAGTAGGGGAGTGAGCGGGACCGGGGCAACGTGACATCCACCGGGCAACCGATGGTGGCTTCCACATCCACCAAGGTGAGCCCGCTCCGCTTGTCCGCGAAGTTCAGGACAACATGGCGCTGTTCCGGGACCAACCCAATCTCGTCCAAAATCTCCAAGCCGTTCCGGAGCCCCCTGATGCTGGGGATGTCCATTCCGCATACCCAGACGACGTCGGAGGCACGTTCCAGAGTGGCCAGGACATGTTCACCGAGACCGGGGGCCGTATCCACAATCACGTAATCGAATTCCTTGGCCAACTGTTCAAGGAGATGCCCCACTTGTTCTGCGGAGATCTGTTCGATTTGAGATGGGTTGCGCGGCGCGCAGAGTGCGTAGATGCCAGCGGGATGGGCTGAAAGGTATGACTTCAGCACCATGCTGTCTTGGACTGCCGCGCCAGTGACGGCATCCGCGATGGTCCGTTCAGGGTCTATGAGCAGACCGGATGCGACGTCGCCGAATTGGAGGTCCAGGTCGGCTATGACTACCTTCATGGGCGCGGTACGCCCCAAGCCAATGGCCAGGTTGGTTGAGATAGTTGTTTTGCCCACGCCACCCTTGGGAGACATAACGGCGATGATCCGGCCTCCCTGTGGACCTGCGTCCACTTGGGCACCCAAGCCCCTGCGTCGCCCGGCGGCTGCAAGGCTGGCACGCTCCAACAGTGCTCGAATGGCCACTGCATCTGCAGATGGCTCCAACAAGTCACGGATTCCTGCACGCATGGCTGGCAGCGCGATCTCGGCCGCATCCGTCGACGCGAGTACGACGCTGATCTCGGGATACTGGAGGTCGAACAGGCTTGCCAAACGGATGGCGTCGTCTGCTTGCAGTCCGGGGCCCAGCACCAGGACTTCCAGAAGTTGTCCGGACAACACGCGTAGGACGTCGTCCGGGCCCTGTGGCAAGTAGTCGGCAATGATGGACTGCACGTCGCCGTGCAGACCGGACGCAGCGTGCCGGACGCGCTTTTCAAACTCAACGTCAGCTGTGATGACTAGGAAGCGGCTCATTGGAGTACCTCTGCCTTCTTGATGGTGACGCGTGCGCTTTCCTGTGCTTCTGCGGGTTCTTTGGTCAGCCAGATGTCCCCGTACTTGGCGCCATAAACAATCTTGGTAGCGTCTACATCGCTACGGGCCAGGGTCACTATGAAGGAACCTTCCGGCAGCTGGGTATTGGCCTGCTCGGAGCTTGCCTGCGCCGTGTTGGTATTTCTCGAGGTGGCCCGCTGAACGCTGGTCACAAGAACCTTGTGGAAGACGAGCTGCGCTGATGCCTCAGATTCGGCCTGCCCGGGTTGGCCAAGCAGTACCATGACGCCGACGGTGTCGCCGGCAGTCAATCGCCCGCCAACCACACGCTGGGCGTCCAATTGAACTGAAACTTCTTGAAGTCCGTCTGGAACGGGGACTGATCCCGGAGCCGCCAGGCTGTTGGGGTCCACCAGACGGTTTCCCAGCAGCGCTTCACCCGGCATGAGTTCTGCCCCGGCGACTTTGCCTTCCATGCCGGAGAGGCTCTTGAGGGCGCCATTGGGCACCGAAGCCGCAGGTAGCGAAGCCAGTTTTACAGCAGACCTGATCTGCTGAAGATCGGCTCCCTCTGGAACCTGACTTTGAATAACGAGAACATCGACGGGCTGGAGGTCCTTTTGAGCCCGCGCGTCTGCTGCTTGAACGTATGTGACCAGTAACAGCGTGCCGACTATTGCCAGCACTACTGCGACTATGCCTCCCAGTAGGCGAGTTTTCACTTTGATTCTCCTTAATGCAATGGAGTTTTCTCCCAGATTGGTTACTACTCGGTGAGTTGGACGCCCAAGGCGCCGTACGTGGTGGGGCCGCCCAGAGTTGCGGCTTCCGTCAGACTTACTTTCTTGATGAAGGTGCCGAACAGGCCGGTATCGCTGTTCTTGAGGCCCAGGGACTTCTGGAGCGCCGAGGCATCGGAAGTCATGTAGGTCGGTCCGCCGCCTGTCAGATGCCATCCTCGGAGTGAGATCTGGGCAAAGGCCTCGATCTTGAAGGATTTCTTATACGGAGAAGAAGCGCAGGGGTTGGTTCCCGTACCCTTCTTCACCGGGCAGGCAGTTTCAAAAATGGGAATCAGGAGTTCCACAGGCTTGCCGGCTTTGAGCTTGGCCTCCCAGGATGCGAAGGCCGAGCTGCATGTGGAATCGAAGTCGTTGCCCTCGTTGGCCTCCACCCACGGATCATCAATGTCCACATGTACGGTGCACGTAGCACCGGGATGTTTGAGCCAACCGAAACCGCCGGGAAGCTCGAAGCCGGACGAAGACTGATGCTTACACGCGTAATCCGGGTCATCGGACAACTTGGTCCCGTGGACCGGGAAGAACTGAAGGCCTTTAGTGAAACCCGGGTCCGCTTCACATTGCGAGAAAGTCAGCGGTATTGCATCCGTTGCGGAAAAGCCACCGAATTTGGCTTGGGCGGTGGCCTTGATATCCGCCGTCTGGACACCCAGTGCCCGAGCGAACACCAAGCTGAAGTGATTGTCACCGGAGGCGTTGCGGGATTGGGTAGTGACATCAACGGTTCCGGTGGCCAGATTCACCGTTGCCACCGGCACATTGCTGACACCGTCCAGGGCATTCAGTCCTGCCAAGGTGGTAGCTGTGGATGCGGGCGAGACGCAGTCGGCAGAGCCTGCACTCTTGGCGCAAGCCTGGGCGATGCCTATTGCCGACGAGTCGGCGCCATTCTGCAGTTGAGCATGCTCGGAGTACATCATTGCCACGTCCACGGCGAAGGCGGTCATTCCCAGCAGCGCCACCATCAGCATGGCCGTCATGGGAGCAACAGCACCGCGTTCGGCATCACCGTGTTTCAGCCGCCGCATCGCATGACCCCTTTCCCTGAGATGTTCAGTTCAGCCGGCATTCCAGGCACGAGGCCCGGGAACCCGGTCATCCAGGGCGTGCTGTAGGAGATGGTGACTTCCACGTTGCAAGGGTTGGTTCCGGTTGACGTAATGGCAATGTCACCAGGATCCAGATCCACCGAAGGTGCCGCAGCCACACCGGCAGCCTGTGCATCGCCCACGGTGTAGGTGGAGTCCGACTGGTGAATGGCTGCATATCGGGCGGCTTCCCGGGCGGCTTCAGACAAGGAAATCTGGATGTTGAATGCGCGGCCGAACTCAAAAATTCCCAGTACCAGCACGAGGAATATGGGCAACACCAATGCAAATTCAACCGCAACGGCACCGGACTGGTTCTTGGATGTGGAGGGCTTCCCTGTGCGGAGCTTTTTCCTCTTCTTATCGTTGGATCTCATAGCTACTCCCAGATAAAACGAATCCGGGCCGGCTGCAGCCGATGAATGCATCGGGGCAGCCGGCCCGGGATCGGTAGCGAAGCCGGCCGGTAGGGTTTACTTCAACGCCTTTTCGACGGTATCGAAGCCTTTGAGAACGTCTTGGCCCAAAATAACCACAGTGCCAACGATGACTGCGGCGATGAGGGCCACCAGCAGACCGTATTCAACAGCCGTCGCACCCTTCTCCTCGGAGGTGAAGCGATCCTTGACGCCGGCGATGAACGAGATAACGGAAACCATAAGAGATGACATTGGAATATCCTTCCCAGAATTAATGTGGCAGTAAATCATGAATGGCAGGGCGGCAAATTATCTAAATTTACCCGAATATCGAACTGCGTCTGTGGAGCCTTTAGCTGTTCGTAATTCGATGAGATAAGAATTCACCCTGGGCCGCTGAAGTCACAATGCGTAGCCGTACTCGATTTATCCGGGCGCCTATTACTTGCCGGATGTGCCAACGGGCAGAAAGTACTCAGTTTCGGTGCCTGGGCGGGTGGAAACTACTTGCTTTACAAAGGAGCCTTATGTATTACGGGCGGGCTGAAGCCTGGGTAAGGACGTACTAACCACGGGCTAGTTCATGAACAGAACTACGCCAACCGCAGCAATGAGCATTGCGGGTCCATGGGCTGTTTCTGCGGGCTTTTCGGCGGATCGCAGGCGTAACATCAGCACCGCCAGCACCCCGCCCACCACGAATCCCAGTAGCCCGCCAATGAGTACTTGCTGCCAACCCAAGTAGCCCAAGTACAAACCCAGGGGCGCTGCGAGCTTCACATCGCCCATTCCGAGGCTTCTTGGCGAAATAAGTTTGAGAATGACGTAGCCGGCGAACATCATCGCCCCGCCGGCGAGGGCGCGGAAGAGGTCCGGCCAGCCCGGCGCGAGAGCTGCGGATGTGGAAAAAAGTACTAAACCCCCACCGAGCAACAGCAATACAAGGCGGTTGGGCAGCAAATGGAGAGTGAAATCGATCCGTGAAAGTTGCACTCCGAGTAATGCCAATAAAAGGAATGCCGGCAACTCCGGAGAGAAACCGAGCCGCCACGCAAGCAAGCAAAACAGCAGCGCGGTGACGGCCGCCGTCGTGATCCGGACCTTAGCTACAGGGAGGCCGCCGAGTCGCGGCAGCGCGCGGGCAATCAGAAGCTCGGCAACAGGGCTCAGCAGCAAACCAAGGAGCGCAAGAAGGAGTGCGAAGCCGGGTCCGTTGGGCATCTGTTCTCCCTCAATCAGCGCATGGCCCCCAAGGGCGGTTACCCCATTTTGACCCGGACGCCCTCATGACGGTATTGTTTAGAGTCGTTGTGCGTGTCCTATCTCGATGACACATGCCTTGCGGGGGATCCAGTTGCAGGATCGCTAACTCCCTAGGCATTTTCGAGATCTTGGGATAACTGGTACATAGAGCCCTCACCTCTGCTCCGGTAGCGCATACATAGATAGGTACACGCCTTATTGCGTGTCGCCTAAAACATGAACGCCAGAACAAGAACGAGGCAAAACCGTGCGTACGTACACCCCGAAGCCCGGCGATATCAACCGCCAGTGGCACGTCATTGACGCCACCGACGTTGTCCTTGGTCGTCTTGCCAGCCAGACCGCAACACTGCTGCGCGGAAAGCACAAGCCGACCTTTGCGTCCCACATGGACATGGGCGACTTCGTCATCATCATCAACGCTGAAAAGGTAGCCCTCACCGGCGCCAAGCTGGAGCAGAAGCGCGCATACCGCCACTCCGGTTACCCGGGCGGCCTGACCTCCGTCAACTACGCCGAGCTGTTGGAATCCAACCCGGTTCGCGCTGTTGAGAAGGCCATCAAGGGCATGCTCCCCAAGAACTCCCTCGCTGCACAGCAGTTGGGCAAGCTCAAGGTCTACCGTGGCGCTGAGCACCCCCACGCTGCACAGCAGCCGAAGACTTTCGAAATCACCCAGGTCGCCCAGTAGTCCTGGCCACCAACTAAACTTTTTATTACAAGGAGAACCGTGGCTCAGAACGAAGAACTGACCGCCGAAGCCGTCGAGGCCGAGGAAACCCCCACCAGCTACACCTCTGAAAGCAGCAACGCTGCCGAAGATGCTCCCAAGAAGGAGCGCCCGGCACTGACCGTTGCCGGCGCAGCTGTTGGCCGCCGCAAGGAAGCCGTTGCACGCGTTCGCGTTGTGCCTGGCTCCGGCAAGTGGACCATCAACGGCCGCACGCTGGACAACTACTTCCCGAACAAACTGCACCAGCAGGATGTCAACGAGCCCTTCAAGATCCTTGATCTCGAAGGCGCCTACGACGTCATCGCCCGTATCCACGGTGGTGGCATCTCCGGCCAGGCCGGCGCACTGCGCCTTGGCGTTGCTCGCTCGCTGAACGAGATCGACGTCGACAACAACCGCGCCACCCTCAAGAAGGCCGGTTACTTGAGCCGTGACGCACGCGTCATCGAGCGCAAGAAGGCTGGTCTCAAGAAGGCCCGCAAGGCTCAGCAGTACTCCAAGCGTTAATCTACGCTTACTCGAAAGCCCGTTCCGCCGTTTCGGCGGGGCGGGCTTTCGCCGTTTCAGATACCAGGCAGCGGAGTCAAGGAAGGCGCCGCACATGACCTTCTGGTGGCCGCTTGAACCAGTGCTGTCCTGTCGTCGTCTAAACTTGACCCGATGTCTAGATTATTTGGAACAGATGGCGTCCGCGGTCTCGCGAACGGATTGCTCACCGCCGAACTGGCTATGCAGCTCGCGCAAGCAGCCGCCGTCGTACTCGGCCATGAACGCTCTACCGATGGCAAGCGGCCGCGCGCCGTCGTCGCAAGGGATCCCAGAGCCAGCGGCGAGTTCCTCGCCGCTGCCGTCGAAGCCGGGCTGTCCAGTTCCGGCATCGACGTCTACGACGCCGGCGTGCTCCCCACCCCTGCCGCGGCTTACCTCGTGGCGGATCTCGACGCCGACTTTGGAGTCATGCTCTCGGCGTCCCATAACCCTGCGCCGGACAACGGTATTAAGTTCTTCGCCCGCGGTGGCCAGAAGCTTCCGGACGATGTTGAGGACGCCATCGAGGCTCAGCTGGGCAAAGAGCCGCAGCGCCCGGTGGGAGCCGACGTCGGACGCATCCAGAGGTTCTCAGACGCCGAGGACCGGTACATTGTGCACCTGCTTGGCACGCTTCCCAAGCGCTTGGAAGGCTTGAAGGTAGTTCTGGACTGCGCCCATGGTGCAGCTAGTGGCTGTTCGCCCCAGGTCTTCAAGGATGCTGGCGCCGACGTGGTGGTCATCGGCGCAGAGCCGGACGGCTTGAACATTAATGACGGCGTTGGATCCACGCACCTGGGCCCGCTCAAGGAGGCCGTGGTCAAACATGGCGCGGACCTTGGCGTAGCCCATGACGGTGACGCTGACCGCTGCCTGGCCGTTGACCATGAAGGCAACGAAGTGGACGGCGACCAGATCATGGCGATTCTGGCACTGGCGCTCAAGGACGCAGGAAAGCTCAAGGACAACATCCTCGTGGCCACAGTCATGAGTAACCTCGGCCTGAAGATTGCCCTCCGCGATGCGGGTATCGCCATCCGCGAGACTGGTGTTGGTGACCGTTATGTGTTGGAGGCAATGCGAGACGGCGGATACAACCTTGGTGGTGAACAGTCCGGCCATGTGATCTTCTCCGACTTCGCCACCACAGGTGACGGCGTCCTGACCGGTCTGCAGCTTGCAGCCCAGGTTGCCCTGACCGGACGCAGCCTCAAGGACCTCTCCAGCGCCATGACCAAGCTGCCGCAGCTCATGATCAACGTCAAGGGCGTTGATAAAGCCCGGGCTGCCACTGACGAGGGCGTTGCCGAGGCTGTTGCCGCGGCGGAGCTTGAACTGGGTGAGACCGGCCGTGTGCTCCTCAGGCCCTCAGGGACCGAGGCGTTGGTGCGTGTGATGGTGGAAGCCGCTGACATGGAAACGGCCGAGCGTGTCTGCAAGGGGCTCGCCGCCGTCGTCAAGGAACGTTTGGGCGCTCCCAGCGAAATGGCAGTCTAGGAGACCACATTTTGAGGCCCGTACCCCAGCTTGAGTCGGAGCAGGGGTGTGGGCCTCGGTGTTTAAGGATGAGAGCCTCAGTTACTAAGGATTAGAGCCTCAGTTATTACGGATTAGAAGTAGTCCGGAGCTGCTTCAAGCCCGAAATACTCTTCCAGGGTTGCGATGCCGCGGGCGGTCATGTCCGTAGCTGCCTCCACCCCGATGTACCGCAGATGCCAGGACTCGTAAAAGTACCCTGTGGTGTCGTGGAACATCCACGGATAGCGGACCACGAATCCAAACTTGTGGGCGTTGGCTTTGGCCCAGATGGCAGCGGGTTGCTCGGCGAAGCATGGTTGGAAGCTGCAGGCTCCCGCACCGTCGCCGATGTCAAAGGACCAGCCCGTTTGATGCTCGGAGTGCCCCGGGCGGGCGGAAGCGCGGTCGGCGGCGGCCTGGCCGGTGCTGGCGACGTAGCCGTTGTAGGTAGCAACCTGGGTGGAATACGAACGGTATCCGGAGGCCAGCGTCATGTTGACGCCCTCCGTGGCTGCGGCCCCGAACATCTTTTCAGCGGCAGTCGCCGTCGTGCTGTTAAGCAGGGCCGCTTCGCCGCTGACGGCGAGCCTAACGCCTGGCTGAACCAAGTCTGCCGGAACGAAGTCCTGGGGAACCAAGGGCCGGTGCTTGTTCACCACTACCCAGGGACTCGTTGGATCCGTGAGGGAGTGCTGCGGGGCAACGGCGTGCGAGGGGGCTGTATTGGAGGGAGTCGCGCTGGGGGCTGATTCAACGGGTGCAGGCTCGCTTGCTGCGGCGCTGGGGGTGCCCACGGAGGACGGTGTGGGTAACGAAGGGGCCTCGCTGGCGGCGTTGGCCGCGACGGGGGATGGGGCGGCGTCCTCAGGCGTGCAGGCCGCCAATGCTGCCATTCCCGCGCCGGCGGTCAGGAGGCTGGCGAAGATCCGCCGGCTAGGCAGCGGTTGGGAATTGTTGGGCACCCTAGACCTTTCTCAGCAGCATGCGGCGGATCGAGTGGTCTGCGTCCTTGGTGAGTACCAATTGTGCACGTCCGCGGGTGGGCAGCACATTTTCCTCGAGGTTCGGCTCGTTGATGCGTTTCCATATGCCCCGTGCCGTTGACTCGGCGTCCTCGTCCGACAGTGTGGCGTAGCGGTGAAAGTAGGACTCGGGCTGGGCGAATGCCGTGGTCCGCAATTTCCGGAAGCGGTCCACGTACCACTCTTCAATGTAGGAGGTCTTGGCATCCACATAGATGGAGAAGTCGAAGAAGTCGCTGACGGCCAGTCCCTGCTTGCCGTCCATCCGAGGGCGGGCCGGGGCCAGGACGTTCAGTCCCTCGACAATCAGGACGTCGGGGCGCCGCACTACGACTTCCTTTCCCGGCACGATGTCATAGGTGACGTGGGAGTACCAAGGCGCGCGGACTTCCTCGGCGCCGCCTTTGACTTCAGAAACGAAACGAAGAAGTCCACGGCGGTCGTAGGACTCCGGGAAACCTTTCCGCTCCAGCAGGTGCCGGCGCTTCAGCTCAGCCAAAGGATAAAGGAAGCCATCTGTGGTGATGAGTTCCACGTTGGGCGTTCCGGGCCAGCGCCGGAGCATTTCCCGGAGCACACGGGCAATGGTGGACTTGCCAACGGCAACGGACCCGGCCACCCCGATCACGAACGGCGTGCGTTGGGTTTGCTCACCCAGGAACGTCGTGGTGGCTGCGTGGAGTTGGTGTGAGGCCTCCACGTACAGGTGAAGGAGGCGGGAGAGAGGGAGGTAAACCTCCCTGACTTCTTTCATGTCCAGGGGGTCGCCGAGGCCGCGGAGACGGAAGACGTCCTCTTCGTTGAGGGGCTGCTCCATCTGCGCTGCAAGCCTGGACCACGTTTGACGGTCCAGCTCTACAAAGGGGGAAGCGCCGTCGCCATTAGCTTCGGTGCGTTGCAAAGTCACGCTCATGATTCTGCCCTCCGCGGAGCGGATCAGGAAATGCACGACGAAGGGCAGGTGAATTGTGAGGGCTGGAACCCCGTCAATGAACAGAAGGAGGGAGGATGTCCCACATCAGTTGTTTGCACTAGCCGCTAGGCTTGTACCCATGTGTGGAATCGTAGGCTATGTTGGCAATTCGTCTCGCAAGGCAGCTGGATACAGCGCTCTTGACGTTGTGGTGGAAGGGCTGCGCCGTCTGGAATACCGCGGCTATGACTCCGCAGGCGTCGCAGTAGTGGCTGACGGGAGCATCTCTTCCCGTAAGAAGTCCGGCAAGCTGAGCAACTTGATCGCAGAACTGGAAGCAAGCCCGGTTCCTGAGTCCCTGACCGGCATCGGCCATACCCGTTGGGCAACGCACGGCGGACCCACGGACCGTAACGCGCACCCGCACCTCTCCGACGGTGGCAAGCTGGCGGTCATTCACAACGGGATCATTGAGAACTTCGCCGAGCTCAAGCAGGAACTGCTGGGCAAGGGCGTCACCTTCGAGTCGGAAACGGACACCGAAGTTGCTGCCGCACTTATCGGCGACATTTTCCGCACCCAGCTCAACGGCGACGGCGGCAACCTCACCGAGGCAATGCGCCTGGCCTGCCAGCGACTCGAGGGCGCTTTCACTCTTCTCGCCGTCCACGCTGACCAGCCCGACGTCGTCGTGGCCGCCCGCCGTAACTCCCCGCTTGTAGTGGGCCTGGGCGACGGCGAGAACTTCCTCGGCTCCGACGTCTCCGGCTTCATCGACTACACCCGCCGTGCCGTCGAACTGGGTCAGGACCAGATCGTCACCATCACCGCGGACTCCGTGGAGATCACCGACTTCTTCGGCGCTCCTGCCGAGGGCAAGGAATACCACGTTGACTGGGACCCGGCTTCCGCCGAAAAGGGTGGTTTCAGCTCCTTCATGGAGAAGGAAATCAACGACCAGCCGGACGCCGTAGCGCAGACCCTCCTGGGCCGCTCGGACCTCAACGGCAAGCTCACCCTGGACGAAGTCCGCATCGACCCTGAGCTCCTCAAGCAGGTGGACAAGATCATCGTTTTGGCCTGCGGTACCGCGGCCTACGCTGGTCTGGTAGCCAAGTACGCCATTGAAAACTGGTGCCGCATTCCCACCGAGGTGGAGCTCGCGCATGAGTTCCGCTACCGCGATCCCATTGTTGACTCCAACACCCTGGTGGTTTCCATCAGCCAGTCGGGCGAAACCATGGACACGCTGATGGCTGTCCGTTACGCCCGCGAACAGGGTGCCAAGACGATCTCCATCTGCAACACCAACGGTTCCACCATCCCGCGTGAATCCGATGCTGTGCTTTACACGCACGCAGGCCCCGAAATCGCTGTTGCTTCCACCAAGGCGTTCCTGGCGCAGATCACTGCTGCCTACCTGCTTGGCCTGTACCTGGCCCAGTTGCGGGGCAACATCTTCTCCGGCCAGATCAAGGATGTCCTGGCGGACCTGAACAAGATCCCCGCCAAGATCCAGAAAATCCTGGACAACGCAGGGCCGCTGCGTGAGCTTGCCCGCAGCATGAAGGACGAGAAATCCGTCTTGTTCCTGGGCCGCCACGTTGGCTATCCGGTAGCCCTTGAAGGCGCGCTGAAGCTCAAGGAAATCGCCTATATCCACGCTGAAGGCTTCGCCGCCGGCGAGTTGAAGCACGGTCCGATCGCGTTGATCGACGACGGCCAGCCTGTCTTCGTAGTAGTGCCGTCGCCGCGCGGGCGCGATTCCCTTCACTCCAAGGTTGTCAGCAACATCCAGGAAGTCCGTGCCCGTGGTGCCCGTACCCTGGTCATCGCTGAAGAGGGCGACGAATCGGTCAAGGACTACGCTGAGCACGTCTTCTACGTACCGGAAACCCCCACTTTGCTGATGCCGCTGCTCACCACCGTTCCGCTGCAGATCTTTGCTGCAGAACTGGCCGGTGCCAAGGGTTACGACGTCGATCAGCCGCGTAACCTCGCCAAGAGCGTGACCGTAGAATAACGCCATGATTGTTGGCATTGGCGTAGACGTCGTAGACATCGAAAGGTTCGGCCGGCAGTTGGAGCGGACGCCCGGTCTCCGGGACCGCTTGTTCGTTCCTGCCGAACGGGAACTCAACACCCGGTCCCTGGCGGCGCGTTTCGCGGCCAAGGAAGCTGTTGCCAAGGTGCTGGGCGCTCCGGCAGGGATGAACTGGCAGGATTGCTGGATCGGGCTCGATGAGAATGGACCCACCGTCCAGGTCAAGGGAACGGTGCTTGCCGTTGCCGAGGCCAAGGGCGTCAAGCGCTGGCACTTGTCCATGAGCCACGACGGCGGCATAGCTACGGCTACTGTCCTCGCCGAGGGCTAAAGGGACTTCACAAGCAATGATCAGCGCCTTCACCGGACAACAGATCAGGGATGCGGAAAAACCGCTCCTGGACTCCGGTGAGGGCGCTGTTCTTATGCGACGGGCCGCCTACGGGTTGGCCCACGTTGTGGCTCGCGAGGTCAAAAACAAGCGGAAGCTTGCAGGGGCGAGTGTTGCAGTGCTGGTTGGGAAGGGCAATAACGGTGGCGACGGCATGTTCGCTGCAGCTTTCCTTGCCCGCCGCGGTGTCCGAACGACGGCGGTACTCGCCGCCGCTGAAGTACACCCGGAGGCGCTGGCTGCTTTAGTCGCCGTCGGCGGAACTGTTGTGGCGTTGGAGGCCGCTAACGCGGAAGAGCTAGCCGTCCTGTGCGCGGGCCATGACGTCATTATTGATGCCCTGCTCGGGACCGGTGCGCGCGGTGGGCTGCGGGACGCCTCTGCCGAACTGGTGGCTTCGCTTCAAGAGTTGCGTCCACGGTTGGTAGTGGCCTGCGACCTTCCCAGTGGACTGGACGCCAACACCGGCGAAGTGCATTGGCCGGTGCTTGGTGCGGACGTGACCGTGACGTTTGGCGGTATCAAGGCCGGGCTGATGACTGACCCGGGTGAAGGGTGTGCCGGGCGCGTGGAGCTGATCCCCATCGGCATTGAGAATTCTTTGGAATGCTACCGCCCTGAGCTTCGACGCCTCACTGCCTCGGACCTTGGATCCTTGCTGCCCCATCCTGGCCGGCGCGCCCACAAATATTCGCGGGGCGTGTTGGGCGTAGTCGCCGGTTCCGCGCGCTTTGCCGGAGCTGCTGTCCTGAGTGTCCACGCTGCCGCCCTCTCGGGGGCGGGAATGGTGCGCTACAACGGGCCCCGGGAAGCGGCGCAGCTGGTGCTCGCGCGAACCCCGGAAGCCCTTTGGGAGACCGACAACCCCGGCCGCGTCCAAGCGTGGCTGCTGGGATCCGGGGTGGACGGCGAGGAGCAGCTGCAACGGGCAAGGGACGCCGGTGCGTCGGCCCTCACCAACGATTTGCCCGTGGTTGTAGATGCCGGAGCTTTGAGCCTCCTGCCGGAACGCTGCCCGGCCCACTGGATCCTGACACCTCACGCCGGAGAGCTGGCTGCGTTGTTGAACTCGCTTCCTTCGACTGGCGAAATAGAGGTATCCCGCGACGACGTCGAATCCCGTACCCTGCATTATGTGCGGCAGGCCGCCCAACGAACCGGCGCCACAGTGCTCCTGAAGGGTGCCTCCACACTGGTGGCGTCGCCGTCGGGCGTTGTTTTCAGTCAATCCGAAGGCACCGCGTGGATGGCAACCGCGGGCAGCGGCGATGTCTTGGCGGGCGTGCTGGGAGCCTTGCTGGCACAGTCTGCGGAGATGGTACGGCACGACGACGGCGCATATGCCGCGTTGGGCTTGGATCCCGCCGACCGCTGGGCTGCTCTGGCAGCCGTTGCTGCCAGCGTCCACGGGCGAGCCGGAGCCCTTGCATCCGCTCATTTTGACGAAGGTCCCATTACAGCCTCGGCCGTCATGAATGCGGTTCCGCGCGTCATTGGTTCGCTCAACGCGGAATACGACCGAACAATACCCTAAGGTTGCTGTCGGTGTCTGGGGGCTTGAGTAGGCTTGCAACAGTTGTTCGCATCATCAAGAGGAGAACGCATGGAAGTCTGGCCTGGATCGGCTTATCCGCTAGGTGCCACGTTTGACGGCACCGGCACCAACTTCGCGCTGTTTAGCGAGAGGGCCGAAAAAGTGGAATTGTGTCTCTTCGACGACGACGGCGGGGAAGTCCGCGTAGAAGTTACCGAAGTAGATGGTTACGTTTGGCACTGTTATCTGCCGCAGGTCCAACCGGGGCAAAAGTACGGCTACAGGGTGCACGGTCCCTACGACCCCGACGCCGGCCAACGCTTCAACCCCAATAAGCTGCTGCTGGATCCTTACGCGAAGGCCATCCACCGGCAGATTGACTGGGACCCGTCCCTGTTCTCATACAACATGGGTGACCCGGATTCGCGAAATGATGAGGACTCTGCGCCGCACATGATGCTGGGCGTTGTCATCAACCCCTTCTTTGACTGGGACGGCGACAAACTCCTGCGCATTCCGTATCACAAGTCCGTGATCTACGAGGCACACGTCAAGGGCCTTACCCAGATGCACCCCGAGGTGCCCGAAGAGCAGCGCGGCACCTACGCCGGCGTCGCGCATCCGGCGGTTATTTCCCACCTGCAGAAGCTGGGCATCACGGCGATCGAACTCATGCCGGTGCACCAGTTCGTCAACGACGGCATTCTGCAGGACAAGGGCCTGAACAACTACTGGGGCTATAACACCATCGGGTTCTTCGCACCCCACAACAGCTACAGCTCCAAGGGAGACACCGGACAGCAGGTCCAGGACTTCAAAGCCATGGTGCGGGCGCTGCATACGGCTGGCATCGAGGTCATCCTCGATGTCGTGTACAACCACACAGCCGAGGGAAACCACCTCGGACCCACACTGTCCTTCAAGGGCATCGACAACTCCGCGTACTACCGCCTGGTGGAAGACGACCAGAAGTACTACATGGATTACACCGGCACGGGCAACTCGCTTAACGTCCGCAGCCCCCACTCCCTCCAACTGCTCATGGACTCCCTGCGCTACTGGGTGACCGAGATGCACGTGGACGGATTCCGATTCGACCTCGCCTCAACGCTGGCACGTGAGTTCTACGACGTGGACAAACTCTCCACCTTCTTCGAACTCATCCAGCAGGACCCGGTAGTCTCCCAGGTGAAGCTCATCGCTGAGCCGTGGGACGTTGGGCCCGGTGGGTACCAAGTGGGCAACTTCCCGCCTCAGTGGACAGAATGGAACGGCCAATACCGCGACACGGTCCGTGACTTCTGGCGCGGCGAACCTTCCACCCTTGGCGAGTTCGCTTCACGTCTGACCGGATCGGCGGACCTCTACGAGCACTCTGGCCGTCGACCCGTGGCGTCCATTAACTTCGTCACCGCGCACGATGGCTTCACGCTGGCCGACCTTGTGTCCTACAACGAGAAACACAATGAGGCCAACGGCGAAGACAACAACGACGGCGAGTCCCACAACCGTTCCTGGAACTGCGGCGCAGAAGGACCCACGGACGATCCCACCGTCCTTGGCCTCAGGGCCCGCCAGCAGCGTAACTTCATTGCCTCGCTGTTCCTGTCCCAGGGCGTCCCCATGCTGCTGCACGGCGACGAGCTGGGCAGGACGCAAAACGGCAACAACAACGGTTACTGCCAGGATTCCGAACTCACCTGGATCAACTGGGAGAACGTGGACCAGCCGCTGATCGAGTTCACTGCCGCGGTCAGCGCGCTCCGTGCCAAACACCCCAGCCTGCGCCGCAGCCGCTTCTTCGATGGCCGTCCCGTGCTTCGTGGTGAAGGCGAACGGCTCCCGGACATCGTATGGCTCGATGCCGACGCCAGCACCATGTCTCCGTCCGACTGGGACGAAGCTTTGGGGCGCTCCGTTGGTGTGTTCCTCAACGGCGATGGCATCCACGGCCTGGACACCCAGGGCCGACGCATTACGGACGTCAACTTCCTCTTGTACTTCAACGCGGACCAGGACGAGGTAGGCTTCCGGATTCCTTCCGACGAGTACGCGCCGGCCTGGGACGTCATGATCGACACCGCCGGGGAAGGCGCCGAAGCGGGCGTGGTCAAGCCGGACCAGATCCTGATGGTAGGCGGCAAGTCGCTGGTGGTACTCCGTGCCCACAGCACCCCGGAAATTGAACCCGATCACTCGGTGGCAGCTTCCCTCGCAGCTTTGACGCAAACGAGCACTCCGGAGACGGCATCCATTACCGCCCCGGCAGTGACGTCCTTGCCTTTCGATTACAAAGGCTCAGCCCCGGAGGACGACGAAAAGGCAGATGAAACGAAGGAGCCTGGATCATGAGGACGCCTGTCTCCACGTATCGACTCCAGATCCGGCCGAGCTTCACCCTGCAGGATGCGGCGGAGCTCACCGGATACCTGCAATCCCTGGGAATTGATTGGGTCTATGTTTCACCCATCCTGACAGCGGAAAAGGGTTCCGATCACGGCTATGACGTGACCGATCCCTCCACCGTCGACCCCTCCCGCGGAGGCTCCGAAGGACTAGCCGCGTTGTCCCGTGCTGCCAAAGACAAAGGCCTGGGCGTTCTTGCCGACATCGTCCCCAATCACATGGGTGTCGCTTCGCCGAAGCAAAACGCCTGGTGGTGGCAGCTGCTCAAGGAAGGCCAGGGTTCAAAGTACGCCGAGGCTTTCGACGTCGACTGGGACTTTGGCGGGGGGAAGATCCGCATCCCGGTCCTGGGAAGTGATGACGACCTTGATGAACTGAAAATCGTGGACGACGAACTGCGTTACTACGATCACAGTTTCCCCTTGGCAGAGGGGACGTACACGGCCGGGGACAACCCGCGTGAGGTCCACGAACGGCAGCACTACGAGTTGGTTGGCTGGCGCCGCGCCGACGCCGATCTGAACTACCGCCGCTTCTTCGCAGTGAACACCTTGGCCGGCTTACGAGTCGAAGTTCCATGGGTCTTTGACGAGTCCCACGCAGAGATCGTCCGCTGGTTCCGTGAAGGACTGGTGGACGGGCTGAGGATCGACCACCCCGATGGTCTGGCCGACCCCGAGGGCTACCTCGCAAGGTTGCGCGAAGCTACTGGTGGCTCCTACCTTCTGGTGGAGAAGATCCTGGAACCGGGGGAGCAATTGCCGGATACCTTCGAGTGCGAAGGGACCACGGGATACGACGCCTTGGCCGACGTCGACCGCCTTTTCGTGGATCCGGCGGCAGAGGAATACCTGAACTCCCTCGATGCCCGACTCCGGAATGCAGATGCTCCCGCGCACTACCACTCCATGATCCATGCGACCAAGCGCCGGATCGCCGACGGCATCCTGAGATCGGAAGTCCTAAGGCTGGCCCGCCTTGTGCCTGACTCCTTGGAGCTGCCGTTCGCGAAGGTAGCCGATGCCTTGGCTGAAGTCATCTGCTGTTTCCCCATCTACAGGACGTATCTGCCCTATGGTGGGAAAACGCTGATCGAGTCCGTGGAGAACGCCGCCAAGCAGCGCCCTGACCTGGCCGCTGTCCTTAGCGGGCTTCAGCCGCTCTTGCTGGATAAGTCCAGCCTGCTGGCCCGGCGTTTCCAACAGACGTCCGGCATGGTGATGGCCAAGGGTGTGGAGGACACCGCATTTTTCCGGTACACCCGTCTAGGGTCACTGACGGAAGTGGGTGCGGATCCCACGGAGTTCTCCATTCCCGGCAATGTCTTCCACGAACGCATGGCCCGGAGGCAGCAGCTCTTGCCGCTGTCCATGACAACGCTGAGCACCCACGACACCAAACGGAGCGAGGATGCGAGGGCCAGGATCTCGGTGATCTCCGAGGCCGTACCGGAATGGGAGCTCTTCCTCGGAATCGTCCATGAGCTCGCGCCCATCCCCGATGGGCCCCTCTCGGCCTTGGTCTGGCAATCCATCGCAGGCGCGTGGCCGGCAGATCGCCAACGGTTGCAGTCCTACGCCTTGAAAGCGGCACGGGAAGCCGGCAATTCCACCAACTGGACCGATCCCAACCAGGATTTCGAACGCCAGTTGGCGGCCGCCGTCGACGCCGTCTTCGATGTTCCGGAGGTTGCAGCCGCCCTGACGAACTTCGTCAACGAGCTCGAACCGTATGGAACATCCAACTCGTTGTCCGCCAAGTTGATCCAGCTGACCATGCCCGGCGTTCCGGACGTCTACCAAGGCACTGAATTCAGGGACGGTTCGCTGACCGACCCCGACAACCGGCGTCCCGTGGACTTCAAGGCTCGGATCGCAGCCCTGGAAGAGTTGGACGGCGGCGCCAAGCCCGCATTCACCGATGAAGCCGCCAAACTGCTGGTGACCTCGCGTGCCCTGAGGCTACGGCGCGACAGGCCGGAACTGTTCGCCGGCTACCTCCCGGTGGCTGCCCAAGGCGCCGCTGCGGGACACGTGGTGGCCTTCGACCGGGGAGCCGAACATCGTGGAGCTCTCACCGTTGCCACCCGCCTGCCCAAGCGGCTGGCCAGTGAAGGCGGCTGGCGGGACACGGCCATTGAATTGACGGTGGCCTGCCGGGACGAACTCACCGGGGTCAGCTACGGGGCAGGCGCCGTCCCTCTGGCCACCTTGCTGGAGCATTACCCGGTGGCTTTGTTGGTCCCTACGGACTGATTTCCGGACGGTGCGATCACCGAATAGCGGTGATCGCACCGTCAACACCGTCATTGCAAAGCACGCTTGAAACACGTACAGGGGAGCATGATGCTGGAGCACGCTGCTGGAAAGAATCTTTACGACGTCTGGGCTCCGAATGCGGATTCGGTTCAGTTGCTCGCCGGAGGCCACGAGTACTCCATGGAGAGGCATCACGACGGCGCCGCAGCCGGTTGGTGGCGGGCGCCTGCTGACGCAGTGGCCCAGGATGGCGACGACGTGCGGTACGGCTACATCGTGGACGGCGAGGGACCGTTTCCCGATCCGCGCTCGCGGAGGCAGCCGGACGGGGTCCATGGTCTGTCAGCGACCTTCGATCCTTCCGCCCATGAGTGGAAGGACAGCGAATGGAAAGGCCGGAGCCTCAAGGGTTCGGTCATCTATGAGCTACACCTCGGCACCTTCACCGCGGAAGGCACGCTGGATGCCGCAGCCGAGAAACTGAAGTATTTGGTGGACCTTGGCGTCGACTTCGTAGAGCTACTCCCGGTCAACGGATTCAATGGTGTTCACAACTGGGGTTATGACGGCGTCCTTTGGTACGCCGTGCACCAGCCGTATGGTGGCCCCGCCGCCTACCAACGCTTTGTGGATGCAGCGCATGCCGCGGGCTTGGGCGTTATTCAGGACGTCGTCTACAACCACCTCGGTCCAAGCGGCAACTACCTGCCCAAGTTCGGCCCCTACCTGAAATCGGGGGAGGGCAACACCTGGGGTGACTCCGTGAACCTTGACGGCCCCGGCTCGGACGATGTTCGTCGATACATCCTGGAGAACGCAGAGATGTGGCTTCGGGATTACCACGTGGACGGACTCCGCCTCGATGCCGTGCACGCGTTGCGTGATGAGCGTGCCGTGCACATCCTTGAGGAATTCGGCGCGCTGGGAGACGAGGTGGAGGCAGCCACCGGAATCCCCAGGACGCTGATTGCGGAATCGGATTTGAACAACCCGCGGCTCATCTACCCGCGGCAAGACAACGGCTACGGCTTGGAAGGCCAGTGGAGCGACGACTTCCATCACGCCGTCCACGTCAACCTCAGCGGGGAAACCACCGGCTACTACGCGGACTTTGACTCGCTCGCAGTGTTGGCCAAGGTCCTGGAACATGGATTCCTCCACGACGGCAGCTACTCCAGCTTCCGGGGCAGGCACCACGGCCGCCCGATCCGCCGCGATATGGCCCACCCTTCCGCGCTTGTGGTCTGCCTGCAGAACCACGACCAAATCGGGAACAGGGCCACCGGGGACCGCCTCACTGCGTCGTTGTCGTACGGAAAGCTGGCCATCGGTGCTGTGCTGACCATGACATCCCCCTTCACGCCCATGCTGTTCATGGGTGAGGAATTTGCTGCCTCCACTCCATGGCAGTTCTTCACCTCCCACCCGGAACCTGAGCTCGGCAAAGCTACAGCAGAAGGGCGAATCAAGGAATTCGAACGTATGGGATGGGACCCGGCGGTTGTTCCTGACCCGCAGGATCCTCAGACGTTCCAGCGCTCCAAACTCAAGTGGGACGAAGCCGGCGAAGGTGAGCACGCACGCTTGCTGCAGCTGTACAAGGATTTGGCACAGCTGCGCCGCAACACTCCGGAATTGGTGGACGGCGGCTTCGGCGAGACACACGTTGAGTTTGACGACGACGAGCACTGGCTCCAGTTCTCCCGCGGCCCCATCCGGGTAGTCTGCAACTTCGGGGACGAAGCACTGGGCACGCCATTGAATGGCTCCGTGTTGCTGGCTACCGACGACGAAGCAGCCCTGAACGACGGGACGCTGACCCTTCCCGGCGGTAGCGCCGCCGTCGTGCGCGTCCAGTAAGCCACAGAGATTGAGGTGACGGCGCCCACATAGCGGACGGCGCCGTCACCACTGTTTCTGCAGTGGCAGGATGGTACGTATGACTTATTCGGCCGCGGAAAACCGCTACGAAACCATGCCCTACCGCCGCGTCGGACGCAGCGGACTCAAACTCCCCGCCATCTCGTTGGGCCTCTGGCACAACTTCGGCGATGACAAACGGTTCGACGAACAACGCGCCATCCTGCGCCGTGCGTTCGATCTCGGTGTCAACCACTTTGACCTCGCCAACAACTACGGTCCGCCGGATGGCTCGGCAGAGACAAACTTCGGCCGTCACCTCAAGGACGACTTCAAGCCGTACCGTGACGAACTGGTCATCTCCACCAAAGCCGGTTACTACATGTGGCCCGGCCCGTACGGCGAGTGGGGATCCCGCAAATACCTGATCTCCAGCCTGGACCAGTCGCTGGAGCGCATGGGCCTGGATTACGTGGACATCTTCTACAGCCACCGCCCCGATCCTGAAACTCCATTGGAAGAAACCATGGGCGCTTTGGACTATGCAGTCCGGTCCGGCAAGGCACTGTACGCGGGAATCTCTTCCTACACGCCGGAACAGACGATCGAAGCCGCCCGGATCCTCAAGGAACTCGGCACTCCTCTTCTCATACACCAGCCCAGCTACTCCATGCTGAACCGGTGGACGGAGAACGGCTCACCCAACCTGTACGAGGCCTTGGACCAGGTGGGCGCCGGTTCCATCGCCTTCTCGCCGCTGGCGCAGGGCATGCTCACCAACCGGTACCTCAACGGTGTGCCCGCCGATTCGCGGGCCGCCAAAGAACGGTTCCTGTCCGAATCTGCACTCACTGAAGACAAACTCGACCGCGTGCGGGGCTTGAACGCCATAGCCGAAGGGCGTGGGCAGACCCTTGCCCAGATGGCCATCGCGTGGATCCTGCGTGATCAGCCCAAGGGTTCGCCGGTGACCTCAGCCCTGATTGGTGCTTCCAGCGTTGCCCAGCTTGAGGACACGCTCAGCGCGATCAACAACCTGGGGTTCACCAGCGAAGAGCTCACGGCCATTGACGAATTTGCTGTGGAATCGGACATCAACCTTTGGGCTCAGAAGTAGCCTTCAACAACTGACATAAACAGCGGAGGCCGGGAGGGAACAAAACCGGCTTCCGCTGTGTTGGTTACAATGCAAGTGTGCGCCGAATGGCGCCGTGCCACTCAGTCGTGCCCTGGACTCAGTCAGGGATGCGCCTGGCACCTGAGGTTAGTTCTCAAAAAGGAGTTCCGTGTCTTCACATCCGATTCGTGTTGCCATTGTCGGCGTAGGCAACTGCGCCGCATCGCTGGTCCAAGGTGTTCAGTACTATCGCGACGCTGACCCCAAGGCCACGATCCCGGGTCTGATGCACGTCGAGTTCGGCCAGTACCACGTCAACGACGTTCACTTCGTTGCTGCTTTCGATGTCGATAGCAAGAAGGTTGGGCTCGACCTCGCTGACGCCATCGGTGCCAGCGAAAACAACACCATCAAGATCGCCGACGTTCCCGCAACAGGCGTGACTGTCCAGCGCGGTCACACCCTCGATGGTCTGGGCAAGTACTACCGCGAGACGATCGTGGAGGCTCCGGAAGAAGCTGTAGACATCGTTGCCGCGCTCCGCGAAGCCAAAGCAGACGTTATGGTCTGCTACCTGCCCGTCGGTTCGGACCAAGCCGCCAAGTTCTACGCCCAGTGCGCCATCGACGCAGGCGTGGCCTTTGTCAACGCGTTGCCCGTTTTCATCGCCGGGACCAAGGAGTGGGCTGACAAGTTCACCGAAGCCGGCGTCCCGATTGTGGGCGACGACATCAAGAGCCAGATCGGTGCCACCATCACCCACCGTGTCATGGCCAAGCTGTTCGAAGACCGCGGCGTCACCCTGGACCGCACGTACCAGCTGAACGTTGGCGGCAACATGGACTTCAAGAACATGCTTGAGCGCGATCGCCTCGAGTCCAAGAAGATCTCCAAGACCCAGGCCGTCACCTCCAACGTTGAGGCTGAGCTGCACGCCGACGACGTCCACATCGGACCGTCCGACTACGTTGCCTGGCTCGATGACCGCAAGTGGGCCTTCGTCCGCCTTGAAGGCCGTAACTTCGGAGACGCCCCTGTTTCGCTCGAATACAAGCTCGAAGTGTGGGACTCCCCGAACTCTGCCGGTGTGATCATTGACGCCATCCGCGCTGCGAAGATCGGCCTGGACCGCGGAATCGGCGGCCCGCTGCTCTCCGCATCCAGCTACTTCATGAAGTCGCCGCCGGAGCAGTTCAACGACGACATCGCCCGCGACAAGGTTGAAGCCTTCATCCGCGGCGACATCGAACGCTAAACACCCCGCCTTACCAAGCGCCAAACCGCGCGACGCCAAACGCCCTCGTCTTCCGATACGGGGGCGTTTGCCGTACCCAACGCTCTATCAGATCCCTGCCCTCTGGGCGCAACGCTCTATCAGATCCTTGGCCTCTGAGCGCAACGCTCTATCCCTTTCCTCAAGGAAGTGAGAGACGGTTGGGGTGTAGGGCTTGGGATGTGAGAGAGGGTTAGAAGAGGCCGGTAGGGTTGCCGTCGGCATCCACATCCATGCGCATGGCGGCCGGTTCCTTGGGAAGGCCGGGCATGGTCATCACCGCACCGGTCAGCGCAACGATGAATCCAGCACCGGTCTTGGGAATCAGATCGCGAACGTGCACGCGGAATCCTTTGGGCGCACCCAGCCGGGACGCATCGTCGGTGAAGGAGTATTGTGTCTTGGCCATACACACGGGGAGCTCTGACCAGCCGTTCTTCTCGATCTCGGCGAGACGTTTGATTGCCGGAACGGAGAATTCCACACCGTCGGCCCCGTAGATCTCCTGCGCGATCGTCCGGATCTTGTCCTCAACACTGAGTTCCAGCGGGTAGAGGTGGTGGAAGTCGGTTGGCACATCCAGTGCGGCTGCCACCTTGGCGGCGAGCTCATCACCACCGTCGCCTCCGCCCCCGCGCCCCCAAACATCGGCAACCGCCGCCTGCACGCCTTCTGCAGCACACCAGGCAAGGAGCCACTGAAGTTCCTCAGGACTGTCCGTTGCAAATTTGTTGATGGACACAACAGGGGATAGGCCGAACTTCGCCACGTTGCCCACGTGCCTTTTCAAGTTCTCCACACCGGCTGCCACGGCGTCGACATTTGGCTCGCTGAGATTTTCCTTGGCAACGCCGCCCTGCATCTTGAGCGCGCGGATGGTTGCCACCACCACGACGGCGGATGGCGCCACGTCGGCGATGCGCGCCTTGATGTCCATGTATTTCTCGGCGCCAAGGTCCGCGCCGAAGCCGGCCTCAGTGACCACGACGTCGGCGAGCTGCATTGCGGTGCGGGTGGCGATCAACGAATTGCACCCGTGGGCAATGTTCGCGAAGGGACCGCCATGGACCAACGCGGGAGTCCCTGCGATGGTTTGGACGAGGTTGGGCTTGACGGCGTCTTTCAAGAGCATGGTGAGGGCACCTTCGACGCCGAGGTCCGAAACCGTGACTGGCGTGCGGTCGTAGGTGTACCCGAAGGTGATGCGTCCCAGCCGGTCCCGAAGATCGTCGAGATCTGAGGCGAGGCAGAAGACTGCCATGATTTCCGAGGCCACGGTGATATCGAAGCCGTCTTGCCTGGGCACTCCCTGCATGGGGCCGCCGAGTCCGATGATGACTTCCCGCAGGGCGCGGTCGTTCATGTCCAGCACGCGTTTGAACGTCATGCGGCGCGGGTCGATGCCGAGGTGGTTGCCTTGGAAAATGTGGTTATCCACTAAGGCCATGAGGGCGTTGTTTGCCGATGTGATGGCGTGGAAGTCGCCCGTGAAATGCAGGTTGATGTCATCCATGGGCAACACCTGGGAGTACCCACCGCCCGTGGCTCCACCTTTCATGCCCAGAATCGGACCGAGAGAGGGCTCACGCAGGGCGATCATCACGTTGTGGCCTGCGCGGGCCAGGGAATCCGCGAGTCCCACTGTGGTGGTCGACTTTCCTTCGCCGGCAGGAGTGGGGGACATGGCGGAGACGAGCACTACCTTGCCGGGGGTCTTTCCCTGAGGCAGGCCCAGTTTGGCCGTGTTGATCTTGGCCTTGTAGGGCCCGTACAGCTCAAGTGCATCCACGGGAATGCCGGCGCGTTCGGCCACCTCTTCAATGGAAAGCATGGTGGCGTGGTGGGCAATCTCAAGATCACTCATGACCTTGTTTTCAGACATCTTTGTCCTTCGGTTCTGCCCGCAGCGGGGATGCTGCTGCCGGGGGTTTACGCTGTGCGCGACAATCTATCAGCCCCGGTGCAGATACCGGCGGAGACTCAGCGCCGCGGGACCAAGAGTCCGCCCACAGCCTCACGGTAGCTTTCCAACGTGATGGCGGCGGTGCGTTGCCATCCGAAGGACTCGGCGTAGGTGGCAGCGAGCCGGCCCATGTCCTCGCGGGTCTGGACGTCGTCGTAAAGATCTTCGAGGGCGTCTGCCCAATCGGAAGGATCGTGTCCGTTTACCAGGATGCCCGTTCGCCCGTCGGAGATGGCGCGGGAGAGACCACCAACATTGGTGGCCACCACAGGTGTACCGCACGCCTGTGCTTCCAACGCCACCAAACCGAAGGACTCGCTGAAGGAGGGCATCACCACCACATCTGCTGACCGGAACCAGCTGGCCAGCTCCGGTGCCACAACAGGCGGCCGGTGAGTAACGACGTCGGAGAGTCCAGCGTCTTCAATGATGTGCTGGAGGTTGAAGTCCTTCGCCCCGCTCAGAGAGCCCAGTATGGTCATTTCCAAATCAATGTCCGGTCGGCGTTTTCGGAGTATGCCGGCCGCCTTGACGAATACCTGGGGACCTTTGAGCCGCTGGATCCTGCCGGCAAAGAGGATGTGGAAGCTGTCCGGCCTGACGCCCCGCAATGAACGCGATTTTCGCCGGAACGAGGGCGTGAACACCTTGAGGTCCACTCCCGGCGGGGCTACATCTATCCGGTCAGGATCCGCCCCGTAGTGTGAAACCAATTCCTCCGCTTCGGCAGGAGTATTGGCAACCAGCCTCGAAGCGCCGTCCACAATGCGTTGCTCTCCGTCTTCCCGGCGCCGCGGCTCAGGCCGTTCACCGGACTCCAGGACAAGATTTTTGACCTTGGCCATGGTGTGCATGGTGTGGATGAGGGGGACGCCCCAGAGTTCTGAGAGCTCGAGCCCTGCCACGCCTGAAACCCAGTAGTGGGAGTGGATGGCGTCGTAGCGGCCGTGGAGCTGTTGGTGGCGGATTTTGTCGATTTCCTCGACCATGTGGTGCAGAAGTGCCGGCAGTTCTTCCTTGGGCAGTTTGCGGCGTGGTCCTGCCATGACGTTGTGTACGCAGACGCCGGGGCCAGGGTGCTCGACGGCGGGCTGGCCGGCTTTGGTGGATCGCGTGAAGATTTCCACCTCCACCCCGGACTCCGCAAGTGCCATGGCCAAGGCGCGCACGTAAACGTTCATTCCGCCGGCATCTCCGGCGCCGGGCTGCTCCATGGGGGAGGTATGGAGGGACAGAAAGGCCACACGACGGATCAACGGCATCCGGGACCTCCTCACGATCACAGCAAATTCAACTTTGCGCTTCAGAAAACATTACTCCTGCCGTTGAGTCCTCAGCCGGGCAAGCTCCGCTATGTGCACAAGACTGCTAGCGTGGCCGCTGTGAGCCAAGAACAATCCTTTGACATCCGTAAAGCAACACCTGAGGACTGGCCCGGAATGTGGTCGATCCTGCAGCCGGTGATCCGCGAGGGCGAGACCTTCACATGGGATCGCGACACCACAGAAGAGGTGGCCAGGAGCAAATGGGTGAAGGAAGCTCCCGGCCAGACCTTCGTTGCTGTGCGCCAAGGCAGCGGCGAGATCCTGGGAACAGGGGAGTTCCACGCCAATCAAGCCGGTGGTGGAAGCCATGTTGCCAACGCCGGATACATGGTGGGGGCCAACAACTCGGGTCAAGGTATTGCCAGGGCCCTGTGCGCCTACTCACTGAGCGACGCGAAAGCGGCAGGCTTCCGTTCCATGCAGTACAACGCCGTGGTGGAGAGCAACGTGCGTGCCGTGTGGTTGTGGCAGTCCATGGGTTTCAAGATTCTGGCTACGGTGCCTGAAGCCTTCAACCACCCTGAAATCGGCTACGTGGGCTTGCACGTGATGTACCGAAAACTTTAGGCCCACAGCTGGGTTAATTCAGGAAAAGCGGCCTCGTATCCGTCAAGCAGTTGCCGGCCCAGGGCGAGCGAACCTACCAGGGGATGTGCCGCAAAGGCTTCCACAGCTGCCTCGCGCTCGCCGGACACCACTGCGCGGATTGTCAGCCGCTCCACCTCCTTGATGTGCTGCATCAGGGTGAGGAACTGCCCGTCCGGCCGGTCCTGGGCCAGCGGCAACGCGCCGTCGGGCGTTACCTCGCAGGGAACCTCGACGACGGCGTCCCCAGGCAGTCCGGGCACCGCCGCCTCGGCAGCGGGCCCAGTGGCGGACACCGGCGAGTTGGGCACATTGAGGATCAACTGCGCCGTACCTCCGCCGGACAGCGCACGCATTACCGAAAGCGCTACACGTTCGTATCCGCCTCCTGCGAGATCGGACTCGTCCCGCTGTTCCCCGTGGGTCCTCGCTTCTGCCAGGTAACCTTCCTCCCGGGAGCGCCGGGCGTCATCCCAGAGCCGGTATGGCTGTGAAGCATGGAGAAGCGACGGGTACAGCAACTGTTGCTGGCCGTGGATGGAGGCCCCGCGGGTTTGCTGTTGCTGTCCAATGGCCTGGGTGGCCTGCGACGTTTGGTAGTAGTAATAAAGGTATTCGTTGGGCAGGCAGTTAAGGAGAAGGAGGGTGTGCTGCCCGAACAAGCGGCCCTCCTCCATGGTTTCAAGTGCACCGTGATCAGACAGCAGATCCGGTAAGAGGTCCCGTCCAGCGGGTGCCAGCCGGTAAAGCCAGCCGAGGTGGTTCAGCCCGAAGTAGCCCACGCCGTCGAGGTGCCCTTCAGCAAGGGGGGCCCCGGCGGCGCGGGCAGCACGCTGGACCAATCCTCCGGCGGAATCGCAGATGCCGATCACCCGGTTACCCAAAACCGGCACCAAAGCCTCGGTAACCATGCCGGCCGGATTGGTGAAGTTGATGAGCCACGCATCGGGGCAATACTCCCGCATGGCCTCAGCGAGTTCCAGCATCCGGGGGATGGAGCGCAGCGCATAGGAGATGCCGCCGGCGCCGGTGGTCTCCTGGCCCAGCAACCCCAACCTCAGGGGAATCTGTTCGTCCGCGATCCTCCCCGCGGTACCACCGGGTCTGATCGCCGCGAACACCATGTCCGTGCCGGTGAGTGCCTGCCCAAGATCCGTGGAAACAACGACGACGGGCCCGGAACCGCCCGTGGGCATGTCGCGAAGCACCGCCTCAATGGCAGCGAGCCGTAATTCATCCACGTCAAAGAGAACAAGCTCGTCCACCAAACCTGCGAAAGGTCCCTCACACAAAGCCCGGTACACGAGGGGAACCCGGAATCCGCCGCCACCGGCGATCATGAGCCGCATGGTCCGAGTCTATGCAGGCATGCAAGTCTATGCAGCCCAGCACGTGCAGCGTAGTCTGCCGTGCATGGACGCTATGCCCCAGCGACGATACGACCCCTTGGCTACCGTCCGGTCGGACGGGGACCACCAATGCGATCTCCTCCTGACAGGAACGGTTTTCCAGGACATCATTTTCACCGGCCTTCCGCACGCACCCGAACCCGGCACGGAGGTGTGGAGCGAAGGAATGGGCAGCTGCCCCGGGGGCGTAGCCAACCAGGCCATTGCTGCCGCACGGCTTGGCTTGCGCACCAACCTCGCGGCAACCTTCGGAGACGACGGATACGGCGATTACAACTGGCAGATCCTGGAAAGCCAGGAACACGTTGACCTCTCGCTCTCGCAGCGGGTTTCGGGCTGGCACTCACCCGTGACGGTATCCATGTGCGTGAATCAGGACCGGTCCATGGTGACACACGGCCACCCCGCCCCGATCAGTTCCTCGGAATTGATCGGAAAACCACCCAAGGCACTCGCCGCCGTCGCAGATTTAGGCGAGGAACTGGAGCCGTGGATGCTGGCCGCGAAGGATGCCGGCACCAAGCTCTTTGGCGTGGTGGGCTGGGATCCTACGGGGAAGTGGTCCGAGCGTCGCCTGGACCAGCTGGCTAACTTCTACGCCTTCTTGCCTAATGCCCCTGAAGCGATGGCGTTCACCGGCAAAACCGACCCGTGGGCGGCCTTGTATTCGCTGGCTGACCGCGTCCCAGTGGCAGTGGTAACCCTCGGCCCCCAAGGCGCCGTGGCAGTGGACTCGGAGACGGGGGAAGAGGAATGGGTGCCGTCCCTGCCCGTATCAGCCTCAGATCCCACCGGCGCCGGGGACTGTTTCGGGGCGGCCTTCATTGTGGGGTGCCTGGCAGGGTGGAGGCTGGGGGACCGGCTCCGGTTCGCGAACCTTTGCGCTTCCCTGGCGGTCCAGGAAGTGGGAGGCTCGCTGGCCGCACCGGGGTGGGGCGACATCGCCGACTGGTGGCAACGGGCAAACGCACGGAAAGAGCGCCAGTCGAGTCAATGGTTGCGGCGCTTCGCCTTTCTGGAACCGATCGTGAAGGACATCCCGGCAGAAGCGCAACGACGAGCCCGGGCCACCATCGCGCACTTGTCTGACGCTCAGTAGCCCCTGATGGAGCCCCGCAGTTAACCCGAGTTCACTGACAGCACTAGAATCTCTAGGGTGACTTACGAAGCAGCTGCAGATATCGGGATCGGGACGAAAGCCTCCATAGCAAAGTCAGCGGTCCTGGAGCGCTCCGCCGTGATCGACCTGGACGCCGTGCGGCACAACGTTCGTCAGTTCGTGGGCATTGCCTCCCCGGCCGCTGTGATGGCTGTGGTGAAGGCGGACGCCTATGGGCACGGTGCCGTACAGGTGGCACGGGCAGCCCTCGACGCCGGAGCTGCCTGGCTGGGTGTCGCCCACATTTCCGAGGCGCTCGCCTTGCGCGCTGCCGGAGTCGAGGCCCCGCTCCTCGCCTGGTTGCACACCCGCGAAAGCAACTTCCAAGCGGCAGTCGCCGCCGGCATCGACGTCGGGATTTCCGGTTGGGAGCTCGAAGCGGTAGTGGCCGCAGCGCGGGAACAGGAGCGACCCGCGCGTGTGCATCTCAAAGTGGACACAGGACTAGGCCGGAATGGCTGCACCATTGCGGACTGGGACCAGCTGTTGGGACAGGCCATGGACTACCAGGATCAGGGCCTCCTGCGGGTGGTGGGTATCTTCTCGCACCTGGCCGTTGCAGACGAGCCGCAACGCCCCGAAACGGACCATCAACTGGCCGTCTTCCGCGAGGCAATCGCCATGGCCGAGGACGCCGGCGTTGACACCGAGGTTCGGCACATAGCCAACACACCGGCGGCTTTGTCCCGGCCCGACTCGCACTTCGACCTTGTCCGCGTAGGCCTCGGGGTGTACGGACTCTCGCCCTTCGAAGGGGCCACATCTGCCGAATTGGGCCTGCATCCCGCCATGACTGTCCGGACTCTCCTGTCCAACTGCAAAAAAGTACCCGAAGGCCAAGGCGTCTCTTACGGACTCAATTACCGGACCAGCGAGGAAAGCACACTGGGCCTGGTGCCGCTGGGCTATGCGGACGGTGTCCCCAGGGTCGCCACCGGGGGTCCCGTGCGGGTGAACGGCCACAATTACCCGGTAGTGGGCAGGATTGCCATGGACCAGATGGTCATTGATCTGGGGCCCCTGTCCCCGGAGGAGGCGGCAGGCCTCAAGGGTGCCGAGGCTATCATGTTTGGTAATGGAGCAGACGGTGGCCCCACCGCCGATGATTGGGCGGCCGCAGCAGGAACCAACAACTACGAAATCGTGACGCGCATCAGCCCCCGGGTCCCTCGCAGCTACGTCAACGAAATGCCTTCCGTGCCAGAGGCACCTGCGGCTGTCGCCGGCAAAGCGGAATCGGCAACGCTGTGAGCGACGCCCAGTGGGAGCGCACGCTCACAGTCACGACGGCGGAACAGACACACGCGCTCGCAGCGGCTGTGGGCGAGGTGCTTGAGGCCGGGGATCTCCTGGTCCTGACAGGCGAGCTGGGTGCGGGCAAGACCACGTTCACCCAGGGACTTGGCGAAGGCCTGGGGGTGCGTGCAGGCATCATTTCGCCAACGTTTGTCCTGGTACGGATCCACCCAAATCTCCCGGATGGCCCCAGGCCCGGTGGTCCGGACCTGGTCCATGTTGATGCTTACCGGCTGGACTCGGCAGCGGAGATCGACGACATCGATCTTGAGAACACCATGGATACAGCGGTCACCGTGGTGGAGTGGGGCAGGGACCGGGTGGAGCATCTCTCTGACAGCCGTCTGGAGGTTGACCTGCACCGGTCCGTTGGCGGGGCAGCCGCTGCGCCCACTACGGACGGGGACGTTATGGACTTCGACACCGATGACGACGACGAGCCCCGCATCATTGTTTTCCGTGGATTCGGTCCCCGCTGGGCCGAAGCGCCGCAGGTCCTTGAAACTACATCACCTGTGGAAGGTCTCTAATGCTGATCCTGGCCATTGATACGTCGGCGGTTGCCAGTGCGGCGCTGATTTCGGACGATGCCATGGAGTCCGTGGTGGAATCTTTCGCCACGGAGGATACCCGCAGCCACGCAGAAGTCCTCGCTCCCGGGATCGCAAAGCTTTTGGCCGGTGCCGGTGTCACCGGCGCTGACATTGACGCGATCGTCACGGGTGTGGGGCCTGGCCCGTTCACCGGGCTCCGTTCGGGCATTGCGACGGCCCGCACCCTCGCCTACGTTTGGAACAAGCCGTTGTATGGGCTGATGAGCCTGGACGCCATTGCCTTGGAAGTTGCGGAGTCAACGGCCGCGACACCCGAGTTCCTTATAGCCACGGATGCCCGACGCAAAGAGGTTTACTGGGCCCGTTATGCGCTGGCTGAGGGCCAGCTTCCGGAACTCGTGGACGGCCCTCATGTGGGTTTCGCCTCCGAGCTCCCGGACTTGCCGGTGTTTGGGGCGGGTGCAGGTTTGTACGCCGATGTCCTCACTGCGGACGTTGACTTCGCTCAGACCCAGCCGGACGCGGCCTCGCTGGGCCAGTTCGCTTTGGCAAAGCTCACGGCCGGTCAGACCTTGCTGGACTCTACACCGTTGTATCTGCGCGAATCCGATGCCCAGGTGCCTGGACCCAGGAAGCGTGCGCTGTGACCGAAAGGAAATTCTCACCCAAGCTGGAACTCGCCGGTCTTTCCCTGCGGGACATGACCGAGGCTGATATCCCGGCAGTGGAGACGTTGGAGCGCCGGTTGTTCCCCGTGGATGCCTGGCCGTTGCAGATGTTCTTCGACGAATTGGCCCAGCCGGAGACCCGGCGCTATGTGGTGGCGGAGGTTTCCGGGGAGATCGTGGCCTACGCCGGGTTGATGTGTATTGAGCCGATCGCGGACGTCCAGACGATCGCCGTCGTGCCTGAATTCGAGGGCAAGGGCATCGGTTCGGCTGTCCTGACTGAACTGATTGATGAAGCGCGTCGCCGCCGTGCGGCAGACGTCCTGCTGGAAGTCCGGGCGGACAACCCCCGCGCCCAGCAGCTGTACTTGCGGTTCGGCTTTGAGCAGATCCACGTGCGTCCCCGCTATTACCGGGACGGCACGGACGCCCTGATCATGCGTCTTGAACTGAACAAACCACAGTCCCACGAAGGAGCCACGGCGTGAGCGGGCAGTATCCGGAACAGTCACAGCAGCAGCCGTTGGTGCTGGGCATCGAGTCTTCCTGCGATGAGACCGGCGTGGGGATCGTGCGGGGGACCACCCTCTTGACCAACACCGTGTCCTCGTCCATGGATGAGCATGTCCGCTTCGGCGGTGTCATCCCGGAGATCGCGTCGCGCGCGCACCTGGACGCTTTTGTGCCCACTTTGCAGGAGTCGCTGCATGAAGCCGGTGTCACCTTGGACGAGATTGATGCCATTGCCGTGACATCCGGTCCCGGCTTGGCAGGTGCGCTCATGGTAGGCGTCTGTGCTGCCAAGGCGCTGGCTGTGGCCACGGGAAAACCGCTGTACGCCATCAACCATCTGGTGGCGCATGTGGGCGTGGGACTCCTGAACGGACGTCAAGGAACTGAGGGAAAGAACGACGCCGGTGCTGCCGCCGGCTTGGGAGCCGGCAAGCTGCCGGAGAACCTCGGAGCCCTCCTGGTCTCGGGCGGGCATACGGAAATCCTGCGCATCCGCAGCATCACGGACGACGTCGAGCTTCTCGGTTCAACCATTGACGACGCCGCCGGCGAAGCCTACGACAAAGTGGCCCGCATCCTTGGCCTCGGGTATCCCGGTGGCCCGGCCATCGACAAATTGGCGCGTCAAGGTAACCCCAAATCCATCCGCTTCCCTCGCGGCCTGACGCAGCCCAAGTACATGGGTACTGCGGAGGAAAAGGGCCCGCACCGCTATGACTGGTCTTTCAGCGGCCTGAAAACAGCGGTGGCCCGGTGCGTTGAGCAGTTCGAAGCCCGTGGCGAAGAAGTCCCCGTGGCGGACATTGCCGCAGCGTTCCAGGAAGCCGTGGTGGACGTCATCAGTTCCAAAGCAGTCCTGGCCTGCAAAGAGCATGGCATCACGGACGTCTTGCTTGGTGGGGGAGTAGCAGCGAACTCTCGGCTTCGGGAACTGACCGGGCAGCGGTGTACTTCCGCCGGAATCAAGCTCCATGTCCCGCCGCTGGACCTGTGCACGGATAACGGCGCCATGGTTGCGGCGCTCGGTGCCCAGCTGATCATGGCCGGCATCGGCCCCAGCGGAGTCTCCTTCGCGCCGGATTCCTCCATGCCGGTGACCACGGTGTCAGTGCCCGCCTGAGCTTCAGACTCAGGCAAACAGGGAACTAGGCGTCAGGTCCTTTGCGCATTTGGTGCACGAGGTCCATGACCACTGCCTGCAGGTCACCGTTGTGTTCGGCGGCGACGCGGCGCTGGCGCTGGTAGCTTGCCCCACGCTCAATGATCTTCAGGACGTCTGCCAATTCTTCGGAGCAGCCGAGCTTTGCTGCCACGGGCTCAAGCCGTGCGACGGTCTCCGTGAGGTGCTCTGTGACAAGCTGCTCGTTGCCTTCGGCGTCGAGGATGATGATGGCTTCCATGCCGTAACGCGCGGCCCGCCATTTATTCTCCTGCACATGCCAGGGCGGCATGGTGGGGATGCTGCCGCCTGCATCAAGGATGGAGGAGAACTCGTCCACCAGGCATTGGGTCAGCGCGGCAATGGCTCCTACTTCTTCAAGAGTGGCCAGCCCGTCGCAGATGCGCATCTCGATGGTCCCAAGGTTGGCCACCGGGCGGATGTCCCAGCGGATTTCTGAGGTCGCATCGATGACGCCGGTGGTGAACATGTCCTGGACATAGGACTCGTACGCCTCCCACGTGTCGAATTGGAAGGGGAGGCCTGCGGTGGGAAGCTGCTGGAACATGAGCGCACGCTGGGAGGCGTAGCCGGTCTCTTCTCCGGCCCAGTAAGGGCTTGAGGCGGACAGGGCTTGGAAGTGCGGGAAGTAGTTGACCAGCCCGTCCAGGATGGGAAGGACCTTTTCCTTGCGGTCGATGCCCACGTGGACGTGAACACCGTAGATCACCATTTGGCGTCCCCACCATTGGGTCCGCTCAATGAGCTTGGCATAACGCTCCTTGTCCGTGACGGGCTGGAGCAGGGGAGGGCTGAAGGGGTGGCTGCCTGCGCAGAAGACTTCCACGCCCATGGGATCGGTGACTTCACGCACGGCGGCCAGGGAGCGGCTGAGGTCTTCCTTGGCGTCTTTGACTGTTTCGCAGATCCCGGTGACCAGTTCCACCGTATTGAGGAGCAGTTCGCGCTTGATATGGGGGTGTTCGTCGTCCTCGTTGAGGTCGGGGTGGTTCGCGGCGACGCCTTTGAGGACGTCGTTGGCCACTGATACCAGTTCCCCGGTGCGTTTATTGACGAGCGCCAACTCCCATTCCACACCCAGTGTCGATTGCCTGGATGGCGCAAAATCAATCTGCACGTAGTCCCCTCATTTGTCTTGTCTCAGCCGGACACGGTTCCCCGCTGTGGGGCCGCCAGCGGTCGGAACAAGTCTAATGCAGCTGGAACGCAGGTTTCTGCTGTGGTCTTGCGAGGGGGAAAGTCCCGTCATTTGCTATTGAGAATGCTTCTCAATAGAATCGCTGCATGCATCTCATAGTTGTCAGTTCCTTGGACACCCAATGCCGCGAGTCCGCCGCTGCCCGGCTCGGCCAAACCCACGCCAATTCCGTGGTGGTCCTTCACGATCTCCTTGATGGCTCGATGGTCCTGCGGCGGGTATACCGGAACGGCCAGTTGTTCGAGCGCGAAACCACAGTTCTGGAGCATGGTTGCCTCAGCTGCACTGTCAGATTGGATGTAGTCCCGACGGCGGAACGTCTCGCCTCCTGCGGTTTCGACCATGTAGTGCTGGGCCTCCCTCCCGGCGTTGCGGCCGGCATGGCCGTTGGCGAGCTTCGGCGTGGCCTGAGCCGCCCTGCGGTGATAGACAACGCCGTACTGGCTTTGGACCCTGCGGACTTGGATGACCATATTTGGGACCGTCACACGCTGTTCGAGTCCGGGTTTACGTCCATGCCCACAGATGAGCGAACCAGCGGAGAATTCCTGATCGGCGAGTTCGGGCAGGTGGATACGGTGATGGTGCACCCCGGCCTGGGTGCAGTGCTGAGCGGCGAACCTCGCGAAGGCACTTCGCAGTGGCAGTTGGGTGTCCAGTTGCTTGGCCAGTTGGCGTCCCACGCAGGCGTCATTGGCGCCGCTGACGCCTACAGGCCGGGATGCTTCGACGACGCTGAAGCGGCGGCACGCAACCGTCCCGGCGTCGTGCGTGTGCCCGTCAGCGATGGGGGTGGGTCCTACCGGACGGTGCTCCACAAAGTGGGTCGGCCGCTGCATCCGGGACGCTTCCGCGAAGCCCTGCCCCAACTGGCCGCCGGAACGCACTGGCTGCGAGGCCGCCTCTGGATCGCATCAGCGCCGAAAACAAGGATCGCCGTCCAAGGTATTGGGCCTAGGGTCTGGCTCGAAAGTACCGGGAAATGGCTGGCGGACTCGGCCGAACCTGGCCAGGCGCACCCCGGAAAGGCGGGTGCCGACGTCGACTCTGTCCTGGACTGGCATCCCAGCCGCGGCGACCGTGGAACTGTGCTGGCGATCACCGGCCTTTCGGAGGACATCGACGCCCGGGAATTTCGCGGGCTCCTGGACGGTTGCCAACTCACCCAAGCTGAAATGCAGCAGGATTTCGGCGTGTGGGACGACCCCCTGGAACTCAGCGACGCCCTTTAAAACAAACACCCAACCAAAGGAGAAACACCATGAAGGTCAGGAATTCGCTGCGTGCCCTCAAGAAGATCCCCGGCGCCCAGATTGTGCGCAGGCGCGGGCGTACCTTCGTCATCAACAAGAACAATCCGCGGATGAAGGCGCGGCAAGGCTAACCGCACGTCGGTGATAAAGGGGCGTGTTTAATGGGGGAATGCCAATCCTGAACAAAGACATGTCCCTGTGCATTTCGCTTGCGGCCCGGCCCAGCAATATCGGCACCCGGTTCCACAATTATTTGTACGATCTGCTCGGCCTGAACTTTGTCTACAAAGCATTCGCCCCTGCGGACATCACCCTTGCAGTGGCTGGCATCCGCGGCCTCCCGATCCGGGGCGCCGCGGTTTCCATGCCGTACAAGGAAGCCGTCATCCCGTTGGTTGACGTGATGGATCCGTCGGCCAAGGCCATTGATTCGGTGAACACCATCGTCAACGACAATGGCGTGCTGACTGCCTACAACACGGACTACATCGCCATTGCCCGGCTGCTAAAGGACCACCAGGTTCCCAGCAGCCACAGCGTGCTCCTCCGCGGTGCAGGCGGTATGGCCAAGGCCGTAGCCGCAGCACTTCGGGACGCCGGGTTCACCGCCGTCACCATCGTGGCCCGCAACGAGGACACCGGCCGTGCACTGGCAGATCTTTACGGCTTCGCCTGGCAGGATGACGTCAACGGCTCCACAGCTGATCTCATCATCAACGTCACGCCGTTGGGAATGGCAGGTGCGGACGAAACAGCGCAGTCCTTCGACGACGCCACGATTGCCGCGGCGCAAGTAGTGTTTGACGTCGTGGCTTTGCCGTCCGAGACGCCACTTATCAGTGCTGCCCGGAAAGCGGACAAGAAGGTGATCACAGGCGCTGAAGTTATTGCCATCCAAGCCGAGGAACAATTTGTCCTCTACACCGGCGTGCGCCCTAGCCCTGAGCAGGTCCGCGAAGCCTCGGAGTTTTCACGTCGCTGACTGCCGGGTGCCGCTGACTGCTAGCCCGTCACCGGTTCCACCACAACAGCCACTCTCTCCTCGCCGATCCTGGTGAGGACCAGGGTGGCTGTTTTCGTCCTAAGGGACTTATCCGGTTTGGCGGGCAGCAACTGCTTCCGGAGTTCCTCGGGAGTGACAGCCGTGCCGCGCTTTTTGATGTCCAGCACAGTGATTCCGTTGGCCTTGACCCAGGCCTTGAGGGCCTTGACGTTATAGGGCATCACCTCAAGAACCTTGTAGGCACGGGCGAAGGGAGTGTCGTGCAGCGCAGGCGCGCAGATGTAGGCAATGTGCTCGTCCACCAGGTGCCCGCCCAGCCGTTCGGCGACGTCGGCCACCAGTCCTGCGCGGATCACCGCACCATCGGGTTCGTAGAGGAAACCTTCTACAGGCCCGACGGCGGCTACCGGGCCGCCGTCGAAATCCGTGCCGCTGGTGATCTCAGCGGCGCCTTGGCCGCCAATCACCAGCGCGGCGCGACGCACGCCGGGGCGGGACACTGCGTTGAACCACAGGGTCACTTCGGTGACGTCGCCGCCTACCGAAACCCACTGGGCTTCGCAGCCTGAAGGCACGGACTCATGCGGGATGCCGGGACCCATCTTGACGCCGATGGCGCGGCCGGTAGCCGCCAGGCGTTCCACGAAGGACAACGGGGGAGAGAAGGCTTCAGGGTCCCAGATCCGTTTGGTTCCGGAGGTGGACGTGGTTCGCCGGGCGGGATCCAGCCATACGCCGTCCACCCCGTCCAATTCCACGGTTGTTGCGTCGGAGTGCACCACGGTGGCATGCGGGAAGGGCATGAGATTGATGGTGGCGCAGGCGGCGGTGGTTTCATCCATCTCAACCGCGGTCACGGAAATGTCCATTGACGCCATCGCCATGGAGTCGGCGCCAAGGCCGCAGCCCAGGTCTGCAACGTGCGAGATGCCGGCCTTCGCGAAGCGCTCGGCGTGACGGGCTGCGACGTTCAATCGCGTTGCCTGCTCCAAGCCGGCTTGGGTAAAGAGCATCTGCCGGGCAAACTCGCCGAACTTTGCCTCTGCGCGCGTCCGCAGCCTGGATTGCGTGAGGACCGCAGCTACCAGCTCCGGGGAGTGACCCGCTTTGCGGAGGTCTGCGTTGACGCTGAAGGAATCGGCCTCCCGATAGGGTCCCAGTGAGGCAAGAAGTTCCCATCCTTCAGTAGTCAGCAAGGGTGCGATCTGTTCCTGCGGTGCGTGAGGCATGGAATCAAGCCTAACGGCGCGGCGCTTGACAGCGTGACCGGCGAATCAGCCGGATAGGGTTGTTTTCATGGAAGACAACGCAGCACCGCACCCCTCCCTGACGAAGATTGCGCGCCCCGCCCTGATAGCGGGGGTCGTGATCGCGGTGGTCTGCATCGGCCTGCTGATCATTATCTTCGCGTTGGATTCCTTCAATGCGGCTACTTACTCGGTGGCCGGCAAGAGCGTCAATGACGCCACCGATGAAGCGCGGGGCATCCGCGAACTTTACAGCGGCGCCCGGACCGGTGGGATTATCACGCTGGTGATCTCCGGCATCGTGGCTATAGCCGCCGCCGTGGTGCTGTACCTGAACCGCGGCAATGCTCCGCTGGATGAGGATGACGACGGCGAAGACTACGATCTGGACGACCTGACGGGCAGGTAAGGGACGTTCACCCATGACGAAATGCTGGCACTCACCTTGACCGAGTGCTAACGCTTACATAGAGTCTTGTTAGCACTCTCCCCCGGAGGGTGCTAATCACGCCAAGCGTCTTCCGGCACCGCGACGACGGATGTACGCTCCGGCACCCTAGTTCTTAGTCCATGAATCAGCTCATGAAAAGGAGAGTCCGAGTGTCGGTCTCGATTAAGCCTCTTGAGGATCGTATTGTTGTTCGCCCGCTCGAAGCAGAGCAGACCACGGCTTCCGGCCTGGTCATTCCGGACTCCGCACAGGAGAAGCCGCAGGAAGGCGAAGTTGTTGCAATCGGCCCCGGCCGCTTCGATGACAACGGAAACCGCGTACCGGTTGACGTAGCTGTTGGCGACGTCGTCATCTACTCCAAGTACGGTGGAACCGAAGTCAAGACCGGCGGCAACGAGTACCTCGTTCTGTCCGCCCGCGACGTCCTTGCGATCGTCGTAAAGTAACTTCCCGGAGCCCCGCACCGCCGTCGAGTTGGAATGATTCCAGCCGCCAGCGGTGCGGGTTTTCTGTCTTGAAAGGACACAACCATGGCAAAGCAGCTTGCTTTTAACGATGCTGCCCGCCGGTCTCTTGAGGCCGGTATCGACAAGCTCGCCAACACTGTCAAGGTGACGCTTGGTCCGCGCGGCCGCAACGTCGTGCTGGACAAGAAGTGGGGCGCACCAACCATCACCAACGATGGCGTAACCATCGCCCGTGAAGTTGAGCTTGATGACCCCTACGAGAACCTTGGCGCACAGCTGGCCAAGGAAGTAGCCACCAAGACCAACGATGTTGCCGGCGACGGCACCACCACGGCCACCGTGCTGGCACAGGCCCTGGTCAAGGAAGGCCTGCGCAACGTGGCTGCCGGCGCCGCTCCGGGCGAGATCAAGCGCGGCATCGAGGTTTCCGTTGAAGCAGTAGCCGCCCGCCTCCTGGAGAATGCCCGCGAAGTCGAAGGCACCCAGGTTGCCAGCGTCGCAGCCATCTCCGCACAGAGCGACGAGGTTGGCGAACTGCTGGCCGAAGCGTTCGGCAAGGTTGGCAAGGATGGTGTCATCACCATTGAAGAATCCTCCACCACCCAGACCGAACTGGTCCTCACCGAGGGCATGCAGTTCGACAAGGGCTACCTGTCCCCGTACTTCGTCACCGACGCTGAGCGCCAGGAAGCCGTCCTCGAGGACGCCCTCATCCTGATCAACCAGGGCAAGATTTCCTCGCTGCAGGACTTCCTTCCGCTGCTGGAGAAGGCCCTGCAGGCAAACAAGCCGCTCTTCATCATTGCTGAAGACATTGAAGGCGAAGCCCTGTCCACGCTGATCGTCAACCGCATCCGCGGCACGCTCAACGTTGTTGCCGTCAAGGCTCCGGGCTTCGGCGACCGCCGCAAGGCCATGCTCCAGGACATCGCCACGCTGACGGGCGCCCAGGTTGTTTCCCCGGACCTTGGCCTGAGCCTGGACACCGTTGGCCTCGAGGTACTCGGTACCGCACGCCGCATCACAGTCACCAAGGACAACACCACCATTGTTGATGGTGCCGGTACGGCTGAGGACGTCGCTGACCGCGTTGCACAGCTGCGCGCCGAGCTTACCCGGACGGACTCCGACTGGGACAAGGAAAAGCTGCAGGAACGCCTGGCCAAGCTGGCCGGCGGCATCGGCGTGATTAAGGTTGGCGCAGCCACCGAGGTTGAGCTGAAGGAAAAGAAGCACCGCATCGAGGACGCTGTTTCCTCCACGCGTGCAGCCCTCGAAGAAGGCATCGTTTCCGGTGGCGGTTCCGCTCTCATCCACGCCCTCAAGGCACTGGACGAGTCCCCGGCCGTCAAGGCGCTGGAGGGTGACGCAGCAGCTGCTGTGGGCATCGTCCGCCGCGCCCTGGTCCAGCCGCTGCGCTGGATCGCCCAGAACGCTGGCTTCGACGGCTTCGTTGTTGTTGCCAAGGTTTCCGAGCTGGAAGCAAACCACGGCTTCAACGCCAAGTCCGGTGAGTACGAGGACCTGATCGCCGCTGGCGTGATCGACCCCGTGAAGGTCACCCGTTCGGCTCTCCGCAACGCCGCTTCCATCGCTGCCCTGGTTCTCACCACCGAGACCCTGGTTGCCGAAAAGCCGGCTGAGGAAGAAGACGCACACGCAGGCCACCAGCACTAACGGCCCTGTTTACCACAAGCCCCGGTCAAGATGACCGGGGCTTGTGGTGTTTCCGGAGGTGGTGTCTGGCCAGCGCGGCCAAGCTCTTGTGAGCGTACGACGGCGGCGGTAACCTGACGCTACTAGGGCGGCTTGGGTGCGTCATTCGGTCTGTTCCCGGTCGCAAGGTGAGCCATGACAGTTCCGGACACAGATTTGGATTTGGGACGCTCGGCCTTCCACGAGCGCCGTTGGCGCGATGCGCTTGAGTGCCTCACCCGCGCCGATTCAGAGGGCGGACTACCTCCGCAGGACATCGAATTGGCGGCATCTGTGGCGATGCTGCTTGGCTTGAATAGCCAAAGCATTGAGTACCTGACCCGGGCGCACGACGAATTCCTGACCATGGGAGACGCTGACAGCGCCGCGAGGTGTGCGGCCTGGCTTGTTATGTTCCTGATGGACATGGGAGAGCCGGCCCGTGGAAACGGGTGGTTGTCCCGTGCCAAGCACGTGCTGGAAGGTATGTCAGGTCCCTGTGCAGCCGAGGGATACCTCATGATTCCTGCGGCCCTCGGTTTGTTGCGCAGTGGAGCCCCGGCGGCTGGACAGGGTCTGTTCGCCAAAGCCTTGGAGCTGGGAACCTCCTTCCACGACAAAGACCTCCAGGCCTTGGGCCGGCTCGGTGTCGGCACCACCCGCGTTTCCCTCGGGCACGTGGAAGAAGGATTGCAGCTTTTGGATGAAGTGATGGTCTCTGTCACCTCAGGTGAGGTCTCGCCCATCCCCGCAGGGATCATCTACTGTGCAGTCTTGGGCAGTTGTCGTCTTTCCAACGATGTGCGCCGCGCCCACGAGTGGACTGCGGCCTTGGAGCGCTGGTGCGGGGATCGCCCGGACATGGTGATGTTCAGTGGACAATGCCAGGCTTACCGTGCCGAACTGTTGATACTTCACGGAGCGTGGGAAGAGGCCCTGTCGGTGGCGCGGGCCGCCGAAGGCAGGGTGCGGAAGGGCGACCCGGATGCCACGTTTGGATCCTGGTATCAACAGGGCGAAGTACTTCGCCTGCAAGGTTTCCTGGAGGAAGCGGGGAAAGCCTACGCCATAGCTGCCGGGACCGGATTCGAACCTGTTCCCGGCATCGCGCTGCTTGAGCTGGCCGAGCACAAAACGGCCCAGGCACAGGCCACCATGCGGCGGGCGATGGCAGGGGCCGACCCAGCCAATCGACGTCGCTTGCTGCCTGCCGTCGTCGAGGTTGAACTTGCCGCTGGCGACGCGGCTGCTGCCAGGCTCGCGCTGGACGAACTGTCCGAGCCTCTTCAGCAGGGCAGCCGTCCATTGGAGATGGCCCTGGTTGCCTATGCCGCTGCCCAGGTGCTGTTGGTCGAAGCCGAGCCCCAGGCCGCGCTTCGTGAGGCGAGAAGGGCGTGGCGGATCTGGTACAGCCTCGAAGCTCCCTATCAGGCCGCCCGGTGCAGGGTCCTTGCGGCGCGTGCGTGTGCCCTGTTGGGCGATCCCGATTCTGCCGCCATGGAGTTCGAGGCTGCCAAAGCCGAGTTGGAAGATCTTGGGGCGATGCCGGCAGTAGCAGAGGTCCTGGAACTCACCGGCGAGAAGAACAAAGGCAGCTCACCGCTGACTGACCGCGAGGTGGAAGTGCTCCGGCTGGTGGCCGGTGGGCACTCCAACCGAACCATCGCCCGGGAGCTTTACCTCAGTGAAAAGACAGTGGCCAGGCATGTGAGCAACATTCTTTCCAAACTCGCGGTGCCGTCCAGAGCGGCCGCGACCGGCTACGCCTTTGAGCACGGCCTGATTCGCTGAAAACCACTGCGAGTGGTCAGAAATACCCATCCCGCTGGAAATGAGTGGCTCACTTGACCGATGCGGACCCAGGCGCCGCGCTCATAGCGTGGCTCCTATCAGGTCACAGCAAAGATCAGTGATCCACTGCAAGCGAGATAGGAGACGATGATGTCCGTTCACCACAATCCAGAAGTTGACACCGTCATTGTGGGTGGCGGCCAGTCCGGGCTCGCGCTCGGGTACTGGTTGGCAAGGCAGGGCAGGAACTTCCTCATCCTGGACCAGCACCAGAGGCCAGGGGATGCTTGGCGTCAACGCTGGGACTCCTTGCGCCTCTTCACTCCGGCCAAGTATGACGGCCTTCCCGGCGCACCTTTCCCCGGCGACCCCTTGGCATTTCCCACCAAGGATCAGCTGGCTGACTACTTGGAAGACTATGTGCGCCGCTTTGAATTGCCTTACGTTGCCGGCGTACGCGTGGAGGACATCAGCTCTGAGGGTGAGGCTTTCGTGCTCCGGTCGGGAGACCGCGAATGGAGAAGCAGGAATGTGGTCATCGCCACAGGCGGTCACCGTATCCCCAAAGTTCCTGCCTTCGCGGGCGAACTGGATCCGGGCATCCTCCAACTGCACTCTCAGGATTACAAAAACCCCGGTCAGTTAAAGGAAGGCCCTGTCCTGGTGGTGGGCCTGGGCAATTCCGGTGCGGAGATTGCCCTTGAAGTTGCCCGCTCCCGGCCCACACTTCTTGCTGGCAAGCCCAGCGCCGAGATGCCTATGCGGCATGGCCGTGCAGCTGCACGTTTTGCCCTGCCGGTAGTCCGCTTCCTGGGCCTTTACGTCCTCAACCTCAATACCCCCATGGGACGAAAAGCGGCTCCCAAGTTCAAATCCATGGCGGCCCCGCTGATCCGCACCAAGAGCAAGGACCTGGCCGCTGCCGGTGTCCGCCTCCATCCCAGGTTGGCTGGTGTGCAGGACGGACTCCCGGTACTGGAAGACGGGACGCAGGTGGAGGCCGCGAACGTCATATGGTGCACTGGCTATCACGAGGATTACTCATGGGTGAACCTGCCGGCATTCGACAGTCACGGGGAACCACAGCAGACCAGGGGAGTGGCAGACAGCGTCCCGGGCCTGTACTTCCTTGGCCAGGAGTTCCTGTTCGCGGCAGCCTCGGCAACGCTGCCCGGTGCCTGCCGGGACGCCCGATACCTCGCCGGGCGGGTCACGGCGCCGCGTTCCAGCGGCCTCGTCAACGTGTAATAGCTCACGTCGTAGTGGGTTGTGCCGGGCGTCAAGGGTGAGGAGCGCCAGGAGTATCAGCACAGGTCACGCACAGGTTTGGGTGGCAGAATGTATGGCTGGACCTGTGCTGATGGGGCATCGAATGGCGGCCGGGAACACTCTCCCACATGGGTTGCGTGACTGAAAACGCGTAATATTGATGCTTTGTGCCACAGCTTTGAGGAACTGCCTACCGTGACGACGCCAACGATTCCAGCCCCTGCCCACCACGGTAGGCGGGCTTCCGGACCCGTTGCGAAATCCAAATTCCGACCCGAAATCCAAGGCCTTCGGTCCTTGGCTGTCCTTATGGTGGTGAGCTACCACATCTGGATCGGCAGGGTCTCCGGCGGCGTTGATGTCTTCCTTTTGATCTCCGCATTCCTTATGACTCTCCAGTTCACGGGCCGGTACAAACAAGGCCGTCCCATGGACCTTGTGCGGCACTGGCTGCACTTGTTCAGGCGTCTACTGCCCGCCGTCGTCGTGGTTCTTGTGTCAACTCTGGCAGCAACCTTTATTTTCCTGCCGGCCACGCGATGGTTCGAGATTGTCCAGCAAACCTGGGCGTCGCTGTTCTACTTCGAAAACAGGCTGCTGCAGGATCTGGCCGTGGACTATTACGCCACTGACCACAGCATGGCCAGTCCTGTGCAGCACTTCTGGTCGCTGTCCATCCAGGGTCAGGTATTCATTCTGTGGCCCGTCATTTTCGCCACTGCAGCGCTGGTGTGCCGACGCTTCGCCCTGCGATACCGGGCCACGTTGGTGTACGTCTTTGCCATCATCTTCCTGGTCTCGTTTGTCTACTCCATCATTTTCACGGCCAGCAATCAGGCAGTGGCATACTTCGATACCTTTGCCCGTTTGTGGGAGTTCGCCCTGGGCACGTTGGTGGCGTTGATTCTTCCCGCCCTGAACTTTTCCAAACCTGTCCGTATTGTCATGGGCTGGGTTGGTGTGGTGGCGATGCTCACGTGCGGCATCCTGCTGCAAGTACAAACGGCCTTCCCCGGATTCGTCGCCTTGTGGCCAACACTGGCTGCGGTGGCCGTTATTGCGGCCGGACAGACCGGAAGCCGTTTCGGTGTGGACCGGATACTGAGTTCCAAATTCCTGGTACGGCTCGGTGACAATTCGTACGCGCTCTACCTCTGGCACTGGCCCATCCTGGTGATTGCTTTGGCCTGGAGCGGAAAGGATCACGCTGGCTGGCTGTCCGGCACGGCAATCGTGGCGTTGTCGCTCATCCTGGCTTTTCTCACCACCAAATTCGTGGAGAAGCCGTTCCGCGAATGGAAATGGCCCGAGGTAAAGAGGCGCCGCTCGGTCATCGCGATCGTGGCCTGCCTGGCCGTGGTGTCCGCACCCCTGATGGCATTCCAATACCGCTTGGACCTGGACCAGCAAGCTGCGGAGGCGCGGATGGTCTTTGATAACCCCGGCGCGAAGGCCCTCCTGCCCGGGTACGTCAATGAAGCAGCTCCGAATGCGCTCACTCAACCAACCGCTGAAAGGATTGGGCGTGACTGGGCCAATCTGCCCAACGGATGCTCCGGTGACACGAAACCCGAATCACGGCTGCTGCAGGACAACTGCAAGCAGAACGGCGTGGGAGATGATGCCACCAAGACGGTCCTTGTTGTAGGCAACTCCCACTCCCAGCAATGGCTTGCTGCCATGGAAGTGCTGGCGGAGCAGCACCATTGGCGCCTCTACTCCTTGCTGTACGGGGCCTGCCCCTTTATGACTGAAGATCCCGAGTCCGAGCCGGGCTGCAACAAGTTCAACAGTGAAGTGCGCAGCCATATCCGGGAACAGGCGCCGGACGCCCTTTTCATGGTGGGTACGGCGGCTGTTTCCTCCTTGCCTGATGAAAGACTGACGCACGGATTCGAGGACCTCATTCCCGAGGTCACGGGGCTGGGCATCCACGTAGTGGCGGTGCGTGACAATCCGCGGTTTACCTACAGCCTGACGGATTGCACCCTTTCCAAGGGGGTGGACAGCCCGGATTGCCGCCCGCTCAAAGCTGACGTCCTGGCCGAACCCAGCCCCTTTGATGCGGTGACTGGCAAGTACCAGAACCTTTCCTTGCTGGATATGTCCGACCTGATGTGCCAAGGACTTTATTGCCCGCCGATCATCGGTAATACGTTCGTCTACCTGGATGACAACCACCTGACCAAAACCTACGTCAAGAGCATGGCAGGCATGTTGGATGAAAGGTGGTTTACCGCGACAGGGTGGCAGCGATGATGGAGAAGAGGCCCGCCGCACCGGCCGCTCCCGCAGAAAAGCCCGCGACCCGGGCCAAACCAGGCTTCCGGCCCGAAGTCCAGGGGCTGCGTGCCCTGGCTGTGCTGATGGTTGCGGCTTACCATATCTGGCTCGGTAAGGTTTCCGGCGGCGTGGACGTCTTCCTGCTGATTTCGGCTTTCCTTCTGACATTGTCCTTCACACGCAAGCTCGAAAGTCGCACGCCACTAAGGCTTGTGCGGCACTGGCTGCACGTGTTCAAGCGTCTGCTGCCCGCTGTCGTCGTTGTCCTGCTGGCGATCCTCGTCGGCACCTGGGCATTGATCCCGCAAAGCAGGTGGCCGGATGTCCTCACCGAGGCGTGGGCATCGCTGATGTATCGCCAAAACTGGCAGCTTGCCGCTTTCGCGGTTGACTACTACGCCCAGCAGCACGTGGACGCCAGCCCGCTCCAACATTTTTGGTCGTTATCCGTCCAAGGCCAGGTGTTTATTCTGTGGCCTTTGATTTTCGCCGGGGTCGGCCTTGCCCAGCCGCTGCTGGCCAGGCTGTTCCCGCAGCGGAAGGCCGTGGGCCACAGGCAACTGCTGTTCATCACCTTCGGTGCGGTCTTTCTGGCATCGCTCGTGTTCTCCGTGGAGCAGACCGCCACCAACCAGGCATACGCGTACTTTGATACCCGTGCCCGTCTGTGGGAGTTCGCCCTGGGTTCCCTGCTTGCCTTGGCGATTCCCTATCTGAAACCGGGACGCCGGCTCCGTGTCGTCCTGGGCTGGGCCGGTATTGCTGCGATGCTAGCGTGCGGGCTGGTGCTCCCCGTGGATCGTTCCTTCCCGGGTTTTGTGGCTCTCTGGCCAACCCTTGCAGCCGCGGCCGTGATCGTCGCCGGCCACAGCGGAAGCCGCTTTGGCGCAGACCGTCTCCTGAGTTCGCGCCCGCTGGTGGTGCTGGGGGACAACTCGTACGCCCTGTACCTGTGGCACTGGCCGGTGTTGGTGTTCTTCCTCCTGGCCTCCGGCACCAAGCAGCCGAGCCTCCTCCAGGGCTTGGGAATCATGGCGGTTTCCCTTCTCCTCGCGGTAGCCACCACGAGGTTCGTCGAACTTCCCCTGCGCAGCTGGAAGTGGCCGGACGTGCGGTCCTGGCGGGCCGCCGTCGTGATTGCTGCCTGCGGTGCGCTGCTGGCGCTACCTGTCACCGCCTGGCAAAGCGCCATCACCGCGGAAGCGGCAGCGATTGCCGATCAGCCTCACGAACTGACGCCCGGCGCGGCAGCGCTGGCCCCGGATTACGCAGGTAAGCCGAGCGAAGAAGCCCTGATCATCCCGGCGCCGGCGGCCATGAAGGACGAATGGGCCAACGTAGACGGCGCGTGCACAGGGGACAATGTGCCCACCGACCCCGTGTTGGAGGGATGCCTGCAGAATGAGGAACCCGAGGTAGTCACCAAACGAATTGTGGTGTTGGGTGACTCCCACTCCCAGCAGTACATGGCCGCACTTGGCCCGATTGCCAAGCAGCACGGCTGGGAAGTGGTCACGCTGCTCAAGGGTGGGTGCCGGTTTGGCGCGCAATCGCCGGAACGCCCGGAGTTCTGTAACGACTTCAATAAGGCGAGTTCTGCCTACGTTCTGGAACACAAACCCGACGCCGTGTTTACGGTGGCATCGCTGACGCACGTTGACGCGCCTTTCGAGACCGAAGTCCCCGGTTACCTTGAAGGCATCAAGCCGTTCACGGACCTGGGAATTGATGTGGTGGGTGTCCGGGACAACCCGCGATTCAGCTTTAACATGCCTGAGTGCGTCCAAAAAAAGGGCAAGGATTCTCCCGACTGCAACGTTCCGCTTGAAGAATCCTTGGCGGCTTCCTCACCCTTGGATGACTACGTCGGCAAGGTGGAAGGGCTCCATCTCATGGACATGAGCGACTTCATCTGCGAGCAAGGGACATGCCCGGCTGTTGTGGGGAACGTCTACGTCTACAAGGACGACAACCATCTTTCCAAGACCTACGTGCAGACCATGATTCCAATGTTTGAGGAGCGGCTGCTCGCCGCTACCGGCTGGTCCGCCAGCTAGGTTCGCTGTCCGGCGGTTTTAAACGCACGACGCCGGCCTGCCGCCAGTGCGATTGCTCACAGTCGGGCGTCGCGGAATATGGCGATAGGCGCGGAGGTTCTAGTATTTATCCAATACCTTCTGCGCAGGCAACTTCTGCACAGGTACCTCATGCACAGGCCAGTCCCGTAATGACGGGCTGGTCATCAGTTGCAACCCCTACCAGTTAAGCCCCCGGAAACCCAGGTAAGAGGCGCACACTCATGACCCAGCCCGAACACGATCCCTTTGGCTTTGTTGGCCTGACCTACGACGACGTCCTGTTGCTGCCCGGCCACACGGACGTCATCCCGTCCGACGCAGACACCTCGTCACGCATTTCCAGGCGCATCTCCGTCCAGACGCCCTTGCTTTCAGCAGCAATGGACACGGTGACCGAGTCGCGCATGGCCATTGCCATGGCCCGCCAAGGTGGTTTGGGCGTGGTTCACCGCAACCTTTCCATCGATGACCAGGCCGAGCACGTTGACCGCGTCAAGCGCAGTGAATCCGGCATGATCACCAACCCGCTGACCATTGGCCCGCAGGCAACGCTGCAAGAACTGGACGAGCTGTGTTCCCGCTACCGCGTGTCCGGCCTTCCCGTGGTGGACACGGACGGACGCCTCCTGGGCATTGTCACCAACCGCGATACCCGCTTCATCCCGGAATCGGAATTTCCGCTGCGTAGCGTCAGCGACGCCATGACCAAGATGCCCCTCATCACCGGTCATGTGGGCATCAGCCGTGAAGAAGCCTCGCACAAGCTTGCCACCAACAAGATCGAGAAGCTCCCGCTGGTTGACGAGCAAGGCCGCCTGATGGGCCTGATCACCACCAAGGACTTCACCAAGGCCGAACAGTACCCGTTGGCCACCAAGGATGACGAAGGCCGCCTCCGCGTGGGTGCCGCAATCGGCTTCTTCGGTGACGGCTGGGAACGCGCCATGAAGCTCATCGACGCCGGCGTGGACGCACTGTTCGTTGATACAGCCAACGGACACTCCCAGGGCGTGCTGGACATGATCCGCCGCCTGAAGTCCGATCCCATTGCTGCGCACGTGGACATCATCGGCGGCCAGGCTGCCACCCGGGAAGGTGCCCAGGCACTCATCGACGCCGGCGCTGACGGCATCAAGGTGGGCGTGGGTCCCGGATCCATCTGCACCACCCGCGTTGTTGCCGGTGTTGGCGTGCCGCAGATCACCGCTATCTACGAATCTGCCAAGGCCGCGATCCCGGCAGGAGTTCCGCTGATCGCCGACGGCGGCCTCCAGTACTCGGGCGACATTGGCAAAGCGCTGGTTGCCGGCGCAGACACCGTCATGCTGGGCTCGCTTCTGGCCGGTTGCGAGGAATCCCCGGGTGACCTGATTTTTGTCAACGGCAAGCAGTTTAAGAGCTACCGCGGCATGGGTTCGCTGGGAGCCATGCAGTCCCGCGGCAAGAACACCTCCTACTCCAAGGACCGCTACTTCCAAGCGGACGTTTCCGGCGACGACAAGCTCATCCCGGAAGGCATCGAGGGCCGTGTGGCCTACCGTGGTCCGCTGGCTTCGGTTGCTTACCAGCTGGTTGGTGGCCTCCGCCAGACCATGTTCTACACCGGCGCCCCCACCATCCCGGAACTGAAAGCACGCGGCAAGTTCGTCCGTATCACCCCGGCAGGACTCAAAGAGTCCCACCCGCATGACATCCAGATGACTGTTGAGGCACCCAACTACGGTTCCCGCTGATCCATCACCTGCATCAACAGTTGTTCCCCGTGGAAGTTTCCACGGGGAACAACTGTTTAACATGACGCGGCAGAATTGTCGGTCCCGAAGAATAGGCTGGGCACATGTCAGAAAAGCCCGCGCAACCGCGGCACCCGGAGTCGATCAGGCTAAATGCCTTCCCACCGGGCAAGACGCCGCCCCGCAAGTTGGCCCTGCGTCCTTATGCACGCGCCGTCGGGCAGGTCCTCAAGGTGAGTTTCAAAGCCTCACCTGGTGCGGTCATCATGAAGGTGGCAGGGTCCTTGATTTCGGCCACCCTTCCGCTGGTCACCACGTATTTCGCGGCCCTCACCACCACCGCGCTGGCAGCAGGTTATGCGGGAGACCCCGACGCCGGTCCACGGGCCATCCTGTACGTCATCATCACGGCGGCGCTGGGCTTGTTCTGGGGAGCCTTCAACAGCGTGGACCGGTACATCCAGCAGCTGATGAGCTTCAAAGTCGGTGCGATCGTGGGGGACATGATGTACCAGCGGTTTCTGGCGTTGGAGTTCTGGCGCTATGACGACAAAGAAACAGTGGATCTTTACGACCGCGCCAAAAGGTTCTCCGATTCTTACGCCCGCGTGCTGGACCGTATCGCAGCTATCTTCACCCAGTTCGTCTCAGTGGTCCTGGCCATTGGTGCTTTGTTGCTTGTCAGCTGGTGGATCGCGGTCATTGTGCTGGTTGCCATCGTGCCCAGCGTCTACCTGCAGTTCAAACTGTCCCGCGAGCAGATTGCGCACTGGAATACGCAGGTGGATTCGCGGCGGCAACGCCGCATGATCGAACAGAACCTCCTCCGGCCCCAGCACATCGCAGAGATGCGGCTTTACGGGATCGTTGGGTATCTCATGGACCTGAGGTCCAGGCTTCGCGACGCTGACGAACGCAGGCGCCTGGATTTCCAAAAGCGCTACATCCCCAAGCAGCTGGCCGCTGATGCCCTTCAATACGGCGCCGAGGTTGTGTCCTTGGTCTGGGTGGTGGGGCAGATCATCGCGAGGGCGCAACCGGTGGGGCAGTTCCTTTACGTGCAGCAGATTGTGAGCCGTGCCCTGTCCACGGCCAATAGCCTCGTCTCGTCGCTGAGTTCCATTGATGAGGACCTGGCCAACCTCAAAGACTACGAGCTTTTCATGGCACTTCCCGTTCCCAGCGGAGAAGAGGAACCGCTCCCGAAGTCGCCAACCACGGTGGAACTGCGGGACATCCGGTTCAGTTACACCGGGAGCGACATTGAGGTCATCAAGGGCATATCCATGACCATCAAGGCCGGCCAGCACATCGCCATTGTGGGGGAGAACGGTGCCGGCAAGTCCACGCTGATCCGCATCCTGGCTGGTTTATACCGGCCCGATTCCGGCCAGGTCCTTCTGGACGGCGTGGACCTCACCACGATTGACGTCACCAGCTGGCACCGGCACCTCGCGGTTTTGAGCCAGGAGTTCCTGAAATACGAATTCGCTACCGCTGCGGAGAACATCTACCTGGGAGATGTTGACCAGCCCCGTGACGACACCCGCATCCGGCGGGCGGCCTCGGACGCCGAAGCCATGGAGTTCATCAACAAGTTGCCCAACGGTCTGGAGAACCACGTCAGTAACTGGATGGAGGACCCCAGGGGACGGAAGGGAAGCGGGCTTTCAGGTGGCCAATGGCAGAGGCTGGCGATGGCCCGGAACTTCTACCGGGATGCCTCGTTTATGGTCATGGACGAGCCCACATCTGCCATTGATGCCCTGGCGGAGCACCGCATCTTCACCAGGCTCTTCGCGGACCGGAGCAGCACCATCATTGCCATCAGCCACCGCTTGGCCACCATCGAGAAGGCGGACATCGTGTACATGCTGGAGGATGGGCGCGTTGCTGAGCAAGGGACACACAAGGAACTCGTAGCGTTGCGGGGCCGGTATTTCCGGATGTTCGAATCCCAGCTCTCCGTGGATGAGAGCACTCAGAACACACCCTGAGGCTTAGAGCGGGCCGTATCCTGCGTTGCCGTACGGATCACGCCACGTGGCGAGGTCCTGCTCCAGAAGCGCCCGGAAGTGGGGATCAGTTGCAGCCTTGCGGCGAAGCGACTCCCTCGAACGGCCCGCGATGGTGGCCGGGACGATGATCCCAACCACCAGGAGCGACACCATGAAGGCAAGAACCGTAACCAGTGTCAGCAGCGCAGCAGGATCCTGCCAGGTGGACGGTTTGGCCGTGAAAGCAAACAGTCCCGTGAAGACGAGCAGGACGAACGCCACAAAAGAGAATGCACCGCGCAGGTTTCCAGGACCACGATTGACCAGCGCCCGGTCTGTCCGTGGCAACCGGTTCCTAACCCGCGCGAAGTAGATTCCGCACAGGACGGCGAGGGCTGCGCCGGGAATGCCGAGGGCAGCCAGCGTTACCGGGGTGCCGAGCCGAACAGCCAGGACTACACCCAGGAGGACAAGGAACCCGCCCACTCCGATTCCCGCAGCCCACGCGCCCATGTAAGCTCCCCGGGCGCTGGCGAGCTCACGCAGGCGGGAACGCGCATTCGTCGGGGTGATGGCCGAGAGCTCCGGGGAAAGCCAATAGTCAAGGGAACGGTCTGAGTGGTAAAGCGGTGCAGGGCCTGACTGGTAGCTCACCGGGGCTATCGCTCCAAGCCTGCGCGGACCCGTGCGTCGAGTTGATCACGCGTTAGGGCCGTAGAGTCGAGATTTTCGCCTTCGCCCGCAGCGATTGACAGGGAACCGTCGGCCTCAGCTTTGACGTGCACCGCTCGGGAGGTTCCGTCGTTGAAGTGCCGGCGGGTAGTTGCGGCCGCGGGAAAGCCGTCCGGCGCCTGATTCAGGTAATAGTCAGCCATCTGCACTGCGGTGGTGACCATACCTTCGGAGCCCGTAATGGGGTGCAGCTCGTGAACGCCGTACTTGCTCAGATTGAGCAACAGGGCACCCTGCTCTGCGCCGAACATGAAGGAAACATGCTCCGAGGCCGGGGTGACCAGGGCTGTTTCCAGCCATGCCGTGGCATCCGCCAGGACAGCCGTAACGGTGGCGGCCGGCCCAACCGGCAGGAGTGCGTCGCTTTCGATCTTCATCAACCCACGTTCCAACAGCGTGGCAACACCGGCCTGTTCCAGCGGCGACCCGGCGGCGTGATCGAGGCGGAAGAGGGTCTGGCATTTCAGAGCGCCGTCGGTGCCGGCCAGCGCAATGAGGGCGATGAGCTCGTGTTCGGTGATGAGCAATGCCTGGGTTTCTTCTGTCTGGGTGGTCATTTCTGCCTTCTGTTATGGGTTGCTCTGTCCAGTGTAGGAAGTGGCGCGATCATGTAAGCCATCCCCAGACCTTCTTTGCGCCGTCGGCTATTGCTCCGGCGGCGTCCTGTGCTCCTTCCCAGACATGTTCTGCGCCATCAGCGATCATGGAGGACGCGGAGTCGTAGCCCATGTTCGTCGCCAGGAGGCCCAAGCCACCCCAGGCGATGCCGGCGATGGCGCAGGCAGGGCCAACCACCGGAAAAAAGCTACCCACGGCCAACGCGGCGGAGATTCCGCCGTCCACCGCCATTCCGGGATGACCCGTCTGGATACCCTGGTAGACCTGAATTCCGCCGGTGACAAAGCCCAAGGCCCCCGACAACCGCCCGAGCATTGAACTGCCGTTGAGCAGTTGGGTGCCCCTGACATACCCGGCGCCTGCCGCCTGGCCGTACTGGGCACTGAGCCAAGGCCACCGGGTCAGTTCCGTGACCAACCCGCCCTTGGCCATCTGGGTAAGAATTGAGTCCGTCGCCAAACCGCTGGCGGTGACGAGGGCGTTGCCGGCCCACCAACCCTGGCTGCCGGTGACGCCCAACAGCCCCTCCCACCCAGTGGTCGCGGTGTCGTCGTTGACAGTGCCGCCGGGAGCCTGCGGGCTGTTGGCCTCCGTAGACCCTCCGCTGGAGGACCCGCCCTGGGTGCTGGCCTTTTGCTGTTCATCAGCCTGGGCGCGCAGCATTCTGGAGGCGTCATCCAAGGAACGGGAGGCCCTGTGCAACATAGGCCGCAGGGTGCTGTTCCATTCGCGGCGAAAGCGCTCGCCGTCGGCTCCCTTCCACGCAACGCCCGAGATCAGGCCATTGACCTGGAGTTCCTGGTTCTGGAGCCGGCTTCCCGCTTGTCCCATTTGTTGGGATAGCGAGTTGAGCTGTTCAATGTCGGCTCCGTATAACCCAGGCGCCATGGTTCCCCCTTGCAAGATGTGCGTATGGTTTCGCAGGCTATCGGATGCGTCCGGGCCTCTGCCATGGGCAGCCCTGCCCATGTGGAAAGCTGCCCGGCACGCGCGGGGATGCTTCCGTTGCCGGGGACACACTTGATTCCTCGAATCGGGGTTCCGGGAGGGGTCCAGTAAAGTAAGAGCCGTGACTTATGAGATTGAGATTGGCCGTGGCAAGCGTGGGCGTCGTGCCTACTCCCTGGATGACATCGCGATCGTTCCCAACCGACGGACGCGTGATCCGAAGGACGTCTCGGTTTCGTGGCAGATCGACGCCTACAAGTTCGACATGCCCGTCATCGCCGCGCCCATGGACTCGGTGATGTCACCTGAGTCCGCCATCGCCTTGGGGCGCTTGGGCGGGCTGGGTGTCCTGGACCTTGAAGGACTGTGGACCCGGTACGAAGACCCGCAGAAGGTGCTCGACGAGATCGCCGCGCTGGCGGACGAGACCAGTAGCCCAGCGGTCACCCGGCGCATGCAGGACTTGTACCAGGCTCCCGTGCAGCCGGAACTCATCAGCTCCCGCCTGGCTGAGATCCGCGCCGCGGGCGTGACCGTAGCCGGTTCCCTCACGCCGCAGCGCACCCAGGAGCACTACAAGACTGTGGTGGCTGCCGGCGTCGACATCTTTGTTATTCGTGGCACCACCGTCTCAGCCGAGCATGTCTCCAAGAACCACGAACCGCTCAACCTCAAGCAGTTCATCTACGAACTGGATGTTCCCGTCATCGTTGGCGGTGCAGCCGGATATACCCCTGCCCTTCACTTGATGCGAACAGGTGCTGCCGGCGTCCTGGTCGGATTTGGAGGCGGCGCCACAAGCACCACCCGCCGTGCGTTGGGTATACATTCACCCATGGCTTCCGCTATCTCCGACGTCGCTGCCGCCCGCCGCGACTACATGGACGAGTCCGGCGGACGGTACGTCCACGTCATTGCCGACGGCGGCATGGGCAGCTCCGGCGACATCGTCAAGGCAATCGCCATGGGTGCGGATGCCGTAATGCTCGGAAGCGCCCTTGCCCGCGCCGAAGAGGCCCCTGGCCGTGGCTGGCACTGGGGTCCGGAAGCCCACCACCTCGAGTCTCCGCGTGGTGACCGCGTCAACGTGGGCACCGTGGGCCCGCTTGAGGAGGTCCTGTTCGGACCAGGCCACCATACCGATGGAACGTCCAACCTGATTGGCGCCCTGCGCCGCTCGATGGCGACCACCGGCTACTCGGACCTGAAAGAGTTCCAGCGGGTGGACGTCGTCGTCTCGCCGTATCTCGGCTAAGCCTCCGGGAGCCCCTGCCCAAGGCGGCGAGCAGCAAGTAGGGTAGGGGACTACCAAGCTGTTGCGTTTGAGGAGGGGTCCGATGAGCAATATCCCAGGCGGTCCACAGGTGAATTCACCGGGAGCACTAAGCCCGGAATCCCGCGCCGCATCAATCGAAGTCTTGAAGTCCACCGCCCAGGCGGGCAAAGAGCTCGACATCCTGATTGTCGGGGGCGGTGTGGTGGGCGCCGGTGCGGCTTTGGATGCCGTGACGCGTGGCCTCACCGTAGGCATCGTGGAGGCAAGGGACTGGTCGTCCGGCACGTCGTCCCGATCCTCAAAGCTCATTCACGGCGGACTGCGGTATTTGGAGATGCTGGATTTTGGCCTCGTCCAGGAAGCGCTCCAAGAGCGGGGGCTGCTGATACAGCGCATCGCACCGCACCTGGTGCGCCCAGTACCTTTTCTGTACCCACTGACCCGCCGTATCTGGGAGCGCCCGTATGTGGGTGCTGGGATTATGCTCTATGACACTCTGGGTTTGACGTCCGGCAACAGCCGGGGCGTCCCCATGCATAAGCACCTGTTCCGGCGTGGAACCCTCCGCGCGGCTCCCAGCCTCAAGGAAGATGCCTTCGTAGGTTCCATCCGCTATTACGACGCACAGGTAGACGATGCGCGTCTGGTGGTCAACGTCGTAAGGACTGCGGCACACTATGGAGCCCACGCAGCGAATCGCGTACGTGTGGTGGACTTCCTCCGTGAAGGGGAACGCGTTGTTGGGGCCAAGGTGGAAAACCAGGAGGACGGTAGCGTCTTCGAGATACGGGCCAAGCAAGTGGTCAACGCCACTGGCGTCTGGACTGACGAAACGCAGGCTATGGTGACCGACCGTGGCCAGCTCAAGGTCCGCGCGTCGAAGGGAATCCACCTTGTGGTGCCGCGCGACCGGTTCCAGTCCACCGTCGGGCTGATTCTTCGCACGGAGAAATCAGTGCTCTTTGTGATCCCTTGGGGTCGGCACTGGATTATCGGCACTACTGATACGGATTGGACGCTGGACAAAGCCCATCCGGCAGCTTCCAGCAAGGACATCGATTATGTGCTGGAGCATGTCAACAAGGTCCTCAAGCGCCCGCTGACCCGTGAGGACGTGGAAGGCGTTTACGCAGGCCTCCGCCCGTTGCTGGCCGGGGACAATGACTCCACCGCCAAGTTGTCCCGCGAGCACGTAGTGGCGCATCCGGTGCCCGGACTCGTGGTGGTTGCCGGGGGGAAGTACACAACCTACCGGGTCATGGCCAAAGATGCCGTGGACGAGGCAACAAGGGCCATGGATGAACGTGTTCCATCCAGCTGCACCGAAACCATTCCGCTGCTCGGCGCTGAGGGATTCAAAGCCGCATGGAACCGGCGCGGCAGGTTGGCGGAACAGGCGGGAGTGCATGTGGCGCGGGTGGAGCACCTGCTCAACCGTTTTGGCTCCATGACCCCCGAAGTTCTGGAAATCATCGCCGGCCGACCCGAATTGGGGGAGCCTCTTCCCGGTGCGGATGACTACTTGGCTGCCGAAGTCGTCTATGCAGCAACCCATGAGGGCGCACGGCACGTTGACGACGTCTTGACCCGCCGCACCCGCATCTCCATCGAAGCATGGGACCGGGGTGTGTCTGCCGCGCCCGTAGTAGCTAAGCTGATGGGAGAAATCCTTGGCTGGAGCGAGACTCAGCGCGAAAGCGAAATCAAGCACTACCTGGCGCGAGTGGAAGCTGAACGGCTTAGTCAGCAGCAACCCGACGACGAATCGGCCGATGCTGCGCGCATGGGAGTGGATGACATCGTTCCCCTCCGCTGACCAGCTCAAGGAATTGAGGCCTGCAGGCCACACGGAGGGAACACAACTTGGCTGAACCACTTGACCGGTACGATGCGGAACTGACAACCCCGGATACGGTCATTCTTGAACTTGTTGCCCAAGACAAGATCGATGCCGCGGCGCAACTGGCTCACAGGCTCTATGCAGCCGGCAGGATTACCAACCTTGAGGGCTTCTTGGAGCAAGTACATTCACGGGAGCACCAGCTTGCCACCGGCCTTCCGGGCGGCATCGGTCTGCCGCATGCCCGCAGCGAATTCGTGGACAGGATCTCCATAGCCGTAGGGGTAACCAAATTTGGCCATGCCTTGGACTTCGGAGCCACCGACGGTCCGGCAACCCTGATCCTCCTGATCGCCACGCCTGCCAGTTCCTTCTCCGACCACCTCGAGGTTCTGGCCACGCTGGCCCGCTCCCTGTCCAAAGAGTCCTTCCGCGAGTCCCTCCGGCGGGCGCATGACCCCGAAGTCATCTCCGAGCTCATCAACTCCAGCCTGGTGTTCTTCGACCACTAGGGCGTTTCGTTGTTCTACAGCCGGACGAAGTACGGTTAAGGGGTGTTGAAAACCGCGTTGAAACCCCGCTGGATCGCAGGACTGATCTTTGCGCTTCTGTTGTCCGGGGTGTTTGTGCTGCTCAGCCAATGGCAGCTCAGCCGGTCCGCCCAGCATGAGCCCCCGGCACCGTCCAGCATCGAAGAAGTGAAACCCCTGGTAGACGTCCTCCAACCGGGCCAGTTCTTTCCCGGCTCGGTTTCGGACCAGATGGTCACGGCCACGGGTACCTACGATCCCAACAAGCAGGTCCTCGTTGAAGGCCGCCTCTACAACAACCAAAAGGGCTTCTGGATCGTCTCCGCCTTTGCCGTCAATGACGCCCCCACGCTCAAGGGCGCTGGTGCCTCACCCAAGACGTGGATTCCGGTAGCCCGCGGGTGGGTGGCGGATGCCGCCCAAGCCGGCCCGCCGCCGTCGGGAACCATCACCGTGACGGGCCGCCTCATCCCGTCCGAAGCGCCGCTTCCAAACGTCGACGCCGGCCCGGACCGCGCGTCCGCAGTCTCAACGGCGGAACTCATCAATAAATGGGAAGTTTCCAGCTACCAGGGCTTTATCGCAGCTACCACGGAGGTGGCCGGAGGCGCGCAAATTCCCCTCGGAGATGACGTCAAGGCACTGAACATTCCTCCCCAGCCTCCTGCGGAGCAGGTCAACTGGCTGAACCTCTTCTATGCGGTGGAATGGGTTGTCTTTGCCGGGTTCTCGATCTTCATCTGGTGGCGCCTGGTGAAGGACGACTACCGGCGGGACTTGGAAGAGGACGAATTCGACGACGAATTCGCCGATAACGACTTGGACCAGGCAGGCCACCCCGAGGCAACTACAGAACCTACAAACCCAGAGCCAGAACAAAAGGTGCAGCAATGATTGAGCCAAAACCGGCTATCCAGCCCGAACAGTCCGGACCCAAGCCCAGGAAGCGGCGCTTCGGCGGTACGGAAGCGCAAATTCGTTCGGCGTTGAAGTTCTACAAGGTCATGGCGTACCTCACGGGTGCCATGCTTCTCTTGCTGTGCGCTGAATTGATTGCCCGTTACGGCTTTGGCGTCTCGCTCTTCGCGGGCGGCACGAACGCAGTGACGGGCCAGCCGTTTGGCTTCGGTTTCGCTGAATCCGAGCCCAAGGGCGTCATTGGCGGCTTCAACATCTCCACCTCGATTCTGATCGTGCACGGTTGGATGTACGTGGTTTACCTGGTCTCCAACTTCCGCTTGTGGTCGCTCATGCGCTGGCCGTTCTCCAAAATGATCCTTTTGGCACTTGGTGGAGTCATCCCCTTGTTGTCCTTCATCGTGGAGAAGAAATTCCACGCGCAGGTTGAAGCGGAACTCGCAGCCAATCCGCAGGCGTCCAAGCGCTACTAGCACCTCACGAGCGTCCCGGTGTGAGATGCCTAACGGCGGGGCCGTTTTGGTCCTCTGACGCCTCTGCCAACGTGCACCGGGACGGCTCGGCAAAGTAGTCTTGTCTGGTGACTACTCCCACCGCACCCCAAACTTCCCAGAAGCCGGTGCTGGTTGTTGACTACGGTGCCCAGTACGCGCAGCTGATTGCCCGCCGCGTCCGCGAAGCGAATGTGTATTCGGAAATTGTTCCGCATACCTTCACCACCGAGCAGCTTCTGGCCAAGAACCCGGCAGCCATCATTCTCTCCGGAGGGCCCTCCAGTGTTTACGCGGAGGGCGCGCCCTTCGTGGGTGCCGACCTCTTCGAGGCCGGCGTTCCGGTATTCGGCATCTGCTACGGATTCCAGGCCATGGCAAATGCCTTGGGCGGCAAGGTGGCCCAGACTGGTTTGCGGGAATACGGAGCTACCGAAGCCCTTCTTGTGGGTGATGCACGCTCCATCCTCGACGGCGTCCCGTCCTCCCAGAACACATGGATGAGCCACGGAGACTCCGTTCATGAGGCTCCGGAGGGCTTCGAGGTGCTGGCAACTACGGCCGGAGCTCCGGTGGCTGCCTTCGCCAATGATGAGAAGCGCCTCTACGGTGTGCAGTGGCACCCCGAAGTGAAGCACTCCGTTCTTGGACAGCACGTCCTGGAAAACTTCCTGTTCAAGGGCGCGGGCTTGAGCCCCAACTGGACAACGGGCAACATCCTCGAAGAGCAGGTGGACCGGATCCGCCAGCAGATCGGGGACTCCAAGGTTATCTGTGGCCTTTCCGGCGGCGTCGATTCCGCCGTAGCCGCTGCTCTGGTCCAGCGCGCTGTTGGTGACCAGCTGACGTGTGTCTTCGTTGACCATGGCCTTCTGCGTGAAGGCGAAGCCGAGCAGGTTGAACGCGACTTCGTGGCCGCCACCGGCGTCAACCTTTACGTTGCCAACGAGCAGGAACGTTTCCAGTCGGCATTGGCAGGCGTCAGCGATCCTGAGACCAAGCGCAAGATCATTGGCCGCGAGTTCATTCGTGCCTTCGAAGAAGCGGAACGGGCCATCATTGCCCAGGCCGCTGCCGAGGGTGAAAAGATCAAGTTCCTCGTCCAAGGAACGCTTTACCCGGACGTCGTGGAATCAGGCGGCGGCGAAGGTGCTGCAAACATCAAGAGCCACCACAACGTGGGCGGACTCCCCGAAGATCTTCAGTTCGAACTCGTTGAGCCGCTGCGAGCCCTGTTCAAGGACGAAGTCCGCGCTGTGGGTGCACAGCTTGGCCTGCCGCAGGAGATCGTCGGCCGCCAGCCGTTCCCGGGCCCCGGCTTGGGAATCCGCATTGTGGGCGAAGTGACCAAGGAGCGCCTGGATCTACTGCGTAAGGCTGATGCCATTGCACGTGCGGAACTCACGGCCGCAGGCTTGGATAACGACGTCTGGCAGATGCCGGTAGTTCTCCTGGCTGATGTTCGCAGCGTTGGTGTCCAGGGCGATGGCCGCACCTACGGTCACCCGATTGTGTTGCGTCCGGTGTCTTCCGAGGACGCCATGACGGCAGACTGGTCGCGGTTGCCGTATGACCTGCTTGCCCGGATCTCCAACAGAATTACCAACGAGGTGGATGGAGTCAACCGCGTGGTGCTGGACGTCACCAGCAAGCCACCGGGAACCATCGAGTGGGAATAGCACATTGAGTGGCCGGCTTCCTCTGGGAGGCCGGCCACTTTGTTTGAAGCCGGGATGCTTCTTTGCCCCACTCATTGCCCTCGGCTGTGAAATGACGGCGAATTTCGCAGTGGAACAGCGTTGCGGAGCGAGCTGTCCGCGGATTCCCGCTACCCTCGAAAGTATGCCGGTATGGTCCAAGGCGTCTAAAGCTAGTACAGAAAAGAAGGCAGAAGTCGTGTCAGTAGGTCAAGGCCAGGAAGAGGGCTCCGAAGAGCTCCGCAAATGGCTGTCTGGTCTCAAACCCGTCACCGGGGCCGACACCATGCTGCGCTTCGTCAAGACGCCTGAAGGCGCCATCGATCTCAGCAACGCCCACCCGTCCGGGCTGGCGCAGTTGCTTGCAGGCCGACGAACACGGCTTTCCACGCTCATCAGGGATCGTCAACAGTACCTGGTCGCAGCCAGGGCGGCCCGCAACATCCGGTCCAAGATCTTCGAGCTCAGCAACGACCGCGGCATCGAGGCCGGGTACTTGTCCGCCGGGACCGTCGTGTGGACCTCTGCCGTTGGCGGTAAGCCCCAACGCGTTTCTGCCCCCGTGATGCTTACTTCCATTGTCCTCACGGTCAGGCCTGGCGAGGACGACTTTGAGCTTCAGCTCACCGAGCAGGCGCGAATGAACCCTGCCCTGGTGCGCCATCTGAAGACAGTTCATGGCATCGTCTTTGATGTTAACGCTGTAGCGCGCATGGCCTACAACACTGCCCGGCTTGATCCCCAGCCTGTCCTGGATCGGTTAACCACGCTGATTCAGCCGATTCATGGCGCAGAGGTGGAGTTTAACCTGCTGGTCACTACGCTGGCTGATCTCTCCGGCAACCTGGATGATCCATGGATCAACATGAACAACCCCACGGTTGCAGCACTCTCGACTGCCGCCAACGGCGGAGACATTGAACCAGAGCCGATCAAGGCAGGCCGGTTCCCAAGCCTGGACCTTCGGGATCCGGCCGATGAGCTTCTCCTGCTCGATGCTGATACGGATCAGCAGTATGTAGTTGATGCCGTTCGTGCCGGGGACTCACTTGTTGTCAGCACCCCGCCAGGAAGCGGCCAAACGCAAACAGCAATCAACGCAATAGGTGCGTTGGTCAGCGAAGGCAAGTCCATTCTGGTGGTGGGGGACAGGCAGACCAGCCTTGCAGGACTTTCCGGCCACCTTGAATCCCTGGGCCTGGAGTCGATGCTCTTCCGGCCCGGTAATGGAACCACTCCTCAGCAACTCAAAGGCCAGTTGGTCAGAGCCATCATGCGCAATGAGAAAGCGATTGAGCCACAGCTGGGCAACCTTCACCAGACACTTACCAGCCACCGTCATGCACTGATGGACCATGTAGCCTCCCTGCATAACGTCCGTGAGCGGTGGGGTTGCTCGCCGTACCAGGCAATGCAGTCACTTGCCGAATTGACCTCAATTCACCCTGCACCCTCCACTACGGTGCGCTTGAAGCGAAGCGTCCTGGACAATATCAAGGACCGTGAAGAGCTCGCTGGCCGATTGCGTCGGGCCGCCGAGCTTGGCAGCTTCAGCCGGTCCTCCACCTCGAGCCCCTGGTATGGCGCCCGTTTGGTGACCCGCAAGGAGACCGAGGAAGCACAGCAGCTTGCCCGCTCGGCCGAGGAGAAACTTCCGGTCCTGCGGGATCGCATGAAGCAGCTTTCCGATCACGCCGAGATCCGCCTAGGTGAAACTTTCACCGAATGGGGCGCTCAGCTGGAACTGCTCATTGCCGTACGCGAGAGCCTGGATAAGTTCACCCCGGATATCTTTGACCGGCCGGTGCACGATCTCATCTCCGCCACTGCCACCTCTGCCTGGCGCCGTGAGCGCAACCTTGAGATGCCCTCCATGCAGCGCTCCCGCCTGCGTCGGGTAGCTAAGGAATACGTGCGGCCCGGTGTTCACATTGCGGACCTTCACAGCTCCTTAGTGCTGGTCCAGGAGCAGCGTGCTCTGTGGGCAGGGTATGCAACAACCCAGCGGCACCCGGCTGTTCCTTCCGGCCTTGCCGATCTCGGTGCACTCTACCGGGAACTCGATGGCGAGCTGCGCCGCCTGGGTGATGCGCTCAAGTACACCTCCGATGGTGGAGCCCTGCACGGGACGCGGTATGCCCCACTCATGGAACGGTTGGAGCGGCTCGTTGCAGACACAGCCACTTTGGAGACGCTTCCTGAGCGGACGCTCCTTATCGAGGAAATGCGCGAGCACGGGCTCGGTGAACTGCTGGCGGATCTTGCTGCCCGGGAAGTCCCGGCGTCTTCTGTAGCCGCCGAACTGGATCTGGCTTGGTGGCAGTCCGCGCTGGAGGCGATGATCAGCGGTGATGATTACCTCGCCATGTCCGACGGTGATTCACTGCGCCGCCTCGAAGCCGAATACCGCCTTGCGGACCAAGCCCACATTGCCAGTGGCGCCGCTCGCCTCCGTTGGCAGCTGGCCCAGAAATGGCGTCAGGGTCTCCTTGAACATCCCAGGCAGGCGGAGCTACTCCGCGCCCTGTTGAAGGATGGCCGGGTGACGCTGCCCGCCCTGAGCGCCCAGGCCCCGGACCTGGTACCCCTGCTGGTGCCGGTATGGTCCGTCAGTCCTTACTTGCTCACCGGGGTGCTCCCGGCCGAGCAAAAATTCGATGCCGTGGTGATCATCGACGCCGAATCCACTTCATTGCAGGCTGTTCTCCCGGCCATCGCCCGGGCACGCCAGGTAGTTGCCTTCGGCGACGCGAAAATTGCCCATGCGCGCACGTTCAGCGTCGCCGTGGAGCCGCCTGTGGCCGGGGTAGCCAGCCACGAGAATGTGGACAGTGCCTTCAAGGCATTGGCCAGGGTCCTTCCCACCTGGCAGCTGAACTGGGTCTACCGTGCGGTGGACGAGGACCTGATCCTCCAGTTGAGCAAAAACTATTACGACGGTGGCCTGCGTCGTTTGCCCGACGGCAACTCGGTCACCGGCTTGGACCGATCAATCCACGTAGAGTACATACCGGACGGCACCGGGCTGCCTGGGGCGGACCATGAGGGCGTTGAGTCCGTCACCGCGGAGGTCAACCGCGTTGTGGATCTTGTGTTCGAACACGCAAGGCTCCGGCCCCGTACATCACTCGCCGTGGTGACGGCGAGCCTGCGCCATGCTGCCAGGATTGGCGAAGCCATCAGGCTGCAATTGCCCAACCACCCCCTGCTGTCCAGCTTCTTCGGAGCCGGCCCCGAGTCTTTCCGTGTGGTGGACCTTGAGCGCGCACAGGGCCTTGTCCGCGACCATGTGATCTTCTCACTAGGCTATGGCCGCACACCGCATGGCCGTGCGCTCCATTCCTTCGGTCCGTTGTCCACCGAGGGCGGGCGTAACCGTTTCGCCCTGGCAATGACACGTGCCCGGCGCTCCATGCACGTCCTGACGTGCTTCCGGCCCGAGGATCTCGACCTTGATCGCCTGGCCCATGGTGCTGTGGACTTCTATGAACTCCTGGACCGGGAGCTCTCCGGCAACAGCAGCCTCGGAACGCCCGCCTCCCGCGCTGTCGCCAGTGAGCAGGCTTTAGGTGAAGATCCGTTGGTGGCCGATCTGGGCGACCGTTTGCGCGCCCGCGGAGCCAGGGTATGGCATCTCTACGACGGCGTGCTGGATATAGCGGCGGCTGCGGACCCCGTCCACACCATTGGCCGGGAGGGTGCTGAAATCCCCACCCCCGTTGCCATCGAATCCGATGGTACTGAACGCTACCGGCGGATGAGCGTCCGTGAACGGAGCCGCCTGCGGCCGCAACTGTTGGAGCGCATGGGATGGCGCTATATGTCGCTCTGGACGATCGAGGTCTTCACCGATCCTTCGTCCTGCGCGGACCGGATAGGCTCCTACTTGGGCCTCGAGAATCACCTTGCACAGTCTGCCTCCACCCACAGTGGTTTCCTTCACGCCCCTGGGGAAGAATTGACCTCGGTAACTGACCAGCCTCTGTTGGCCGGAGATTCCGTTGAGCATGCTGAGGGTGAAGAACCTCAACACGACGTCCATGAAGCAGAGAATTCGAAAGAAGCACCACTGATGGATCAGGAAACAGGCGGCGAGGACCGCGCTACTGAGGAAACCGGCGAGAACACCGCTGGTCCTACGGAGGCGGCCGGGGAACCGAAGTCCCCGGCAGCCAAGACCGGCCCGAGCGGGATTCTGCCCACCAAGGCCGCTGAGGATGATCCCCGGCGGTGGGGCGATGACTCCAACTACGACCATGAGCAGTGGCTCAAGGAACAGAAACCCCCGCACTGGGGCTGAGCGGACAATGATCATTGATTAGCCCGCTAGGGGCTAACCAAAACAAAGAAAAGCTTGCCTTGCGTTGATGCGCCGGCAAGCTTTTCTGCTTGTTGAGGATCAGCCGCCACCACCACCAGACCGTCCGTGTCACCTGTACCCAGCCATTCACCGGGCTTGCCGCCCTGGGCTGACGTCCAGAGTACGGGTACAGGTCCTGCGAGGACTTGACTTTGCTGTGATTCGTCATAGGACCCCGCTGCCGTGAGGACCACTGATACCAGCTGACCGGGGGAGAGTAGCTGGATGGACGAAGGATCGGCCATCCGGAGGGGGACAGCTGCCGATCCCACGGGTGCGCCTGTCAGAAGGCCGGGTCCCAGCAGACTTGTCTCCGAAGGGATCTGTCCCTTACCCAGAGGGGACGCGAGTTGGCGGCCAACAAGGGCGCCGACGCTGTCCAAAGCTCCGCTGATCGCGAGATTGGGTGGTACCTCAACAGTGGTGAAGTCCGCTGCGGTGAGGTGGGTCCCCGTTGGAAGGTCCCGGGCTGCCACGAGGACGCTCACCTGTTGCTCAGACGCAGGGGTGAGTTCCTGGACTGCGATGCCGGCAGCCACGCATAACAGCAGCGCTACTGCCAAGCGGCGGTTACGTGCAATCCAGGAACCAAATCCCGTCCGGCGCCCGCGCTGACCTGAGCGCCCTCGTGGACGACCGCGGTTGAACCGTGAACTGGTCCGGGAGCGGGAATGCGGTTGCAGGGAGCGCGAAGGGCTGATGGGCGGCCAAGTACCGGCGGCTCGCGATGAGCGTTCAGCACGGGCGAGGAGGGCGCTGCGTGACATTTGTGGCATGCCGCCACGCTAGCCAGCTTCCCGGGCCGCAAACAGCGCCCGGTTGCCCTATGTGGAAAACCAGTTAGCTGCTTGCCGCTGCAGTTGCCGGTGCTGCTGAAGGCGCGGGTGTAGAGGCAGCAGGCGCCGCTGAAACAGTGCTGCCCTTGGCATCCCGGGAATCAGTCCGGTAAAATCCGGAGCCCTTGAAAACGACGCCGACGCTGTTGAACTTCTTCCGCAGGGCGCCTTTGCATTCGGGGCACTCCGTCAAGGAGCTGTCAGAGAAGGACTGGACGATGTCGAAGGCATGGTCACAGTCTTTGCAAGCGTATGCGTATGTGGGCACTGAGTTCCTCCTTTAGGACAAAGTTCAGGTCCTGGCAGCGTCGGTGGAGATAGTCCGCCTTAGCAGTCACAGGGCCTGAGTGCTAATTCTATCATCGGTCGCCGCAGGGCGTACCCTCGGTAGTTCCGGCCTCACTTGGTAAGCCGGCCACCATCAGCGCTGCTCGGCGTCGTCGCCGAGTTCAACCACTCCAGACGGTGTCAGCACTTGTCGCACGGGGCGATCAAAGGCCTCGGCGGGAATGGACCCCGAAGGTAACAAATCGTCGTCGAACACTACGGCGATGGTGGGCGGCCTGCCGCCGGAAGCATCCAGGCCCTGGAGGAGCCTGTCGTAATAGCCGCCTCCCTGGCCGATCCGGTTGCCGTCCCGGTCCACCGCCGTCGCGGGCATGAAGATCCCCGCGGTACCGGCAACTACCGAGCTCTCCAGCCGCTCACCCTCCGGCTCGTCTATCGGCGCAAAGGTGGACCGGACAAATGCTGTGTCAGGTGTCCAATACACCCAGCTCAAAAGCCGCCCCGGCTCGCAGACGGGCAGTAGCACCCGGTGCCCGGCCTTGTGCAGGGCTGTGATCAAAGGGATGGTGGGCGGCTCGAAAGCGACGCCCAGGTACACGGCAAAGGTCGAGGAAGCGCCGGGGGAGACCTTGGCCGCCCAGGCCGTGCCATGCTGTGCAAGGGACTCTCCAGCGCGAGCCAGGTGTTCAGGACTGAGGGCCCGCCTGTGCAGCCGCCGACTGCTGCGAATGTCTTCCTTCGATGCCATCTCTGTCCGTTCGGGTGGTTGTCGCGCGCCGGTTGAGCTGCAGAGGTTATCCACTGCGGAAAACCAAATGTGCTAACGACGCGGCGAGGGGTTTAGCCGTTGGTGTGTTCCGTCCGTTACATTAGTCCGGTGACTCTAGAAAACAACGCTGTCCGCAAGGCCGTCATTCCCGCAGCAGGCCTTGGCACCCGCTTCCTGCCCGCCACCAAGGCGATGCCAAAGGAAATGCTGCCCGTGGTGGACAAGCCTGCCATCCAGTATGTCGTCGAAGAAGCGGTCAAGGTGGGCCTGCATGACGTCCTGATGATTACAGGGCGCAGCAAGCGGGCACTCGAAGACCACTTTGACCGTGTGCCGGCTCTTGAGGCCACGCTTGCTGAAAAGGGCGACACCGCCAAGCTTGAAGCCATTCAGTCCGCCACCAACCTCGGTGATATCCACTACGTCCGCCAGGGCGACCCTAACGGCCTCGGTCATGCTGTCCTTCGTGCAAAGCAGCACGTTGGGTACGAGCCCTTCGCCGTTCTGCTCGGCGATGACCTGATCGATGCCCGTGAGGACCTGCTGAGCGAAATGATTGCTGTTCAGCAGAAGACCGGTGGTTCCGTTGTTGCACTCATCGAGGTCGAGCCTTCCAAGATCAGCGCCTATGGTTGCGCCGATGTTGAGGACAACGGTGAAGATGGCTACGTGCGCATCAAGCAACTCGTCGAAAAGCCTTCTCCGGAAGAGGCGCCCTCCAACCTTGCCGTGATTGGACGTTACGTGCTGCACCCGGCCGTGTTCGACGTCTTGGAGAAGACGGCTCCAGGTCGCGGCGGAGAAATCCAGCTGACCGATGCCCTTGAGGTGCTTGCTGCCGGCGAAGGTGAAGGTTACGGCGTCTACGGCGTTGTGTTCCGTGGCCGTCGTTACGACACCGGCGACAAGCTCAGCTACCTCAAGGCCTGCATCGAGCTTGCCTGCGAACGCGAAGACCTCGGTCCTGAGCTTCGCGAGTGGCTGCCCAACTTCACCGCCACACTTCCCAAATAGACAAATGATGTATGGCTCTGCGATCTGGCCGGTAACGCTGGAAAGCGGAGACCTGCTGCTCCGGCCCATCCGATACCGCGACAAGCGGGAATGGTCCGAAGTCCGTTCGCGGAACAGCGAGTGGCTGGCGCCGTGGGAGGCGTCCAACCCGGCTCCGGGTGGGCGCCTGCCCAGCTACCGTCAAATGGTGGGGTCCTTGAATGAGCAGGCCCGTCAGTCAACCGCTTTGCCGTTTCTCATAGTTGAGAGAACGGCCGGTTTTCACGAGCCGCAAATCGTCGGACAGTTGACGGTCTCATCCATCGTGTGGGGATCGGCCATGATGGCCACCCTCGGCTATTGGGTGGATAAGGACCGCGCCGGGCGTGGCATTGCGCCCACAGCGGTTGCGATGGCAACTGACCACTGCTTCCGGGTGCTGGGTCTGCACCGTATGGAAATCAACATCCGTCCAGAGAACTCTCCGAGTTTGAGGGTTGTGGAGAAGCTCGGATTCCGCGATGAAGGTTACCGGGAACGCTACCTGCACATCAACGGCGAATGGGCTGATCACCGCTCTTTTGCGTTGACGGCCGAGGAGGTGCCGGAAGGACTCCTGCGCAGGTGGCTGAGAGGATAAACGGGCAGGTCATCGGCCTTTTCGCTCATATCTCCAGTCATTTGCGGACTCGCCCACGACACACCGGCCGCAATGCCGCCGCACCCGGCGATTTGCTTCTACGGTTTTGAATGTGGACTTCCCTCTCAGCAGCTCAGTGATACTCGTGGTCACTGTCGCGCTGTGGATGGTCTGGGTGGCGCCCTATGTTTTGCGGAACAGGCGCCAACAAGTCCAAACGGCCACTGTTCCAGCAGAGGCTCTTGATGACGAACCAGACGAAACGCAGGCAGGGGTGGTACTGACTTTGGCACCTCAGCAGGAGAAACCGATGGAGACCATGCGCAGCAAAGCACCGGCGTCGCCCCAGGACTCCCCAGCGGCGGAGTCCTCGCTCCGGAAGGCGCCCCCTACGCCGTTCACTATCCGTTACGCCCGGCTCACGCTCGCCTTGGCAGGCCTGGCCCTGTTAGTTACGGCCGCGGTGTCAGGGGTTCTCAGAATTCTCGGCATCGGTTCTGTGTGGTTGCCGCTGGTTTCCCTCATTGGCGCTGTGCTGGCTGTCGTTACCTTGCGTAAGCTCGCCTTGCGGGACCTTCGTGAACGGCGGGCTCGCCGTGCGGCTCAGGCCTCACCCATCCCCACACCTGCCCGGTACTTGCCCAAGGAGCCGCTTGTCGCAGCGAAGGAAACCACGGTTTTTGACGCCGAAGCCTCTAGCCGTGAAGCTCCTCGATTGTCAGCCAAGGAATTGCGCGAGGCAGCGCTTGCTGTGGCAGTTGCCGCAGGCGATAAATCCGCTCAAGTTGCCAACGACTCCAAAGGCGCCAGCTGGCAGCCGGTGGAGGTCCCCAAGCCAACGTACGTGGCCGCTGCGAAAGCACCGCGACCAGCTCCAGAGCCCTTGGACCTGCCCGAGGCACCCAAGCCCGTTGGCAAGCCTGTGCTGAAGCAGAACGTTGAGCAGGCCGAGGCAGCAGTTGCTGTAGTGGCCACTGCTAAGAACCACAGCGCCCTGAGCAACTTGGACGATGTCCTGCAGCGTCGCCGCGCCTAAGTCCTGGAAGCGACCACAGGTGCAAGGCCAGGAGACGTTCGTGTGGTGGTTGGAAAAGCGCAGGGAAAGTTTGTAGCCTAGGGACACTGGCCGGGCAGTTGAGGCTCTCGGTCCAGGGGCTATAGCTCAGTTGGTAGAGCGCTTCGTTCGCATCGAAGAGGTCAGGAGTTCGAATCTCCTTAGCTCCACAGATTTATTGCACTCAATCGTTCAAGTGCGGAAGTATCCACCATGCCGGTTGAGCGAAACATGCGCTGCGCGAATGAGGTTGGACCGTGATGCAAGGCAGCGGTCCGTTGTTTGCCTCAGCGCCGGGAGTGCTTGGGCGGCGTCGTCGAAATGATTTTCACGGATCATTGATTCCATCGCCCGGCACTGGTGCTCTGTTTCCAAGGCGCCCACCATGGCTGAACTGATCTTCAGGCTGAGGAGTGCCGTTGTGGTCTCTGATGCGTCGCCCTCATCCACAGCATGAACGATCCTTTCCACCCGTTGGGGGAGCATTGAAAGGTACTTCGCCAAGAACCGCAATGCCGGCCTCGGGTTTCCAAGCTCGTCGGCTAGTGACTGGATTCGGCTCAAGTCCCAGTCGCCGGCGGCAGCGCTACGCGGCGCTTTCATCCCCGGCTCCTACTGTTGCTTGCGGGGCTGTGTTGTCCGGGTTTTTGGTCCAGATGGAGGCGAGCATTCCGATGACGAGGATGGCGGGTGCGCCGTACATGAGGGTGTTCATGACGATGGGTTCGCGCAGGGCCCGGATGGCGTTGCCAACGTAGGGGATGGTGGCTACGTGCTTGTCCACGGTTTTGCCTTGGAGGGTGGCGATCCAGGGGTCGAGGCCGTTGTTGGCGTCGCCTTTGGTCTGGACTGCGATACCGCCGTCGGCGGTGGTGGTGATCTCGGTGATGCGGTGGGTTTCCACGCGCTGGTCTTCGACGGGGATGTGGTAGGTGATGATGTCGCCTACTTTGACGTCGGTGGTGGGGGTGGGGACGGTGACCACGACGTCGCCCGGGTTGATCAGCGGGGCCATGGAACCGGTGAGCATGGTGGAGGTTTGGTAGCCCAGGATCCGTGGCCCGATCGCCAGGAACAGGAACACCAACGCGCCTAGGATCAGCATGCCCACGCCGATGCCCTTGACCACTTTGCCGGCAATCCGACGGAACCGGCCAGCAGTGCCACCGGCGCTGGCAGCAGTTGTAGGGGCCGCTGCGGGCTGCTTCACAGCGGCGGTCTCGGCGGCGGTTACGGACTTTGCGGCTGAACGCCGGCCGTGGACGGCGGGGGTGGAGATGGTGCTCAGTGCGCTCATGCCTGGCGTTCCTTTCAGGTGTTCGTTGTGCTTTTAGTGTCTCTGGACAGGCTCAAGGGTTGGTGTGCAATGCCCTCAAGACTTGCTCAGGATATGGACCGGGGACCGGCCTGAAGGGCAAACGGGCCGGCCCCCGGGGCCTTGGGTGGGAGCCTTTGGCTCCCTCTGGCTTTACTTGGTGGTTTCGGTGCGTTGGGTGCCGGTGAAGGCGAAGGCGATGGTGGAGGTGGCGCCTTGGAAGTCGTTGTTCGCGGTGGTGGGGAACGCGGTGGTGACTTTGAGGTTGTCGGTCTTGGC